>NZ_CADCWT010000250.1 GCF_902806485.1 Candidatus Frankia alpina | reverse complement strand
GCTTAATACAAACGCCGGCAACCTTAATGGATCGCCGAACTTCAAGCCGCGCGACTTCTGGGGTACCGACCTGTGTAGCGTGAATTGGAACGGATCAGATTGGAAACTTTCCGATTCCGATGATGGCCCAGATGGCCCAGACCCGGCCGAGCAACGGTCCGAGGAATTCAACAGTTTTCTTCTGATCGGAGCGGGCGCATGACGACTGGTAACGCAGGCGACGGCACGGTAATTCTGGCCTTCAACCCAAATCCCCTAAGTGCAGTTAAAGGTGCGATTTCGGGGAGTGTGGATGCCTACTTCAACTCGATGGGGACGGCGTTCTGCGGGATGGCCGCAGACCTGTCGAGTTCCGTGTTCAGTTTCGCGGCGCAGAAGACGACCATCGATCTGAACGCCGACTACGTTGTCAAGAACTACAACATCGCGTTCGGGATCGCAGTGTTGGTCGTCACCGGGCTCTTTCTCTGTGCCTGCATCATGGGTGCGGTGCGAGGTGACCCGCACGTATTCGTTCGGGCACTCGCTGCGACCGGCACCTCGATCCTGGGCTCGTTCATCGCACTTGCCCTGCTTCAGATGATTCTGACCGCTTCGGACGGCATCGCCGACGCCTTCGGTGACGGGAAACCGTTGGGGGCCGACCTCGTGGCTCAGGTACGAGCGCTACCGGAACAGGGCAACTTCGCCCTCGATCTCGTGCTGTCGCTGCTGGTCGCTATGTTCTCTTTCGCGCTGTTCGTGGTGCTCTACATTCGCAAGGTCGCAATCATCGTGATGGCGGTTTTCATCCCGCTCTATCTCGCCGGGCAGCCGACGATGTCGACGAGCGCATGGATCAAGCGCGCCGCCGAGATCCTCCTGTCTCTGATCTTCGCGAAGCCAGTCATCTATGCGATTTTTTCGCTCGGTGCCGGGATGGCCAGCGACTCCACCGGTTCCACGGTCGATCAGACCCTGACGATCCTCGGTGGAACCGTGGTCATGATTGCCGCGGTGTTCGCCCCGTTCGTCCTCATGCACCTCATGGGATTCGCCGACGTCCATCTGATGCGGGCAGTCGGATCGGCGGGCCGGCGTAGCGCGGCGTCCTTCGGCCAGGGCGCGGGCGCGCTGCTCGGATCGACGTCCCGCGATACCTTCCGCGGAATCGGTGCCCGGCTCCAGACGCGTAATCGCGGGATGCTCGGCGACAGCGGTGGCATTGGCGTCCAGCCGGGACTCGCGCGGCCAGCCGCGCTACGGACCGGTCGCGGCGGAATCGGCGCGCCCGTGGGTGGGTCCCCCCGGGCCGGTGCCGCAACCGCGTCGGTGCGGGGCAGTGGCCGGCCCCGAACCAGCGGCTCCGGCACCGGCGGCGCCGTACGGCAGCCGGCCCGGTCCGGCGGCCCCACCCGGACGGCCGTCTCGGTCGGCGCCAGCGCCCGGCCAAGCGGTGCGCCCCGGACCGCCACCCGCGTCGCACCGGCCAGGAACGGCACATCCCCGCGGCCAGGCCCGGCCGCCAGTCGCCCCGGCGGCCCGGCCGGCCACGGTGGCCTCCCACCATCCCGCACCGGCGGTCAGTGAGCACGGCGGGCAGACAGGCGGCACCGCGCAGATGATCAATCGGCGAGTGAGGTACTAGATGGTCGCGGAACGCAGCTATCGGTTCGGGCCGCTCGAACGCGGCGGCGTCATGCTCGGCATGCGCTGGCCGCAGCTCGCTCTGATGATCGGCGTGATGCTCTGCGTTCTCGGCGCTCTCCGGTCACCGTTGGTAGCCATTCCGCTCTGGGTACTGCTTGCGGTGGCCCTGCTGTTCGTCGCCTTCGTCCGGGTGGAGGATCGTAACCTCGACCAGTGGGTGCCGATCCTTTTCGGCTTCACGATACAGAAGGTGACGGGCGAGTCGGTGTTCCGTGGCGCGTTCTTCCGGCTAGGCGCCGGAGAGGACCAGCTCAGCCGCACGGTCCTTCCCGGGCCGCTGTCCTCTCTGGTGATGCTGTCCGTACCGGTCGGCGGCGGCCGGTACGTAGCGGTGGTCAAGGACGCCAAGAAACAGACCTACACCGCTGTCCTGCAGGTGCAGGGCAGCCAGTTCGCCCTGCTGGAGTCCGGCGACCAGCAGGCCAGGGTGGATGCCTGGGGCGAGCTGCTGGCCGGGTTGACGGCCGGCGGCGGCAAGCTGTCCCGCATCCAGTGGCTGGAGCGCACCCTGCCCGACTCCGGCGACCAGCTCCAACGCCACTGGCGGGTCCGCGGCCACCACGACGACTCCTGGGCCGCGGACGCCTACCAGCAGGTGATCGACGCGGCCGGTCCCGTCGCCCAGCGGCACGAGACCTACCTGTCGTTCCAACTGCGTGCCAAGGACGCCCGCCGAGCGATCCAGCGGGCCGGCGGTGGCGACCAGGCGGCCTGCGCGGTCCTGCTCGGCGAGCTGCGCACCATGGAGGCGGCGCTCGCCCGGGCGTCGATCAACACGGTCGGCTGGCTGCCCCCGCGGGCGCTGGCCGCGGTCATCCGCACGACCTACGATCCGTACTCGATCGAGATGATCGACGCCCGCGGCGGGGCGAGCACCGACCTCGCCGGCGGGTTGAAGGGCCTGGCATCCGGAATCGATCCCGCAGCGGCCGGTCCCGTGCGGACCGTCACCGCCTGGGATCATTACCGCACAGACTCGGGGTACCACACCACCTACTGGATCAACGGCTGGCCCCGGGTGCCCTCGCCAGCCGCCTTCCTCGCTCCGCTGCTGATGGAGACGACCTGCCGGCGCACCGTGTCGCTTGTCGTGGAGCCGCTGCCCGGTCGCAAGGCGGAGAGGGCGGTGAACCGCCGGCGGATGGCGCACCTCGGCGAACAGCAGATGCGGGACAAGGTCGGCAAGGTCACGACGCAGCGGGACGTGGCCGAGGCCGACGAGGTGGAACGGCGCGAGCAGGAGCTGATCGCCGGCTTCGGGGCGTTCCGCTTCCACGGGTTCGTCACGGTCTCCGCCGACGATCTCGACGGGCTCGCCGACGCCTGCGGTGAGGCCGAGACGCTGGCGTCGCGCAGCCGGCTGGAGATGGTGCGCCTCGTCGGAGAACAAGACCAGGGCTTCAGCGTAGGGGCCCTACCGCTGGCGGTGGGAGTGGCTTGACCTCCGGAAACAGGACATGATCATATCCTATGAAAGGCAGGTCGATCCGTGGCCGAACAGGGGCGGCGTTTCCTTTCCGCCGTGAACGGCGGGGTCTCCACGCCGCAGGTCCGATGAGTCCGGGGCACGGCAGCCATACCGACAACGGCAGCGGCGCGCTCCATCGCGACGGTGCAGTCCCCTACGCCGACCACGAGGCGAACGAGTACGGCGACGCCGACGAGACGGACGGGTACGACGACGAGGCCGGCTTCGAGGGCGCCGGCTTCGACGATCTCGACCCGCCCAGCTTCGACGAGGCCGGTTACGACCCGGACGGTTACCAGGCAGCGGCGTACGAGGCGGCCGGGCACGACCCGGGGCGGGACGCCGAGGGCTTCGTCGACCTCGGCGGCGGTCCGCGGCGGCGCCGGTCGACGTCGCCGGCCGGCCCGTCGCCCCGCCGCAGCCGCCGGACGGAACGGGCCGCCGCCGCGGCGGAGAAGACCGCGATGCGTCGCGCCCAGGCGGCGTTGCGCCGCGGGGCGCAGCCCTCGAAGCTGCTCGGCCCCTTCGCCGGGCGCGCCTATCACAAGATGCGGCTGCCGGCGCACATGGAGACGACGGCGCAGATCGCCGGCATCTACCCGTTCGTGGTCGACTCCGGGCTGGCCGCGCCCGGGATGTACATCGGCCGGCACGTGTGGTCGGGGAACTCGTTCGACTTCGACGTCTTCGAGCTGTACCGCCAGCAGGTCATCGAGAACCCGAACTTCGCTGTGTTCGGCGCGGTCGGCTCCCGCAAGTCGGCGCTGCTCAAGACGCTGATCTCCCGCGGTGCGGCGTTCGGCTACCAGGCGGCGGTGCCCTGCGATCCCAAGGGGGAGTACACCCGGCTGGCTCGCCGGCTCGGCTGCGAGCCCACCTACATCGGTCCGGGCATGGCGACCCGACTCAACCCGCTGGACGCGCCGCCGCGCCCGATGAACATCGCCGACGCGGACTGGGCCCGCGAGGTCAAGCGGGCCAGGTCGTCGCTGCTGTCGTCGCTGATCGAGACGGCGAAGGGCGTGCCGCTGACCCCGGCCGAGCACACCGCCGTGGACCTCGCCCTCGACGTCGTCACCCGGCAGATCAGCGGCACCTCGCCGGAACGCTGGGCGACCCCGCTGCTCCCGCACGTCCTGGAGGCGATGACCGATCCCACCGAGGAGGACTGCGTCGACCTTCCGATGACGGCCACCGAGCTACGCGATGCCTCCCGGGACGCCACCCTGACGCTGCGCCGGCTCACCCATGGCGCGCTCGGCGGCCTGTTCGATGGGCCGACGACCTCTCCGCTGGACTTCGACCGGCCGATCGCCGTGCTCAACCTGGAGCGGGTCCAGGGCAGCGACGAGATGATCGCACTGATCATGACGTGTGCGCAGGCGTGGATGGAAGCGGCCCTGATGCGCCAGGACGGCGTGCAGCGCTACGTCGTCTACGACGAGTGCTGGCGGCTGATGCGCTTCGCGGGGCTCGTCCGCCGGCTCTCCGCGCAGCAGAAGCTCGCCCGCCAGTGGGGATGTGCCAACGCGATCGTCGCCCATCGCATCTCCGACCTGCTGTCCGCCTCCCCGGACTCGGTGGAGATCGCCAAGGGGCTGCTCGCGGAGACGGCGATCCGCATCCTATACAAGCAGGCGTCCGACCAGATCGCCGACACGCAGGAGGCGCTCGGGCTCACCGACGTAGCCGCCGATCTGCTGCCGCGGCTCGATCCGGGCTTCGCGCTGTGGCTCATCGGCGCCCGTGCCTTCTACGTCGAACACGTGGTCGGTGATCTGGAGATCCCGGTGGTGCTGAACGGGTCGAAGATGCACGGCGAGGTCGACGACATCAACCTGACCCCGGACGACCTCGACCCGGCGGAGCTGGACCCGCCGGATCTCGGTCCGGGGCCGCTGCGTCGCGGCATCGCTGAGGGCGTCGCCGACGACGCGGGGTTCGACGGTGGCGACTTCGGCGAGGAGCCGTTCACCGGAGGCTATGGCTATCCCTCGATCGAGCCCAGCTCCACCGGCTGACGCTGCTCCACCGGCTGACGCAGGTCCACCATCGACCGCTCCGAGGACGGCGGCCAGTCCAGCCCGATGGGGTTGGGCCAGGTGAACCCGCTGCCCAACGCCACCCGCTCGGCAAGCCCGTACAGCGTCGCGTACAGGTCACCGCGCTCCGCCACGGTCAGTGCCAGGTAGGGGGCCGCAGCCAGCTGATCGGTGGCGTCCTCGATCGCGTCCCGGGCCTGGGCACCGCGCTCGGTCAACGTGCCGTCGGCGGTGAGCCAGCCGCGCGCGGAAAGGTCACGGACCGCGTCCGCCCACTCCCGCTCGTTCCAACCGCGCGAGATCCGCAACTGCTCACCGGGACTGCGCCCGGTGGCCGCGGCGAGGACCAGCGCCTCGCAGGGGCCGACCTCGGCGTGCACCAAGGCGGCGATGTGCCCGTCGCCCCGGTGCTCCCGCAGCGTCGTCAGCGCCTGCCAGAGCGCCAGGTGCGGCTCGGTGGGAGGGGGCAGGGCTGCGTTGGCGGCGGCCAGCGGCCGCCCGGCGGTGACCGCGGCCGCCGCCGCCCGACCGGCGAGCGCTGCGGCGCGCCGCACCGCCACGCCCGTCGTGTCCAGCCCCCACAGTTCACGCAGCACGACATCGATCGCCGCGAGGCGGGCGTCGAGCAGCCGGGACGGCGAGGAGTAGGCCCAGACGTCCGGAACGGAGCGGGCGATGCGGCGCGGTGCGAAGTTGTAGAAGGCCGAGGTGATCGTCGCTGCGGACGCCGCACCGAGCGGTGCGGCCCGCATGCCGATGTACCCCATCCAGAAGCCGTGAGAGCCGGCCTCCGCCCCGAAGCGGGGTACCGCGGGATGGAAGTAGATCACCGCGTGAACCGGCTCCCCCACCTCCCAGATCCGGCGGGCGTCATAGGCACCTGCCGCGCCGAGATCGTCCATGTCCGTCTGTCTACCTTCGCCCATGCAGTTCCTCCCGAGCGTGCGTCGGTTCCAGACTCCCCCCGCACGGGGACTGTATGCCAGGAAAAAACGTCATGATCGGGCGTCGGTCGGGGCCGTTACCCCGGCCGACGGTCCGCTTCCAGCAGGAACGCGCCCGAAAC
>NZ_CADCWT010000249.1 GCF_902806485.1 Candidatus Frankia alpina | reverse complement strand
ACTGATCAGCGTGGTCGTGAGTCTTACCCTCCTGGACGGGGTGCGCTGGGAGGGCGCCCCGGTGGCGGGCGACCGGCCTCAGGCGCTGCTGGCGGCGCTGGCGTCCGAGCACGGGCGGCCGGTGCGGTCCCGGC
Organism: Candidatus Frankia alpina; assembly: GCF_902806485.1. Lineage (GTDB taxonomy): Bacteria > Actinomycetota > Actinomycetes > Frankiales > Frankiaceae > Frankia > Frankia alpina. Next base: position 6,218 of record NZ_CADCWT010000249.1, on the reverse strand, counting down.
GGCTGGTCGAGCTGATCTGGCTCGGGGAGCCGTTGGCCAACCCGACCAAGGGGCTGCAGGTGGTCGTCTCCCGGACCAGGGCGACTTGCGGTGCCGGCGCGGTGGTGCGCGACGGCGACGGCTACCGGCTCGGCCTCCCGCCGGTGCAGGTCGACAGCTGCCTGCTCGGCCGGCTGGTGGCCGAGGCCGCCAAACTCATCGCGGCTGATCCTCAAGCCGCCGCCGAGCGGGCCCGTGAGGCGCTCGAGCTCGGCGCGTCGCTGCCGCCGGTGCCGGCGGACGATCGGGGGACGCTCGCCGACGTCCGCCGGGCGGCCAGCCGCGAGCCGGACGGGCCGGCATCCCGAGGCGCTCCCGATCCTGGAGACAGCCCACGCGCAGCGGCCCGACGACGAGGGCCTGCTGGCCGACCTGCTGCGCAGCGAGGCCGCGGTGCGCGGGCCCGGAGCGGCCCTGCACCGCTTCGAGGGCTACCGCCGGGACCTGCGGGAGCGGCTGGGCATCAGCCCCGGGGAGACGCTCGCCCGGATCCAACGTGAGCTGCTCGTCCTCGACCAGCGGCCCATCCGTGACGGGATCCGGTACGACGCCAACGCCCTGCTGGGCCGCCAGCACGACGTCGACGAGCTGCGGGCGTTGCTGGACCGGTCCCGGGTGGTGTCGATCGTCGGGCCGGGTGGTCTCGGCAAGACCCGCCTGGCGTACCTGCTCGCCCGGGACAGCACGCTGCCGGTGGTGCATGTCGTGCAGCTCGTCGGGGTGACGGCACCCGAGGACCTGCTCGGCGAGATCGGTGCCGCGCTCGGCGTCCACGACTCGATCGGCGAGCCCCGGGCGCTGACCCCCGCGCAGCGCGCCGACCTGCGCGCCCGCATCGCCGCGCGGCTCGCCCGGGGGCCGGGCCTGTTGCTGCTGGACAACTGCGAGCACCTCGTCGCCAACGTCGCCAAGCTGGTCGCCTTCCTCGTCGCGACCACCGCCGACCTGCGGGTGCTCACGACGAGCCGGGCCCCGCTGGCGATCGGCGCCGAGCGGGTCTACCAGCTCGGGGAACTGGCCCGCGCCGACGCGATCGAGCTGTTCTGCCAGCGCGCCGCCGCCCCACCGTCCGGCTCGACCGTGAGGTGATCGGCAAGATCGTCGACCGGCTCGACGGGCTTCCGCTGGCGATCGAGCTGGCGGCGGCGCGGGTCCGGGCGATGTCGGTGGAGGACGTCGACCGGCGGCTGGCGGACCGGTTCACCCTGCTGCGCGGCGGGGACCGGGCCGCCCCGGACCGCCACCGCACGCTGCTCGCGGTGATCGACTGGTCGTGGAACCTGCTGGCAGAGCCGGAGCGGCGGTCGCTGCGCCGGCTGGCGCTCTTCCCGGACGGTTTCACCCTCGAGGCGGCGGACCGTCCCCGGTCCCGCTGACGGCTCAGATCCCGTCGACACGGTGCAGAACCTCGTCGACCAGTCGTTGCTGAGCGTGCGCGAGTCGGCCGTCGGGGTGCGCTACCGGATGCTGGAGACGGTCCGCGAGTTCGGTCGGCTACGGCTGGCCGAGGCCGGCGAGCAGGCATCGGCGCGCCGCGCCCAGCGGGACTGGGCGGTCGGCCACGCGACCCGACACGGCGCAGGTCTGTCCACCGAGCGGCAGTTCGCGGCGATCGACGCGATCGCGGCCGAGGAGACGAACCTCGCCGACGAGCTGCGGACCACGCTGGCCGGCGACGACGCCGAGACGCTCGCGCGGCTGGTGACGGTGCTCGAACAGTTCTGGACGATCCGCGGCGAGCACGTCCGGATGATGACGCTGAACGACGCGGTCACCGCGGTGCTGGCCGGCTGGACACCGCCGCCCAGGTTGGTCCCGGCGGCGCTGGCCGCCGGGACCGCCGTGGCGAGAACTGCGATCTTCATGGGTGACGGGGTTCTCCCGTCGCAGGTCCGCGACCTGTTGGCACGGCTGGCCCCCGAGACGGCGGACGATCCGTCGCTGGTCGGTACGACACGGGTACTGCTCGCCCTCGCCCCGGCGGCGCCGATCGCGGAGGCCGAGACGCGGCTCGCGCGGCTGGCGGACGATCCCGACCGGCACACCCGCCCGCCTGCACGCTCTGGCGTGGCTGACCCATCAGCGGGAGAACGCCGGCGACGCGCAGGCCGCAGCCACGGCCGCACGCCGGGCGCTGGCACTGGCCGCACCGAGGGACGGGCCGTGGCTGACGGCCTTGATGCACACGCGTCTCACCGAACTGACGATGCAGCTTGGGGATCTGCCGGCCGCCCGTTCCCACGCCCAGGCGGCCCTGCCGGTCCTGGAGCGGCTCGGTGCCCACGACGATGTCGCGCAGCTGCGGGTGCTGCTGGCGCTCGACGCCATCAACGACGGCCGGCTCGACGCGGCCGAGCAGTACCTCGCCCGGATCGGCCCGCCCAGCGACACGCTACACAGCGGTCCGATGATGGCGGCGATTGGCCGGGCGGAGCTCGAGCTCGCCCGCGGCGACGCGGCCGGCGGCCTGCGCCGCTACCTGGAGGCGGCGCAGGGGCTGCGGGCGATGCGGTGGCCCGGCGTCGAACCGACCGGCGTCGAGCCCGGGGCGCTCGTCGGTGACGCGGTGGCGCTGGCCGCGTTCACCTGGCACGCCACCACCACCGACGATCTCGCCACCGGCCACGACCTGTTCCGCGCCGCTCTGCGCCGGTGCGTCGACGTCATGCGGCGCGGCGGCGCCGCGTTGGACTACCCGGCGTGTGGAACGGTGCTGTTCGCGCTCGGTGCCTGGGGCCTTCGCGACGGCCGGCAGGCAGGGCCGACGGTGCGGGAGGCGGTGGAGCTGCTCGCGCTGGCGCAACGCTTCTCCTACGTCGCGACGATCCCTTCGCTGCGGTGGGCGCGGGTCGAGGCGCTCACCGAACGCCGGGCGCCCGGGGCACTCCCGGCGGCCCGGGCGGACGACGACGGTCGGCGCCCGGCGCAGCTACTCGACGAGGCGCGCGTCCTCGTCGAGCGGCTGGCCGGACGGCGCGACGACGTACCGCCGGGCCACGGATCACAGGTTCCGCTTGTAGCTGAGGACCGACAACGGCATGAAGATCACGACCACGACGAGCCCGGTGAGCAGCGTCCAGCCCACCTGCCCGGTGACCACGCCGTTGTTGGCCAGGTCCCGGGTGGCGGAGACGAGATGTGACACCGGGTTGACCTTGGTAAAGGACTCCAGCCAGCCCGGCATCGTCTTCGACGGCACGAACGCGTTGGACAGGAACGTCAGCGGGAAGAGGATCATCATCGAGATCCCCTGCACGCCGCGGGCGCTGCGGGCGACCGTGCCGATCCAGGTGAACGCCCACGCGATCGCCCAGCCGGTGAGGACCGCCAGCAGGATCGCACCGAGCACGCCGAGCACCCCGCCGCCGGGCCGGTAGCCGAGGATCAGGCCCATCAGGTAGGTCAGGCTCGCCGCGATCAGGTACCGGAGCAGGTCGGCGATCATCGGGCCGGCCAGCGGTGCGATCCGGGACATCGGCAGCGACCGGAACCGGTCGAAGACCCCCTTGTCCATGTCCTCCCGCAGTTGCGTCCCGGTGGCCATGCAGGTGGTGAGCACCGTCTGGGCGACGATGCCGGGGATCAGCAGCGGCAGGTAGCTGTGGACGTCACCGGAGATCGCGCCGCCGAACACCTAGGCGAACATCGCGGTGAACAGCAGCGGCTGCAACGCGACGTCGAAGAACTGTTCCGGGTTGCGGCGCATCTTCTTCAACGACCGCCACGCCATCGCGAGGGTCTGGGTGAAGGTGCCCCCCACGCCAGGGCGGGCCCGCGTGCGGGCGACGGCGGCGGCCGGGTCGGTGACCGGGGCCGGCCGCCGACCCGCAACGGCCGGCTCGGCGAGAACGGTGTTCATCGGGCCATCTCCGTGGTGATGTCGGTGGACGTGTCCTGACCGGTGACGGCCCCGGTCGGGCCGTGGCCGGTGAGGGCGAAGAAGACCTCGTCGAGGGTCGGCTTGGCGACGTTGACCGAGGCGATCGCGACGGCGGCCTCGCGCAGGGCGATCAGCACGTCGGCGGCCCGGTCGGCGACGTCGAGCGGAACGTTCAGCCGGCCGGACTCGGGGGTGGTGACCGGCTCCTCGCCGAGCACGCGGCGCACCACCGCGCGGGCGAGCTCCTGATCGGCGCCGGGGGCGAGCTGCAGTTGCAGGGTCGAGTCGCCGACCTGGTTCTTGAGCTCGTCCGGCGTGCCCTCGGCGACCTTGCGGCCGTGGTCGATCACGCAGACCCGGTCGGCGAGCTGGTCGGCCTCGTCCAGGTACTGCGTGGTGAGCAGGACGGTGCAGCCGTCGTCGACGAGCTCGCGGATGGTGTCCCACATCTGGCCGCGGGTGCGCGGGTCGAGACCGGTCGTCGGCTCGTCCAGAAAGATCAGCGGCGGCCGGGTGATGAGGGAAGCGGCGAGGTCGAGCCGGCGGCGCATCCCGCCGGAGAACGTCGAGATCCTCCGCTCGGCGGCCTCCCCCAGACCGAACTGCTCCAGCAGCCGGCGCACGGTGGCACGCGCGTCCGCCGAGCGCAGGCCCTGGAGCCGGCCGAACAGCCACAGGTTCTCAGCGGCGGTGAGATCCTCATCCACGGAGGCGTACTGGCCGGTCACTCCGATGAGCTGACGGACCCGGTGGGGCTCGGCGGCGACGTCGACGCCGAAGATCTCGGCCCGGCCGCCGTCGATCGGCAGCAGTGTGGCCAGCATCTTCAGCATCGTCGTCTTGCCGGCGCCGTTGGGCCCGAGCACCCCGAAGATCTCGCCGTGGCGCACCTCGAGATCGATCTGATCGACAGCGCGAACGTCACCGAATCTCTTGACCAGGCCGCCGGCCTGGACTGCGGGCAAAACTGTCACACGTCTTCCTTCCACGGGATGCGGGCAGGCAGGGATGCGGGTGAGGCGTTACGAACGAAGCGGTGCGGATGAAGCGGTGGCGGCGCCCGGAGGGGGCCGCGCGCTCTGAACAGGAGGCTAGACAACGGCGGTATCACCACCCCTACACACCGGTTTCACCCGCCTTCGGCCGGCGGCAGGGGTCGATGCCCCAGACAGACGTCAGGGCAGGAGGCCGAACATCTGGTCTTCCTTGACGGTGGTGACGTCGCGCCTGCCAACGGTAGCTGGAGTTTCCGCCGGCGACGTTGTCTGATTAGATAATCAGAGAGGCCGACCGCTGCGTTCTGTGTCCGCGCACAGCGCATAGCCGAGGGCCTTGCCGCCGCGCGTCGTGCGCGGGTCATGTCCGCCCCGGCGACCGCTAAGATCATCCGCGAGAGCGAGGACGGCGATGACGCCGTCTGTGCCTGGGAGGCAGCCCCGCCATCGACCGGGAGCGCCGGCGCCTGCCGGAGCCATAGATTCCCGACCATCCATTTCTCACCCGCGATCAAGTCATTGCCCGAACACCGGAGTTCCTGAGCGAACTCAACATCTTCTTCCCCGCCCGCGAGCTGGTCACCGCGTGACCGAGAGCTACGAGTTCACCGCAGGCGAGATAGTTGCCCTGCTTGCCAGACTTGACGACCGCCTCCGCGCCCGAGGTACGAATACCGGCTCTTCGCATTTACTGATCTTTAATGTGTGATTTCGTTGGATCATGATGTTGCTGGATCATGCTGGTTCTGGTCGGGATCATGACGTACCCCAGGTCAGGCCGGTGCCGGCGAGGCAGCCCTCGAGGAGATCGGGGCGGTGTGGGAACCCGGCCATGTCACGCCCGATCAGTGCGGCGAGCTCGTCGATACTGCCGAAGGCACGGTTGGCGATCTGTCCGCGTCTGAGGACCGACCACACCCCTTTCGCCGGGTTCAGCTCGGGAGCATAGGACGGTAACGCGACCACGGTCAGCCACAGCGCGTTCGCCGCGACGAACGCGGCCATCTCCGCGCACCGGTGCCGGTTGAGGTTGTCCCAGACCAGCACCACCGGCCGCCCCAACCGCCTGCGCACCTCCACGATCAGGTCCCGGTACTCCCACCAGGCACACGACTTCGGCTCGTTTTTACGGCCATGGTGCTTCAGCCTCCGGTAGAACAACCGCGGCGCCTGACCGGCCCGGTAGCAGACCATCCCCGCCACCGACACCCGCCCCGACCGGGCCCCCGGACCCGGATCAGCGCAGTCTGCCCACACCGACCCCAGCTCGTCACCCGCGGCGGTCGCAAGGTCAACCCGGCCTC
>NZ_CADCWT010000248.1 GCF_902806485.1 Candidatus Frankia alpina | reverse complement strand
ATTTACGATCCCGGCGATCTGATTCGAATCAGCCATGGCGAGTTTCGGAAAAACTCCATCGCCCGTGACCGCAACCGGGCCCTCACATTCCTCGCAACCTAGAGTAACCAGTCGGCACGGAAAGTGACCTTCGCGCGGCCCTGGTGACGGACCGGGAGGTCAGAAGCGGTAACTGCTAGTGCCGGTCGGCGCTGTCGCGTACGCCTCCGCCGCTCCAGCCCTGGCGGCATCGCCGCGATCAGACCTCATGTCTAACAACTGTTAGACTCATGGCATGACCACCGTCAGTATGCGGGATCTCAGCCACGCCGTGGGTAGCTGGGTCGACCGCGCCCACGCGGGAGAGTCGATCATCATCACTCGCAACGGGCGGCCGTGGGCGAGGCTGGTGCCGGAACTGACCCAGGCCGGCAGCGACTACCTGGATCAACTCGTCGCGCAGGGGCGCGTCACCGTGCCCACGGCGGGCCTGGCTGATCTCCCCGAACCGGTTCCCACCGGCGGCTGGGACGGGCGCGATTCCACGGACGTCGTCGCGGAACTGCGCGAGGAGTCTGCGTGATCTATCTGGATTCCAGCGCGTTGGTGAAGCTGATCCATCCAGAGCTGGAGACACGCGCGCTGTGTCCTGGCTCGCCGCCCGGCCTGGCGTCTCGGTGTCATCTGCGCTTGCCGCGCTGGAAGTGACCCGCGCACTGCGTCGCAGCGACCCCGCCGCGCTTCCCCGGGTTCCCGGCGTCACGCTCGTGCCCGTCGAGGAGCCGATCCTCGTCTCCGCCGCGGCCTTGACGGATCCCTTGCTGCGGTCGCTGGACGCTCTTCATCTCGCGACGGCCCTCCGGCTCGATGTGCCGTCGCTGGTCTTCATCAGCTATGACAAACGCCTTTCCGCCGCGGCCGCCCAGGAACGTCTCAATGTCGCGGTGCCTGCCTGAGAGCGGGCTGGCCGCAGCTTTCGTGATTACTCGCACCTCTACCTCAGGGAGGTCGCCGCGTCGGCTCGGTGACACCTCCGCCCGCACCCGCCTGGACCGGCCGGGCACGCCCGGCGTGGCCCGGTGGAAACGTCAGGCTAGAGTCCGCCGAATGCCGATCAATGAGGTTTGTCAGCGGTGATGGGGCGGACGCACGCGCTGAGTGGTGCGGCGCTCTGGTTGGCGGTCGTGCCCTTCCTGGGCCGGGAGGACTGGCTGGGGACCTACGCGCTGTCGTTGTCGTCCCAGCAGGTGATCGCCGGCGGGGTGGTGGCCGCGGGTGCGGGTCTGCTGCCCGACATCGACCATCCCAACGGCCGGATCGCGAACACCCTCGGCCCGGTCACTCGGACGATCTGCCGATGGGTGAGCCGGGCCAGCGGTGGCCATCGGCATGCCACCCACTCCCTGCTTTTCGCGCTCGCCATGGGCGTTGCGATGAGCCTGTTGGCGGACCATTTACGGTATGGCTGGTGGGCGGCACTGTTCGTCCTCGTCGGCTTCGGGCTGCGCGGCCTCGGCCTGGACTTCAAGGGGCACGAGTTCTGGTCGGGGCTGAAGGACTGCGTGACGGCCGGGGTCGCCGTCTATCTGATGCACGGCCTGGACATGAGCTTCGTCGCCTACCCGGTTGTCCTGGGATGCCTTGCGCACCTGATCGGTGATTGCCTGACCCCCCGAGGCTGCCTCCTGCTCTGGCCGGTGAACTGGCGGATGGAGGTCGTCCTGGTCCCCCGCACCGACGGGAGGGCCGAACGCCTGGTGGTGGTGCCTGTGTTGGCCGGCGTCATCGTCATCCTGACGGTCCACGTGCTGGACGGCGCCCTGCTCTCCCACGGGTTGCGCTGACGCCTGTCTGACCGCGCTCACCTGGCCAGCCCTCGGCTCGGCGATCGAGCTGGCCAGGCGAGCGGGTGGCGCTGTTCCCTCCGGCGCGGCGGGTCCCGCCCATCAGTTCGTGCGGGTGGTGAGGTCGGCCGGTCACCGGTGCCGGCTCCTACCCGCGACGAATCGGTGGATGACACGGTCGCGGCGATCGTGCCGGAGCAGGGCGGTACGCCGTTCGGCTCGACCACCCTGCGGGAGCTGTGCACCCACACCTCGGGCCTGTCGCGGCTGTCCGGTGACGCCTGGATGTGGGCGCGAGTCGCGGGGTTCACCTATCTGGGTCTCGATCCCTATCGGGGCAGCGATGACCGGGCGGTGCTCGCCGCGGCTGGTCGTCAGCCGCTTCACGGGTGCGGCTGGCCGGTTACCCTTGATCTGGAGCATCGTGCCTGGGGCCGAGCGAGGGAGGTGCGCCATGACCGCGGAGATGGTCGCTCCTGCCTGGATGCACCAGCAGCTCACAGCGGAGCAGTACGACTCGCTGTCCGAGGAGCAGAGCCGGGGCATCGAGATCGTGGACGGGATGGTCGTCATGGTCCCCAGCGCCTCGCTGATGCACAACCGGCTGGCGAAGAAGATCGCAGTCGCGCTGGAGCTGGCTGGGGCGCCGGGGTGGTTCGCTGATCTTGACTTCGATGTCCGGCTCCAGGATGTTCCACTCACTGTCCGCCGGCCTGACGTCGTCGTGTACCGGGCAGGCACGGTCGACACCGTGCCGATGCGTCCGGAGAACATCCTGCTGGTCGGCGAGGTGGTCTCGCCAGGCTCGGAGACCACGGACCGCGTCTTCAAACCGGAGCAGTACGCCCGGGCCGGCATCCAGTTCTACTGGCGGGTCGAGCCGTCAGCAACGGGCGTGCCACTGGTTTACACATACGTGCTCGATCCCGCTGTACAGATCTACCGGGTCGGCGACGTTCACACTGGCGTGATCGAAGCCGTCGCGCCGTTTCCGGTGAAGATTGACCTGACCCAGCCTTGACTCGGTGCCCTGCCGCGATGGACCCCCGGCGGACGTGAGCCGGCTGGGCGCATGAGCAGACCACGGTGGCACGGCCGGCGGCGGCACGGGTGGTGCTCGGCCGGCTTGACCTGGAGCACGCTCGAAGGTGCAGACTCGATGATGCCGGCATACCGCTTGCCTGAGCGAGATGCCGGCTGATCCCTCATCGAGAGGACTCCGCCCAAGATTCAGTTCACCCAACTCGGTCGTTCCGGTCTGTCCGTCTCGCGTCTGTGCCTCGGCACAATGAACTTCGGCCCCCTGACCAGCGAGGACGACTCTCATAAGATCATGGAGTCGGCGCAGGAGTACGGCATCAACTTCTTCGACACGGCCAACGCCTATGGCCTGCGTTCGGCCGGTGTGTCGGGCCTTGGGGAGGGCAGGGGCCACACCGAGTCGATCATCGGCCGCTGGTTCGCGCGGGGCGGCGGGCGCCGGGAGCGCACCGTGCTGGCCACCAAGGTCTACAGCGCCATGGGGGAGTGGCCCAACGAGGGCAGGCTGTCGGCGCTCAACATCCGCCGTGCGCTGGACGCGAGCCTGACCCGCCTGCAGACCGACTACATCGATGTTTACCAGTTCCACCACGTCGACCGCGCCACCCCGTGGGATGAGATCTGGCAGGCCATCGACGTCGCCGTCACGGCTGGCAAGATCCTCTACGTCGGCAGCAGCAACTTCGCGGGCTGGCACATCGCCCAGGCGCAGGCTGCCGCGGCCCAGCGCGGGACGTTCGGTCTGGTCAGCGAGCAGCCGATCTACAATCTCCTTACCCGGGAGGTCGAGCTGGAGGTGCTGCCCGCCGCGCAGCACTACGGCGTGGGCATCCTGCCGTGGTCGCCGCTGCAGAGCGGGCTGCTCGGTGGCGTGTTGCGCAAGGAGCGCGAGAGCAGGCGGCGCCTCGAGGGCCGTGCCGCGCAGACCCTGGAGGCCAGGCGCCCCCAGATCGAGGCCTACGAGGACTTCGCCGCCGAGCTCGGCCACGAGCCCGGTGACGTCGCGCTCGCCTGGCTGCTGCACCAGCCGGCCGTCACCGCGCCGATCGTCGGCCCGCGCATCCAGCAGCACCTTGACGACGCTGTCCGGGCGCTCGACGTTCGCCTGGATGAGAAGGCGCTTGCCCGGCTGGACGAGATTTTCCCGGGCTACCGGACGGCCCCCGAGCACTTCGCCTGGTAGCAAAGATCGCCCTCTGCGTCAGCCACCGCGCGCGTGTCTGCGCAGGGCAGGAGTCGACCTGGGCGCTTGGCGCCATGTGGTGCCGAGCCCTGTGTGACCATGAAACGTAGCGTGCAGGCCCCGTCGTTCAGGGCGGGGTTAGCGCATCGACAACAGCGCCAGTCTGTCGAACAGGTGTGCTATTCTGATGGCTATGGGAAGCCGGACGATCAAGCGGGCATATCGCTATCGCTTTTACCCGGATCCGGAGCAGTCCGTGCAGCTTGCCATGACGTTTGGTTGTGTTCGCTACGTGTACAATCGGGCGCTTGCCGAGCGGTCCCGGGCGTGGCGGGAGGAGTAGCGTCGGGTCACCCATGCCGAGACCGACAGAATCGACCGGTTCTACCCGTCGTCGAAGACATGTTCGTCCTGCGGGGTGGTCGTCGCGGAGCTGCCGTTGCACATCTGGGAGTGGGAGTGGGAGTGTGTCTGTGGGGCGGTCCATGATCGGGATGTGAACGCGGCGAAGAACGTTTTGGCCGCAGGGTCCTCGGCGGTCTGTCCGCCGCCGACCGTGGGGCATACTGGGATCTTGGTGCCACCGCTGCGGTGTCGCTGATGACTAACTGACGGGACAGCCGGCGGAGCCTGCTCGACGACGTGACGGGCCGAGTGCACTCGTCCGAACCGCGACGAAATGTTCAGAGCGCGGCGGACCGCACTGGAGAGATCGTGCGACCCGCCGCGGCGGTCAGACGGGCTGCCTGTTGCAGCCGGGCAACATGGGATCAGTACCCCGGGTGGGCGGTCCGCGAAGCCAGCACATCATGCAGAATGTTGATGCGTTGCTGCAGATAACGGGTCTGCGAGCCGAACCAGCCAGGTGCCCAGAACCAGGACGTGAAGATACCGACCCGGGTCGGTGAGCCGACGAGCGCATGCGCGGCGTTGAGTCGCTTGGCGGTGGCGCCGAGGCCGACGAGGCCCCAGAACGGGATGAGCTGGTTCCACCACTGGCTGTTCGCCCTGCGCGGCTGGCCGAGGATCGCGGACAGCTCGCGGTTGATCCTGTCGTACCAGATGAGGTAGTAGATCGAGAACGTGATCACGCAGAGCCACCACAGGCCCCACGCGGCCTGCTTGCGCGGGATGGGGGGAATGGCGCCGATCGGAGGCTGGGCCGAGGCGACGGCCTGGCCGGGCCGGGGTGATAGCGGCGGATTCGGTATCTGAGCCGGCCACAGGTCGGCGCGCGGCGCAGCCCTCTGCTCACTGTCCGTCGGATAGTCTGCCTCAGTCATCAGACCTCCGGATGGATCGTCATGGTTCTTCCCGAAAACCAGAGGATCTCCGGGAGACCGGAGTGTAGCCCGCACCGCGAAACTGCGAATAGCCCGAGGGGTCTTGGAGCCAGACACCGACGTCGACCGGCCTCATCCGGACGCGAGGTAGGCATGCGAGAGCACGGCCAGTACATGGTCCGAACCGGCGAGGTTCCGGCCCGGCGAGGTTTCGGCCCGCCCAGGCGGTGACGTCGGTGCCCGGGACCGCGTGCCAGGCTCGCAGGTGCACAGCCCAGCCGTCGTCGCGCAGTTGCCAGGAGATCCACTCCGCTGAGCCCAACCGGCCCTGAAGGGGATCGATCGATGAGTCGCCGGTTCAACACGGCTGGTCCGTGCGCGCCAGCGAAGCATTACATGATCCCGGCGCTGGAACGGCTGCCGCAGGGGGCCCGGGCTCGTCGATCAGCAGGCATATTTTGTCGTGCATGCACCTCGGCAGACGGGTAAGACGACGGCTCTGCGGGCACTCGCGCGAGATCTGACCGCGCAGGGCCGGTACGCCGGGTTGCACTTCTCCTGCGAGGTCGGCGAGAGCGCTGGAGATGACTACGGGGCGGCGGGCCGCGACATTCTTGCCCAGATCCGCTTCAACGTCGATGATCACCTTCCGGCGGAACTGCACCCGCCGGCGTGGCCGGTCGAATCCGAAGGCTCCCTGCTCCAGGGAGCGCTCCGGGCGTGGGCACAGGCGTGCCCGCGTCCACTCGTGCTGTTCTTCGACGAGATCGACGCGCTCCGGGGCCTGAGCCTCGTCAATGTGCTCCGACAGCTCCGTGCTGGCTTTCCCGAACGCGCGTCCGGAGACTTTCCGCTGGCCCTACACCACACCCGACGGCACCCGCCACGTCCAACGCGAAGCCGTCGAGATCAAGACCTGGCGTCCGTCCAAGCCGAACCCGCTCCGATCGGGTCTCAAGCAGCTCGACGGCTATCTCGACCGTCTCCGGCTTGAGACCACTACCCTTGCCATCTTCGACCAACGCCTCAGTGAGCCATTCCCGGCAACGATTTGTGAGGTTGGGTAATTGTTGCGGGGTGTGAGTGT
>NZ_CADCWT010000247.1 GCF_902806485.1 Candidatus Frankia alpina | reverse complement strand
ATTTACGATCCCGGCGATCTGATTCGAATCAGCCATGGCGGGTTTCGGAAAAACTCCGGTGTGTCAGTCATGGGCGGTCTCTTTTTCCAGCAGGGGGATCAGCTCGCTGAGCTGGTCGATGACGATCTCGGCGCCAGCAGCGAACAGCCGTTCGGGTTGGCAGTAGCTGCCGGAGACTCCGATGGCGGTGTAGCCGGCGTCCACCGCGCAGACCATGTCGTATTCGGTGTCGCCGACGTAGACGGCTCGGGTCCGCTCGCCGCGTCGCGAAACGAGGGTGGCGAGCTTGTCGACGGCTCCGGCGTCGACAGTGTGCAGCAGGTCGTCGAGGTGCAGGTGCTTGAGGTCGAGCCAGACGGTCTCCGCTGCGGCGGCGGACACGACGCCGACCCGTGCTCCGCGGGCGCGCAGCGTCTCCAGGAGCGGTCCGGCCACGGCTCGGGCTGGGGAGGTGGTGGCGGCCATGACGTGGTTCCACTGCCGCTCGGCGCTCGGCGCCTCGTCGACCGGCACGCCCAGCGCGGTGAACATGACCCCGAGGGGGAGGCGGAACTCGCGGCTGAACTCCTCGGCCGATATTTTCGCCAGCCCGCACCCGGTCAGCACCGTGTTGATGGTGGCCTCGATGCCCGCGCCGGTGTGCCGGTTCCTCGGGTGGTCGCCGTCGAGGGGGTGGTCGCCGTCGAGGGGGTGCGCGGGGCTCACTGGGCTCCTGCCATGGCCAGTTCGCCACCGAGCTCGGCGACGGTGCCCAGACGTCGGCCCTGCTCGCCGGCGAAGACGTTCACGTCGTCCGGCGAGCAGCTCAGCTCGATGGCGGCGTCGAGCGGGGGCTGCTCGCCTGAGCGGCAGCGCACGGCGAAGGTGCGGCGGGGTCCGGGAGTGTCGAGTTCGACGTGCACCACCCGGTCGGCCCCGTTCGGTTCGATCAGGGCGACGCGTCCGCGGGCGCGCCAGTCGAGCTCGACGTCCCCTGCGGTGAAGCGCAGACATTCGGGCCGCACGCCGAGGGTGACCGGCCGGTCCACCCGCAGCCGCCGCCGGCCGAATACCGACGAGCCATCCTCGCCCACCGGGGCCAGGTTCATGGGCGGGCTGCCGACGAACGACGCGACGAACAAGGTGGCTGGCACCGCGTACAGCTCGTCCGGGGTGCCCAGCTGCTCGACCTTGCCGTGGTTGACGATGGCGACCCGGTCGGCCATGGCCATGGCGTCGACCTGGTCGTGGGTGACGTTCACGCCGGTGGCGTTCACCGAGCGCAACAGCTCGGCGATTTCGACTCGCAGCGCGGCGTGCAGTTGGGCGTCCAGGCCGGACAGCGGTTCGTCGAGCAGCACGACGCCCGATTTGCGGGCCAGCGCCCGGGCCAGCGCGATGCGCTGGCGCTGGCCACCGGACATCTCCCGCGGCTTGCGGGCCAGTAGATGCTCGACCTGCATGCGGGTGGCCACGTCGTGGGCCCGCGCTCGCGCCTCCTGCTTGGACAGCTTGAGGCCGTGCCGCAGGCCGAGGGTGATGTTGTCCAGCGAGGACAGGTGCGGGTAGAGGGCGAAGTGCTGGAACACGATCGCCATGTCGCGGCGGTGGGCCGTGGACGGCGCGCTGGTCCACGCCGTCCACGGTCAGCGTCCCGGAGTCATGCGTCTCGAGCCCGGCGATGACCCGCAGCAGGGTGGACTTGCCCGACCCGGACGGGCCGAGGATCGCCGCCTGCTCACCGTCGGCGATCGACAGGTCGATCGCGTCCAGGGCCTTGACCGTGCCGAAGTTTTTCTCGACTCCGCGCAGTTCCACGGTGGGCATCGGTTCTCACTTCCCCACGAGCTTGTTGACCTGGCTGACCGCCGAGGCCACCGTCGTCTGCGGATCGGCACCAGTGGACAGCTGCTGGGTCGTGGTGGTCAGCGTGTCGAAGATCTGCTTCGTCGCACTGCCCTTGAACCCGCCCCAGACCGACAGCGGCTTGTCGTAGGACCAGGCGTACTTCAGCTGCGGGGTCGCGGTCGATCCGGCCAGCAGCTCGGTCGCGGCGTCGGAGTTCACCGGGATGTAGCTGTAGCCGGTGCCGCTGGCGGCCAGGGAGATGTCCTTGCTGAGCATCAGCGAGATCATCGCGTTGGCGTAGGCGGCCTTGCACGGGTCCTGGGACAGCACGAGCCAGCCGTTGCCGCCGGCGGGCAGGGGGCCGGCGTCAGTGCCGTTGAGGGTCGGCAGGTCGACAGGCATCCACTGGAACTTCGAGCCGACGCCCTTCTGGATGGTGGCGACGATCGAGGTCGTGTAGGCCATGAACGGCAGGTTGCCGGCCATGAACTGGGCCATCGCGTCGGTGCCGCCGACGTTGAGCAGCACCTTGTCCTTGGCCAGGGTGCTCCAGATGCTCAGCGCCTGTACCCCGGTGGCGTCGCCGAACCCGGCGCTGCCACCGGCGTTGACGAAGGTTCCGCCGGCGGCCTGCACGAAGCCCTGGCTGAACCAGTCGGGCAGCCCGTCGGTGGAGATGTTGATCGAGGGCTTGCCGGTCTTGGCGGTCAGCGTCTGGGCGGCTTTGATCAGTTCGGCGTAGCTGGTGATCGGCGTGCTGGGGTCGATACCGGCGCTCTTCAGGGCCGTCTGGTTGACCAGCAGCACCGGGGCCGAGATCTGGAACGGAGCGATGTAGACCTTGCCGTTGGCGGTGCCGGCAGCCAGGAACTGCTTCTGGTAGCCGGCGGGCAGCTTGCTCTGGTCGATCTCGGCCGGGTGGTAGCTGTCGACCCAGAAGGTCAGCTGGGACAGCCCGGCGTTGATCAGGTCGTCGGGCTTGCCCACGGCGGCGTCGGAGACGACCTGCTTGGTCAGATCGTTGTAGGAAGCGGTCGCCGAGGCGGTGGCGTCGAACTTCAGACCCGGGTACCTCTGTTGCATCTGGGTGACGGCGAGTTTGACCGCGGGCGCGGCCTGCGGGCCGAAGTTGAGCTTGAGCGTGACGCCGTCGGGTTTGCAGCTGGACAGGTCGGCGGCCTTGGCGACGGTGCCGGTCAGCGCCGGGCCGTTGCCGCCCGCACTCGAGCCGGAGCCGCTGCCGCAGGCGGCGAGAGTCAGCGCGGTGACCGCGGCGAGTGCCGCGGTGCCGAGCAGAGAACGACGAGTGGACATGACAGAACTACTCCTTGGGTTCGGCGAGGATTGCGGTGGGGGGCGAACGGATGTGAATGCGAAGTCGTGGGCCGCTTGGGCCGCTTGGGCCGCTTGGGGCGGGTCGGCGGGTCGGCGGTTCGGCGAGTCAGGGATGGTCAGCCGGCGATTTCGCCGCCGGCCATGCCTTGGACGAAGCGGCGTTGGGCGAACAGAAAGAGAATCAAGATGGGTGCGGTGACGATGGCCGCGCCGGCGGCCAGGGCCGAGTAGTCGAAGCCGATGTCGGCCTGCTGGAACACAGCGAGCCGCAGTGGGGGAGTGGCCAGGTCGGGGCTGCGGGCCACCAGCAGCGGCCAGAGGTAGTCGTTCCAGTGGGTGAACACCGAGAAGATCGCGAAGGCGGCGATCGAGGGCATGGACATCGGCACGACGACCCGCAGCAGGGTGCGCCACGGGCCGAGCCCGTCGGTCTTGGCGGCGTCGAGCAGCGCGTCGGGGATGGAGAGCATCTGCTGGCGGAGCAGGAAGATACCGAACGCGCTGCTGTAGAACGGCAGTACGAGCCCGATCCGGGTGTCACCCAGCCCGAAGAGGTTGATGCCGATGAACGTGGGCACCATGGTGGCCTGGGTCGGGATGAGCAGGCAGGCCAGCACGACCCCGAACAGGATGCCGCTACCCTTGAACCGGATCTTGGCGAAGACGTAGGCGGCCGGTACGCACGTGATCAGCTGCAGCAGCAGGATCGCGCCGGTGATGATGAGCCCGTTGAGTAGCGCCTGGCCGCGGTTGGCCTTGTTCCAGGCGCGGGCGAAGTTGCCGAAGTCCAGGTGTGCGGGCCAGAAGCCCAGCCCGTCGGCCAGCTGCTGGCTCTGCGGGGCGAGCGCGGTCCGCAGCATCCAGTAGAAGGGGAACAGCGAGACTCCGACGGCGATGAGTACCAGCAGCCATTTGATCAGCCGCGCGGGAATTGGGCTGGTGGTCATCGTTGCTCCGCCGAGAACGCGCGGCGGCGGACCAGCCCGATGCAGATGAGCACCGCGATCAGCACGAACGACAGGGCCGACGGCTTGCCGAGCTGGAAGTAGGAGAAACCGACCTTCCAGGTGAAGGTGAGGATGGTCTCCGAGGATTCCTGGGGACCGCCCTGGGTCATCACGTTGATCTGGTCGAAGGCCTGGATGGAGGTGAGGATCGAGAGCACCGTGGCGAAGACGATCGTCGGCTTCATCATCGGTAGGATCAGCGTGCGCAGCTTGGCCCAGCCGCGGATGCCTTCGGCCGCCGCTGCTTCGTGGATCGCCCCGGGGATGGTGGTGAGCCCCGCGAGGAACAGCAGCATGGTCAGCGAGACACCGCGCCAGACCCCGACGAGGGCCACCGAGATCAGCGAGTATCGAGTGTCGTTGAGCCAGTTGATCGGCGCGACACCGATCCAGGCGAGCGCCTGGTTGGCGAACCCGCCCTGCAAGGCGAAGATCCACTTGAAGACCACGGCCATCGCGACCAGGTTGGCTGTCATCGGCAGGAACAGCGCGGTCCGAACCAAGGTCCGACCGTGTCGCAGGCTCTCGGCCAGCAGCGCGAGCAGCAGTCCGAGGACCAGGCTCGGGATGATCGTTATCACGCAGTACAGCAGGGTGTTCTCGATCGCCCGGTGCGCGGTCGGGTCGCTGAACACGGACGTGTAGTTGTCGAAGCCGACCCACTTCCAGTTCGCGCCGGTGGCGAGCGGGATGGCGAAGAAGCTGCCGATGAAGGAGAGTAAGGCCGGCAGCAGGACGAACAGCCCGATGCCGCTCATCGCCGGCGCGATGAAGACGTAGGGCGTCGCGCGGGTGCGGTTGGGGTCGATGGGTTTGCCGGCCGCGGCCAGCGACGGCACCGGCTTGTCGAGGACGGTCGTCATAGCAGCGCGCTTCGTTCGATGGCGGTGACCACGCCGTCGACCGCGATGGCGATGATCAGCTCGTCGGTGACGGCCACCGGCGCCGCGACCGGGGCGCCGACGTTGACCTCGGCCAGCCGCTTGCCCGACGCGGCGTCGAGGGTGTAGACGCGCCCGTCGAGGCCGGAGAGCAGCAGCCGCACCGAGCCGTCCTCGGCCGGGACGGGTACCGGTCCGGCGAACAGCACCTGCGGGGTGCGGGTGTAGCTGGCCATCGCGAGCTTGGAGGCCGACTCCATCGGCGTGCGCCATCGGATCGAGCCGTCGGCCCGGTCGAGCAGCACGACGTCGGTGCCGGCGAAGACGGTCGCGATGCCGTCGGGGACCGAGGCCGGGGTGGCCGGGCTGAACGGAAGCTCGGTGGAGAGCTTCCAGCGGCCCGCTCCGTTGCGAGCGTCGATGGCCGACAACCCCGACGGGGTCGGCACGCACAATGGTCGTGGAGTGGGGTGCCGATGGGCCAGAGGCTGCCGATGAGTTCGGTGAGGTCGCCGCCGAGCGTCCAGTTGACCTCGCCGGTGTGCAGGTCGAGGTCGGCGATGCCGATCGGTGACGGGAAGTTGGCGAGGATGAGGGTGTGGCCGAGCAGGAGCGGGTTGGAGTGCGAGACCAGCGTCTGGTAGGTGCACAGGTCGGTGCGCTCTCAGCGCAGCTCGCCGGTGTCGGCGTCCAGGGCCCGCACGTGGGACAGGTCGCCGACGATGAGGATGCCGTCGGCCACCACCGGATTGGCCCAGGCGAACAGCCGCAGCGGGTCCGGTGACGGGATCCGCCAGCGCTCGGTGCCGGTCTCGGCGTCCAGGCTGACGACGTCGCCGCTCACCTCGACGGCGATGACGTGACCGTGGTGGGTCACCGGCGTGCCCTTGATCGAGGCCTGCAGTTCGGCCTGCCACAGCTGGGATCCGTCGCGCAGTGACAGCACCTCGACCGCGCCCGAGGGGAGGTCCTCGCGCTTGGCGCCGGCGATGACCCGGTCGCCCTCGACGCGGACCGGCGCCCGGTGACCGGCTCCGGAGAGCTGGTGGCGCCAGCGCACGACCGCGTCACCCTCGGCGGCGTCGCGGCGGATCGCCGCCGGCATCGCGAAGGTGGCCCGCTCCAGGCCGGTGCGGGCGATGGCCCGGGTCTCCAGGCCGAGCTGCTCGCCGTCCCAGCGTCGGACGTCCGGCCCGGCCGCGAGCACGACTCGACCGCTCTGAAGGCCTCCGGCGCGCTGCCGATCCTGCAAGAGTGGACCGCCGACCTGCAGGAGGTGCTGTTCGACCTCGGTTACGAAGGGTTGGGCAGCCCGGCCGGGCCTCTGGCGATCGCGTACAAGAAGCCCAAGGGCGGCACCCTCACCGACGAACAGAAGGCGCACAACAGGA
>NZ_CADCWT010000246.1 GCF_902806485.1 Candidatus Frankia alpina | reverse complement strand
GCTTCACCACCCGGCTTCCCATAGCCATCAAAATAGCACACCTGTTCGACGGGCCGGCACTGTTGTTGATGCGCCAACCCCGCCCTGAACGACGGGGCCTGCCCGCTACGTTTCATGGTCACCAGGAGGTCTCTCACGTTTGCCCCCGCGTGCCGGCTTGCCCCCACTTCGGCGCCTGCCCCCGGCCGCGGACCACGGTCCGTATCTGCGGCGCAGGCGCGGCCGTCGACCCGCTCGGCGACGCCGGACCGGACTGGCCGGGGAGCTCGAGCCACGGGACATTACGCTGATGGCTGTGCGTGGCGGTCGGCGGCGGTCGGACCCGGGCGGGCGTCGGCCCGGGCCGACCAGTCCTGACCCGCTACGCCCGCCTCACCCTTCCCACGCGCTGCGCCCATCCCACCCGCTGCACGGCCGGGTGCTCGTCGGCGCGATCCCCCGCGGGGCGCTTGCCGGAGCCGCGTTCGCTGTGCCGGCGGTGGCCTGGGCGCTGCTCGCCCATCTCCCATTCGCCGGCCAGGTGCCCGCGCCCGGCCGGCTGCTCCTCGTCGCGCTGGTCACCGTCCTGCTCGCCGCCTCGGCCGAGACCGTCCGTTCGGTGACGGCAGCGCGGCGGGCCGCCCCGTGGGCTCGCCACCAGCCGCGTCGGATCGGCGGGCCGCGGTCGTTCGGCGGTCTGCTCACCGTTCAGGGACTCTTGCATGCGGCGCTCGCCGCCGGCGGCTACGGCGCCGGGCTGCGGGCGGCGATCCCCTGCTCGGCGTGCTCCTCTGCCATGGCAGCCAGGCCGGGGCCTCGCCGGCCGTGCACGCCGCCGGGACAGCGGTCGGCTCGGGGCTTCCCTCCGGGCCGGCGGCTGCGTCGCAGCTGGCCAGCCCCGGGCTGGCGCACATCGATCCGGCGCTGCTGGCGGCCGCCCGGCAGGTCGCCGCCCGGACCGGGTCAGGCGACGCATCGGCCGCGGGTCACCGCCACCTTGGCGGCCTGACCATGCTCAGCTCCAGCTCCAGCTCCGAGGCCGGCTCCGGGTCCGCTTCGGCCGTCGCGGCCGCGCTGGCGATGCTGCTCGCCCACGCTCTGGCCGCGGCGCTGATGTTCTGGTGGGCCCGGCGGGGCGCGGAGGCTCTGGCTGCCGCCGGTCGCCTGCTGGCGCGCCGGCTGCCCGTGCTTCCGGCGATCTCGCCGGTTTCGGCGCCCGCCCCGCGGCTCGCTCGGACCCGGCGGGCCGGCTCGGCGGAGCGGCGACCACGCCTGCTGTTGCTGCGGCACGCCGTCGCCCGGCGCGGCCCGCCGGCGCCGGGCGCCAGCGATCGTTCCGGGATGCGCCGTGGCGGGTCACCGCGGCCTGACCCGGCTGCGCCGTGGGCCGGGTGGGGGGCCGTGCCGCCGTCGCCTGTTCCTTCGCCGCGTGTCCCGTTCCGCCCCGTCAGCCCGTCGTCCACCGCGTCCGCGGCAATCACATGTGATCACGCTCGCCGCCGGCCGACGGCGATCCCGCGCGCGCCCGTGGCGCCCGCTCCTAGAGCGTCATGTCCCTGATCCGTTCTCATCACGAGGTCCCCACCCGCCTCGGCCGGTCTCCCTCCCGCCATGCGGTTCCGCCCGCTGCACCATCCCCGCGAGCCGCGTCGGCCGGTCGACGCCGGCCGAAGCGGCTGCTCGGCGTCCTCGGGTCGGCGTTGGCCGTCTCGTCGATGTTGCTGGTCACCGCCTGTACCGGTACCGGCACGAACAATGGGGTGACCGTCGTCCACGCGGGCGACGGCGACAACGACGGGCTGCACGGCACCGTCCCGGCGCAGCAGCTGGCCAAACCCGCCCTGAACCTGACCGATACCGATGGAAATCCCTTCGACCTGCGGGAACGGACAAAAGGGAAAATTACCCTGATGTTCTTCGGCTACACCCACTGCCCGGATGTCTGCCCGACGACGATGGCGGACATCTCCGCAGCGCTCACCGAGGTCAAACCGGACGTACGACAGCAGATCGCGGTCGTTTTCGTGACGACCGATCCTGATCGGGATACCGGGCCGGTTCTCAGTCGTTGGCTTAAGCAGTTCAACACGACCTTCATCGGTGTCCGTGGCACGTTCGACCGGATCCGCACCCAGGCCGAAGCCCTCGGCGTTCCCCTGGAGCAGCCCGAGGTGCAGGCCGACGGTTCCGTTCTGGTGACCCACGGCTCCCAGGTGATCGCCTTCTCCCGGGACGACCGGATCCGCGCGCTGTACCTGGCGGGCACCGGTGTCCAGGCGTACATCGACGACCTGCCCAAGCTGACCGCCGAGCGGTCCGGACCAGAAGCCCGGTGATGAACACAATCGCCTACCGTCTCACCACGCCGATGCAGCCGGCGAGCCGAAGCATCTCCACCGTCCTGCGCCTGGCCCTCGGCGCCGTCTGGCTCGTCGCCGGTCTGCTGAAGGTCAACGATCCGGACGGCATGCTGCGCTCGGTGCGGGCGTTCCGCATCCTGCCCGAGGCGTTGGTGCAGCCGGTGGCCTACAGCGTGCCGTTCCTGGAGATCGCTCTCGGTGTGCTGCTCATCGTGGGGCTCGCGGTGCGGGTAACCGCGCTGGTGTCGGCGCTGATGTTCGCCGTCTACATTGCGGCCATCGCCTCGGCGGCGGCACGCGGCCTGCGCATCGACTGCGGCTGCTTCTCCTCCGGCGGCGACCTGACGGCCGACGCCCCTACGCATTACACCTCCGAGCTGGTCCGCGACAGCCTCCTGCTCGTCGCGGCCACGCTGCTCGCCTGGCGGCCCGACGGCTACCTCGCCGTGGACCGCCTCCTCGACCAACCGGTCAACGATCGTTCCGGGAGTGACGCAGATGGCCTCGAACTCTAAGACCCGCGGCAAGGGCGAGACCGGCCGGAACGCCCCGACCTCGACCAAACCCACGGCCCGTCCCGGCTCCGGCGGCGGGACGGCCCCGGCCCGGCGAGACAAGGCGGGCGCCGAGGACCGGCGGGCGAAGGCCGCCGCCGCCCGCGCTGCGGCAGCGGCTCAGGAGCGGCGGCGCCGCAACCTGATCGTCGCCGGGGTGGTCGTCGTGGTGCTCATCGTCGTCGGCGTGATCGGCTTCGCCGTGCAGAACTCGCGGGAGGAGTCGAAGCCGGTCGTGCTGCCGGCCGCGGCCACCGGGAGCCACAACGGCATCATCGTCGGCCAGGCGTCCGCCCCCGTGACGGTGGACATGTACGAGGACTTCCAGTGCCCCGCCTGCGAGGCGCTGGAGACGCAGACCGGCCCGACGATCCGCACCCTGCTCGACCAGGGCAAGATCAAGATCGATTATCACATGATGTCGTTCCTCGGCCCCGAGTCGAAGCGGGCGGCGAACGCGGCCGCCGCCGCCGCGAACGAGGGCAGGTTCCGCCAGCTCCACGACGTCCTCTACGCCAACCAGCCGAAGGAGCACACCGGCGGGTTCGCCAAGGACACCCTGCTCACCCTCGGCACCAAGGCCGGCCTGACCTCGCAGGCGTACAAGGACGCCGTCAACAAGGGCACCTACGACGGCTATGTCGCCAAGATCGACAGCGACGCGTCGAAGGCCGGCGTCGCCCAGACACCGACCGTCCTCGTCGACGGCAAGCAGCTCTCCGGCACCCAGCTGACCCCCGGCGGCTTCCGCGCCGCCGTCACCGCCGCGAGCTGACCCGGCGCCCCAACCCGATCCACCGGGTCGCCGGGCCGCCCGATCCGGCGACCCGATCGGCCGCCGCCCGGCCGTCTCCTCACCGCGGACGAGACGGCCGGCCGCGGCTACGCGTCCTGCTCCCAGGCCACGGCGGGCGGGGTGGTTTGCCGTTGCGCGCAGGCCACGACTACTTTTCGGGCCATGACTGAGACCGCCAGCGCCGCCCGTCTCGCCCCCGGCGACCCCGCTCCCGAGTTCACGCTGTCCGACGCCGACGGCAACGAGGTGTCGCTGTCGTCGTTCCGGGGCCGCCGCGTCGTCGTCTACTTCTACCCGGCCGCGTCGACGCCGGGCTGCACGAAGCAGGCATGCGACTTCCGGGACAGCCTCGCCCAGCTCAACGACGCCGGCATCGACGTCCTCGGGATCTCCCCCGACAAGCCGGCGAAGCTGGTGAAGTTCCGCGACAACGAGTCGCTGACGTTCCCGCTGCTGTCCGACCCGGAGCGCAGCGTCCTGGCCGCCTACGGCGCGTTCGGCGAGAAGACGATGTACGGCAAGAAGACCGTCGGCGTGATCCGCTCGACGTTCGTCATCGGCGCCGACGGTCGGGTCGAGGTGGCCCAGTACAACGTCCGCGCGACCGGCCACGTCGCCAAACTCCTGCGCGACCTCAACCTCGCCACCGCCTGACCGGCCCGCCTCGCGTCCTCACCCGCGCCTTCCACCCGCCCCGCCTGCCCCGCCGCCTGCCGGGCTCCGCCTGCTTATCCAGAGAAACGAAACGGACACGGAACCCTCTGGACAACCGCGAAGCGCACACAGCGCACCGGGGTTGGCCCGCGGGGCCCAGACGAGGAAGCCCTAAATGGTCAGTGGCCGTGGGGATCTGATCGGCGACGGGGGGTCGCCGCAGGGCTCGGTGTGCCCACTGGCCGCCACACCCCTCATATCTTTCTGTGACCAGTTATGCGCGGAATCATGACGAGGGGTAGTCACGGTTTTCATGCCAAAAACCGTGACTACCCCTCGGCACCATCTGGCAGCAATCTGGCCGGAAACCGGGCAGACGGGCAGACGGGCAGACGGGCGGCAATAGCCGCGCGGCGCCGACGGAACTAGTGGATAAATACCTAGAGTAACGAGAACGATCCGAACTGACTCGCCTAGCTTGCCGGCCGCAGGTCCCAGCGCAGTAGCACGTTCTCCGGTCGCCGCGGGTCGACCAGCACCGGGATGCGCCGCGGCCGGCCGGACGAGGCGTCGCCGCGCGGCTGAGATCCATGTCCGCGTCGGGCAGCACCGCGCTGCGAACCACCGGGTACGGCGCGCCCCCCGGCCGATCGACGAGCAGGTGCACCTCGGCGACGGCCCGGCCGTTCACCCGCACGCCCGTGTCACACACGGTGTCGACGGTCGCGGTCGTCGCCTGCCCGGAGTGGATCAGCGTCAACGCCCGATTGCGTTCGAGCAGGGCACGCTGGGCGGCGTGCCGCGGCCCGGACCGCCCCAGGCGGGACACGGTCCGCGCGGCCAGGCCGGCCGCCGCCGCACCCGACGCCCTAGCACCCGCCGCCGCGAGATGCCGCCGGGAAGCGCCTGCTCCAACGCCCTGGTCGACCTCAGAGTCGACGGCACCCGCCGGCGGGCCGCCCGAGTCGGACGGACCATCGGCGGGGCCGGCACCAGCGTTGTCGGCCGACAGGTCATCCGAGCCAGATCCGCCACCGGCGACGTTGACGACACCATCAGCGACGGCAGTGGACGGGGTGTCGGCGGTACTCGCGGTGTCGGTGGTCGCGGCGATGCCTGGGGCCTCCGTCGTGGTCATCTGCTGTCGTCTCCCAGTCGTCCTCGGGTGGACCGGCGCATGCACCAGCCTGCCGCCGGGCGACCGCCCGTGCGGGTCGGGCTGGCGACAGCGCGGCTGCCGCACCTGTCGGCAAGGCGACCGTCGGACGAAGGAAGCTGGCCGACCACGGGAGCCTTGTTGGCCGTTTTGTACGTCTCCGACCCCCATCCCCCCAAACTTCGCGGACCCAACAAGACACATCTGGACCGGCCCGACAGCGCACGGTGACCGCCGATCGACGCTTCGGAGAACCGCAATGCCACCGTGGTGCCAGTCCTCGCTACCCTGGAAACCACGCGGGAGTGGCGGAATGGCAGACGCAGCAGGTTTAGGTCCTGCCGCCCTAGGGCGTGGGGGTTCAAGTCCCCCCTCCCGCACCATCCGCGATTCGGCGGGGTGAACCCCGTGAATGCGCTGGCCAGGGGGCATTTCCGAGTGGGTATGTGATCTACGGGGACCGGCAGCCAGCGGCAGCAACCTGTGTCCGAGCCCTGCCCGAGACATCAACCATGATCAGCCTCCAGCGCGGCGGCGATCCGCGCACGCGACACTTCCGCCTGACCATCCACGCATTTCGCGTACACGATCAGGAGCATCTGCAACGAGTGCCCGGCCCACTCGGCGACCTGCGTGGCCGGCACCCCGGCGTTCAGCCAGCCGGACAGGCAGGCGTGCCGAAGGTCGTACGGGGTCGCGGCCAGGGGGCGGGCCGCCCCGCTCGGCACGGACCAGATAGCCCTCCTCCGACCAGCCGTAGACAGTCGTATAGAGCGTCAATCGTCTACTGATCTTTAATTCACCGGGTCGGACTGAAGTGGATTCTGCCCGGTTCCGGTTCCGGTTCCGCGGAACACCTTGATCGTCGGGTGGAGGTGGGATGCGGCCGGGTCGGGGGCGGTTCCGCGGAATCTGCATGACCGTGTCACGTGGCCGCGGCCATGGTGGTGGCCGCGGTCATGGTGGTGGCCGCGGTCATGGTGGTGGCCGCGGTCATG
>NZ_CADCWT010000245.1 GCF_902806485.1 Candidatus Frankia alpina | reverse complement strand
TCGGGGAGCATCGTGGCGAGGTGGTCGACGAGGCTGTGGGTGAAGGGTGGGCTCTCGCCGCCGGCGACGAGATGGACCCGGCTGCTCGATGCGGCGCGCCAGCTCCTCGTCGAAGTGCCACGCGGCGAGCGCGGGCACCTCGCCGGCGAAGCAGTAGCCGCAGTTGCGTTCGGCGCGTTCCAGGCCGGCTCGGCCGAGGGCGGACTCGATCACGGATCGGTACTCCGGACCGCACACCGCCGTCAGGAAGGTGTCGAAGGCGGTGCGCAGGTCGCCCTGGGCGGCAGCGCCCATCGCCGCGCCCAGGGCAGGGCCGATCGCAGCGGCGACCGTCGCCCGGTCCTGCGGCGGCAGGAGCGGGTCGATCAGCGGCGGCTCGACCAGGACGAGCTCGCCGACCAGCTCCGGGTGGTCGAGCGCCAGCTGCAGCGCGACCACGCAGCCGGAGGAGTGAGCGAGCACCCGGGCCCGCTCGATCCCGAGGCGGCGCAACAGATCCGCGCACTCGGCGGCATGGTCGGCCACCGACAGCGGCTCGGCGGGTGCGGAGTTCGAGTACCCGGTGCGGGTGACGCGGATCCGGCGCAGGCCGGCGACGGCCGGCGACGGCCGGCTCGCGCTCGAACGGGACGAACCAGTCAGCGAAGACTGCCGCGTGGATCAGGACGAGCGGCTCGCTGTCGCCGCCGGAGTCGGTGTGTCGCATGGGGATTCTCCTTGTAGGTCTGTGGTCGGTCAGGTGGCATAGAGACGGATTTCGATGCCGTCGGGGTCGTGGAGACCGACGAGGACGGTGCCGCCGTGGTGGCCGGTGACGAGGCCGCCGTGCTTCTGGTCGATGGCGGCCAGGTGGTCGACCCAGGCATGGACGCCGTCCCGGGTCGGGACGCCAAGCGCGACGAGGTCGAAGCCGGCGAGGGCGGCGGCGCGCGTGGGGTCGTACCGGAGCGCGATCTGGGTCGTGCCGTCCGGCGCCTTGAGGGCGACGCCACGGAGCTCGCCGTCCTCGGTGAACTCGATCGCCACCTCCAGCCCGAGCACCCGCAGGTACCACTCGCTGCTGGCGCGGACGTCGCTGACCGGGATCTTCACGTGGTGGATCGGTGTGAGGTCGGGCATGATCCCTCTGTTGACTAGAGCTGACTCTAGCGACTTACTAGAGTAGTCTCTAGCGAGTGAGTGATCCCGTCAAGGACAGGCCGAGTCGGGTCGAGTCGGGTCAAGGACAGGCCGAGTCGGGCCGAGAAGACCAGGCTGACCAGGCGGCGGATCGTCGCCGCGGCGGCGAAGGCGTTCCTCGACCAGGGCTACGGCGCGACGACGCTCGATCAGGTCGCGGCGCTACAGACCGTCTACTTCCACTTCGGGAACAAGGCGACGCTGCTCAAGGAAGCGCTCGACGTGGCCGCCGTCGGAGACGACGAGCCGGTCGCGCTACTGGACCGGCCGTGGCTCGAAGAGTTGGCCACCGAGCCCGACCCGGTCCGTGTGATCGAGCTCTGGACGAACGGCGGCCGCGAGATCATGGGGCGGGTGGCGCCGCTGCTCGCCGTCGTTCGCGGCACCGTCGGCACCGATCCGGACCTCGCGGCGCAGTGGGGCGTGAACGAGGGCCAGCGCCGCGTCGCGTTCCGCGCTCTCGCCGACCGCGCGGCCCTCCGCCCGGGGCTCACCGTCGAGAACGCCGCCGATCTGGCCTTCCTGATCACCAGCGCCGAGAACTACATCGTCGCCACGGGCACCCTCGGCTGGTCGCCGGAACGCTGGCAGAGCACCACGGCCACGCTGCTCGCTCGGGAGCTGCTCGGCGAAACGGCCGCCCAGGCCCCCGATGAGGAGTTGTGATGGGCTTCTATGACGACCAGGTGCTGCCCCGAATCGTCGATCTCGTCCTCGGCCGGCCGGTGGAGGAGGCCAGGGCGCGCGTCGCGGCCGGGCTGTCCGGCGAGGTTCTGGAGATCGGCTTCGGGTCGGGACGCAACGTCGCGCACCTTCCGGCGGGAGTCACCCGCCTGCTCGCGGTCGAACCCGCCGCCGTCGGACGCACACTCGCCGCACCCCGCATCGCCGCCGCGCCCGTCACGGTCGAGTTCATCGGCGACGACGGTCAGGCGCTGCACCTTCCGGACGCGTCGGTCGACCACGTCCTCACCACCTGGACGCTGTGCACCATCCCCGACACCGAACGGGCACTGCGCGAGATCCATCGCGTACTGCGGCCCGGCGGCACATTGCACTTCACCGAGCACGGCCGCTCACCCCGGCCCGCCGTCGCCCGCTGGCAGGACCGGCTCACACCCGCCTGGAGCAGGATCGCCGGAGGCTGCCGCCTCAACCGCCGGATCGACGACCTGGTCGAGAAGTCCGGACTGACCCTGGAGTCGGCCAGCACCTATCCGATGCGCGGGACGGCCCAGCTCGGCTTCGCCTACGAGGGCATCGCGTCGAAACCGACCTGATGCCCCCAGCGCGCAGTCTCGCAGCCCAGCTCGCGCCCACCGCAGGCTAGACGCGTGCCACGGATTCTGTCAGGACAGGACCCGTTGGACGGCTTCGAGGCTGGATCCACCGTCGGAGTTGAACGCAATCCTGGCAGCCGGCGCGCTGGTATGACCGAGGCGCTGCGCCACCTCGACCAGCCCGCGCGGGTGCCGGTGGCGACCACGGCCGCGGACCTCGCCGAATCCGACCAGCGCCTAGCGCCAGCCGTAGCGCTGATGCAGCCGGTCCGTGACCCGCTCGAACGGCTCCCGCGGCAGGGCCGTCGACTCTCGGCGCATCCCGCCCTCGTACACCCGGATCGCCCGGTCCAGGTTGACCCAGGACGGTCGATGCTCGCCGTCCCACCCGCCCGCGCCGACGGGCACAAAGTCGCCCTCGCCGTCATGGTCCTTGCTGGTGAGCTGCACGGCCAGGTAGGTGCCCGCGGATTCGACGGCCACCACGAGCACCGGCCGGTCCTTGCCCCGTCCGTCGTTCTCCTCGAACGGCACCCACGTCCAGACGATCTCGCCGGGATCCGGAGCCCCGTCCGATTCCGGCGCATAGCTCATCCGCACCGGCCCGATGCGACCCGGATCGACCTCCCTGGTGGCGTCCGGCCCAGACTCGCCCGGCGAGACCTCCGCATTCGCGCGGGACGACCGTGCCCGCTCCCGGGCCGGGTGAGGGCGCGCGGCTGCCCCCGAAGACGAAGAGGACGACGAAGAGGGGGAAGGGGCCTTCGGTGTTGACGCCGACCGCCGCCGACCTTCCCGTCCCGCCTCCCGCGAGGGTGCCTCACCCTGGTGGCGGCCGCCCGCCACCAGGTCGGACACGATCTTGACCAGATCCCCCAGCAATCCCATGCCGCCACAGTAATTGGACGCCGCTGGCGCATTCGGCGGGTTCGCTCGGCGCACGTCAACACGCGCGGCGGGGCACTGTTGCGTTCCGAGGAAGCGGCGCACGCCGGCAGCCCGGCGGCCGGCCAGGACGATCATCTCGGGCGGGAACCGGAACCCGGTGAACTCCGACACCGGCACCGACGGAGCGCCCGCATCTCGGCCCATCATCTGATCACGCCCGACCAGCAGTACGAAGGTCCCGCCGTGGCTGCTTGCGGCGGAGCCCCGACGACCTCGCCTATAGCCCACCGCCGCGTCCGGGACTCTGATGCCACCCGGGGCCGCCGGGACCGTTGACCTGGGACCTGAGGTCAGCCGGATCCTGGATCGGACCCGTCGGGGCGGTCCGGGGCGGCGTCCGGTTGACGGCCTCCGGACCGGGCCGGCGACGCAACCAACGAGCGACGCCACCGCTCCCATCGACAGAGATTCGCCTCTTCGCGGGGTCGCCGAGCGCCACATCTCCGAGCGTCACCTCATCGAAGGACGGATCGCCGAACGTCGCCTGATGGAGACCCAGGTCGAGCGGGGGCGGGTCGAGGTGCGCCGTCGGGACGTCGAGGGTGGACGCGCCGGAGAGGTTCAGCGGGTCCAGCGCGTCGTCGGGGCCGGCGACGAACAGCGGCAGGCTGTCCGGCTCCGCGGCTGCGGTGTCCGACCAAAAATCGGGCGTCAGCAGGTCGACGAACAGCTCAGTCGACGGGGTGTCACTGGACGGTTCGGCGAACAGATCCGCGCCGAAAAGGTCCGTGGCTGGGGTGGCCACGAGGAAGGACGGCTCCGCAGTCGACGGAACCAGTCTTGTGGTGACGCCGGTCAAGGCAGCGGCCACCCGTTCGATGGCAGTCGACGGGTCGCCGTTCGGCGGCACGGTCGAAGCCGGATCGGCCGGTGGCCCCCCCGTCACAAGGTGTCGGCAGGCGCGCAGGGTCGCCAGGTCACGAGTCAGGTCGGCGATGCAGGCTGCCGCGGTCGGACCGAGCCAGCCGAGGCGCAGGTGCGGGTCCAGGTCCTTGACCCGCTCGATCCGACCCTGGTGGAGACGTAGGCAGCGGTCGAGGGCAGCGTCGATGTCGGCGAGGGCCGCCCGCAGTGTGTCGTCGCTGTCGATCGACGCGCCGGGCCGGAGCGTCCCGGGCAGGTCTTCGAGTCGGTGCAGGATGTCCGCGCACAGGTCGTCGAAGCGGCGGCTGTCCCGGGCCTCTTCGGCGGCGAGGCGGGTCGCGATGATCTCGCGGTCCGTCGCGGCTCGGCGGGCCTCGAGCTGTTCGAGGTCGGCGTCGATCCGGACGCGGCGCTGGGCCTGGGCAGGGTCGGCCGGCCGCAGGCGGTCGAGGCGTTCGTGGTGGATCTGCGCCATCCGGTCCAGATCGGCGCGCAGGGCCTGGCCGGACTCGGCGCAGCGTTGCGGTGTGGCCGCCCCGGCACTGGGGTGCAGGGCGCGGAAGCTCTGGAGGCGGCGCTGGTGCACAGCCGTGAGGACGTCGAGTTCGCGAGCATCGATCTGTTCCTGCGCCTCGGTGTAGACAAAGGCGACAAAGAAGGCCACGTTCAGGCGGTAGAGGTCGATCGTCGACGTGTTTTCCTGACTGTTTTCCGTTCCGCCGAGCATGACGCCAGACGTCTGGGTGAAACCCGTGATAGCCGCATCCGGTTATTCGAGGTAGTATGCAGGCGCGATCGCGGACACCGCGTCACAAATGTCGGTGACCAGCGCGGTCATCCGACCGTCGTCGTCCGGACGGGCCATCGCGTCGGAGAGTCGGGTGATGAGCTTCGGATTGGCCGCGACGAGGTCCGCGAAGCCGAACTCCGGGCTGCGCCAGCGGTATGCGAAATCGTTCACCTGAAAATTACGGTCACCGACGATGACACCGCTCGATCTGGTGACAACGATCCGATCGGCGGCCACGCTCAGATCCATCGCGCCGTCGTCGGCGAGGTGCGGCCGGGCGGGATCGCGGTGGCGGCGATGGTTGTCCGCGAGCAGCTGACGGCGCAGCGACGCCTGCCGGCGGGCGTCGGTCGGGTCGGCGGCCAGCGCCGTGAACCTTCGCATGGTGGCCAGGCCGCAGGTCGCGTCGTCGAGGTGGACAAGCGCGTCGGTAACCCGCAGCTCGGTGGTGTTCTGCTGCCGATTGCCGTCTCCGACGACCACACCCTGGCTACCGTCGATCCACACGATCCGGTGCCGGCTCCACCAGAGACCGGACGACGTCACCGTCGGTCCGCCATCCCGCCCACGCCGGTCGACGAGAATCCGCACCCGCCTGGCGAGCGGGGTCATCGCGACCTCGGATCCTGCGGCGGACCTGACAGGCGGGCTCACCGCAGCTGCAGCCATCGACACTGGCACAGCCTGTCCGATGCGCCGGATCCACCTCCGGCACGTGCCGCGCGGGTGGCGCATCCGGGTGATCGGTGGGCGTGGTGGCGCGTGTGCGTGGTTCGTCGTCCGTGCGGGCGACCGGGCTGTGTGTGAGGCGCGGCTTCGATCGGCTGGCTGCCATGGTCTCCTCGGTCGGGTGCCGCGGCCTGGGCCACACGGTGGGAAGATGACAACGGCTCGGACAAGGCAGTTCCTGGCGCTTAGAGTAGACATCAAAGCTGACGGCAGCGACCGTTTCATCGCGACTGGGCAGACTGCCGAGGTGATGTTAGAATGAGCGATCGAGGTGATGTTAGAATGAGCGATGGACTCAGCGAGCAGGAGATTCAGTATTTCGCGTCGTGGTTTCATGAGCCGACGCTTGTCCGCCAGGTGCTGGAGTTGGCGGGAGTTCCTCGGGCGAACCAGCCGGTGTGGCAGGCGGGTGCCGCCACCGAGTACTGGCGGGAGGTCGGGTTTCTGCTTTCCGTCGGCCTACTCGCGGACGGCCGGGAAAGCCTGTTCGCGGCGGCGCGCCATTTCACCCCGGCGGCTCCGGCCGCGATGCCGCTGGACGCATCGATGGCAGCAGCGCCGGGTCCAAGCGGCTCGGCGTCCGGCGCATCGGCGATGGTCGCCGAGGCCCGCCTTCCACAGGTCACGGTGTCCAACAGCATCGGCGTCATGATCACCCACGGCGGTACTCAGGTCAACGACTTCCGTGGCGTCGACCTGCCTGCCGGCATCCAGAACCGTACGGGTGCCAGTACAGCCGATCCTCCCCGCACTGAGCCATTCCCGGC
>NZ_CADCWT010000244.1 GCF_902806485.1 Candidatus Frankia alpina | reverse complement strand
AACATTGATGTCACGCAAAGCGACGAAACGTTACCGGGAAAGGCTCAATCTATAACGACTATGACGCAGCACTGATCGAATTCACCAACATCAACATCGACGCCTTTGCCGGCGGCGCGCGGAGCGGCGAGGATGACCTCGCTGATCGAGACTGGTTGCCGCCGCCCGTCCTCATCGGCACCGCCGTACTGATCTTGGTAGGTGTCCGGCCACGGCTCACCGAATACCGCGGTTGACGGACTGCGGGCGTGCAGCATGTCATCCATTGACGCTACGACTACGGAGAGCTGCCAGAACTCCCGGGCTGCGACCAGCACCGGGTCCGCCCGCCGGGACGCCGCGGTGCTGGGCGCGCCGTCCCGGCCCGCCCAGCACCGCGTGCCCGCCGGGGACCACGGCCAGTTCCCTCCGGGTCGTCATCCGGACCAGCGACAGCGGGCTGATCTGGTCGTCACGGCCGTGGACGAGCAGGATGGGCAGGTCGGGTAGGTCGGGTAGGTCGGGTAGGTCGGGTAGGTCGGGTAGGTCGGGTAGCACCCGCGGCGGATCGACCACGGGTATGCCTGCGACCGGCACGTGCAACAACGGCAGACCGAGGAGGACGAGCCCGTCCGGACGCACAACGGACGAGCCTGCCATGGCGAGCATCGACAACGCACCGGAGTCGGAACCGAGCAGGACAAAGGGCAGACCGGGCTGGTGGACCTCGCCGACCGTCCCCTCGATATTCCCGCTCTCCGGGACGACGGTGGCGGTGTACCCGTCCAGCGCCAGCCGCGCGGCCAGCCACTCGTAGGGCTCCCGGCTCTCACCGCGGCCCGTGAGGATCGCGACGGCGGCTCGGGTCGGCTCACGCCTGAGCGCGTGCACGGCGCCGCTGCTGGTATCGGGCTCCGCGGGGCGGGGAATTGTCATTGTCGCAGGCGTCATATACGCCTTGTCCCCTTCTCTAGCGCTTTGGTGCGCAGTGACGGTCCGTCGCGGGCCAGTTTCCGGCCGCGCCGGGGGACCGGTGACACCCCGGCGGGAACGGCCGTGATCGCAGATGCAGATCGTCCCAAACTTAATAATCATGATGCTGGCCGTCCGAGTTCGCAGACCCGTGTCGCGGGCGAGGTGGTCTTCTTCAGTCTCCCGGCGGACCCGCAGGCGGGCCCTGCCGACAGCGACGAGCGGCGGACGTCCGATCATGTTGTAGGTCGAGGCAGACTTCGGTGGTGGGCGACGGCGAGCAGGTCGCCGACGTTGGCGTCGGCTGGTAGCAGCACGTTGCGGGCGAGGATGGCGTCATCTGGCCACCCCCGAGCGCCAATCTCGACCGCAGCGCTGTTCCCAGGCTCGAGATCAACTTGGCCCATGCCGTGATGCAGTCTCCATGCCCGACCTGGGCCCTGGCTCGGTGCCAGAGCCCTCAGCCAACTAACCGCCCTTCCGCCCCGGCAGGAAGCGCCGTTAACGCAGCTTGGACGGGCGAGCGCCAAATATTCACGTTCCTTTGACGCGCTGGTCATGTTCCTGTGGGTGCCCGCACGACCTAATTCCACACAGAAAAAAATGATCAAGATTTGGGGATTCGGCAACACGCGGCCGACAGGCCGGACCGCTACGACGCGGCACAGCCGCGTGGACCTGTCTGGCCCGGCACTCGCGCGGACGGACAGGGAGTGTCCAAAGCGGGCGGCCCGCAGCTACCTGGCCTGCGCCGTCAGGAACCCCGCTGACCCCGCAGGCAGGGCAAACATCGGAACGGGATTGGGGCGTGTCGACGCGCCGCTCCCTTACCCGCGGGTCGGAGAGTGATTTCCTGATCTCTCAGAGTGTCTGCTGCCATGACGGTGGACGACCACCTTCCGGGAGGCGTCGATGAGCGCGGTACAGGCGATCAGGGTAGCGGTGGCCACAGCTGTGATAACCGCGGTGACCGTGACCGGTGCCGCCCTGTCGACCGGGGTGGCGGTGGCGGCAGCACCCGCCGGGCCCGTGGCCCCGATCGATCTCGGCGCCCTGCCGGGCATCACCCACAACAGCGCCGCCTCGATCAACGATCGCGGGGACGTCGTCGGCTCCGGCTACAGCTCCCCGTACGACAGCCATGGATTCCGCTGGTCCCGAGGAGTCCTCACCGCCCTGCCCGACACCGCGCGAGCGCCCTTCCCGATCAACGACGCCGGGCAGATCGCCGGTGACCTTCCGGGACGCTTCTCCTCGCCCGGCTTTGTGCTGCGTCCCGACGGAACCGTGGTCGACCCCGGCTTCACCCCGGCCGACCAGAACGGGCGCGGCCAGGTCGTCGGGACGGGTCCGGTCCCCGGCGGGGCACACGCGATGAGCTGGCGTGACGGCCGGACCGTCGATGGCCCCGAGGACGCGGCTCTCAGCGAGGCGCTGGCCATCAACAACGCCGGCCAGATCGTCGGCTCGACGTTCGACCCGGTGACCGACGACAGGGTCCGCCGGCTCTGCCTCCTCACCTGGGGCTGACGACAACGGCGGGACGCACCGGAGGCGGTGCCCGCCGGCGGTCAGGTGGCGCCACGGGACAGCTTCGAGGGCCACCAGATCTTCGCGCCGATGTCGTGGCTGAGCGCCGGGACGAGCACGGAGCGGACCAGGATCGTGTCCAGCAGCACGCCGAAGGCGACCGAGAAACCAACCTGGGCCAGGAAGACCAGCGGTAGCACGCCCAGCACCCCGAACGTGCCGGCGAGGACGACGCCGGCCGAGGTGATGACCCCGCCGGTCACCCCGAGGCCGCGCACGATGCCGGGGCGGGTGCCGTGGGTGAGCGTCTCCTCCCGCACCCGGGTCATGAGGAAGATGTTGTAGTCGATTCCCAGGGCGACGAGGAAGATGAACGCGAACAGCGGGAAGCCCGGATCGGCGTTGGCGAATCCGAAGATGTGGTTGAACACCACCGCGCTCACCCCCAGCGTCGCGGCGAAGGACAGCACCACCGTCGCGATGAGCAGGATCGGCGCGAGCAGCGCGCGCAGCAGGGCGCCGAGCACGATGAGGATGACCAGCAGCACGATCGGGATGATCAGGTTCCGGTCGTGGCGTGACGCCGACTGGGTGTCGAGGTTGATCTCGGACTGGCCGCCGACCATCGCGTCCGCGCCGGGGATCGGGTGCACGGCGGTGCGGATGGCGGTGATCGTGTCGTAGGCCGCCGCCGTATCGTAGCGGTGGACGATGCTTGCGTCGACGGCGATCCGCCCGTGAACCGGCGCGATCCGCACCGCCGACGCCGGACAGCCGTCGGCGTCCGGCGCCGGGAACCGCCCGCCGCCGGAAAGGATGCCGGCGAGCTTGGCGTAGTCGACCTCGACGCACACCGCACCCGGATCTGTGGCCACCCCGTCGACCTTCGAGACGGCGGCGATGACCGCCGGGACGGCCTCGGTGTTGGCGATGATGACCGCGGGCGCCCCCTCGCCCTGACTGAAGCTGGCGTCGAAGATCTTCTGGCCGACGATGGCGTCGGGGTGGCCGGTGATGCTGTCGGCGGACGACAACCCGTCGACCTTCAGCGTGCCGATGAGCCCGGCGCAGGCCAGCAGCACGACGGCCGTGGCGATCCAGGCGAGGCGGGCGCGACGGACGAGCCCGGCGGCGAAGCGGGCCCACAGGCCGTGGCTGGCCTGGTCGACCTGGTGGTCCAGCCGGGGGACTCGCGGCCAGAAGATCCACCGGCCGCTGAGGACGAGAAGGATCGGCAGGAAGATCAGCATGACTAGGACGGTGGAGGCGATGCCGATCGCCGCCACCGGGCCAAGGCTGCGGGTGGAGTTCAGCTCACCCAGGCTCAGACAGAGTAGGCCGAGAATGACCGTGACCGCCGAGGCGATGATCGCCGGGGCGGCACCTCGCCAGGCAGTGATCATCGCCTCGACCCGGCTGGCGTGGGTGTGCAGCTCCTCGCGGTAGCGGCTGACGAGCAGCAGGGCGTAGTCGGTGCCCGCACCGATGACGAGCACGGACAGGATCCCCTGGCTCTGCCCGTTGAGGGTGAGCACGTCGTGCTTGGCCAGCGGGTAGATGATCAACGCCGAGACGCCGAGGGCGAGCACCGAGCTGAACAGCGGGAAGAACCACAGCACCGGGCTGCGGTAGACGAGCAGGAGAATGCCGACGACGACCAGGCCCGCGGCGAGCAGCAGCAGACCGTCGAGCCCGGAGAACGCCTCGACGAAGGCGACCAGCAGCCCGCCGGGGCCGGCGGAGTGCACCACCAGCCCAGCCTGGGGCGCCCCGGCCCCCGCGGCGGCCAGCACGGCCTTCTCGACGTCGACGAGCTCGTCGCCCTGGACCTCCCGGTCGCCGTCCTTGCCGACGATCGGCACAGCGACGTTCGCCACCTCGCCGCTGCGGGCGAACTGTGGCGACCCGAGCTGGCCGGCGTCCACGCCGCGGATCCCGGCGAACGCGCGAACGTCCGCGGCGATCTTCGCCTTGTCCGCGGCCGTCAGCCCGCCGCCGCGCTGGTAGACGACGAAACCCGGGATCGTCTGCAGCGAGCGGAACTCCTGCACGGCCTTGTCGACCTTGGTCGACTCCGCCGAGCCCGGCAGGTAGGCCGCGTTGTCGTTCTTCTGGACCTCCCCGAGCTTGCCCTGGTAGGAGCCGCCGACCGCGCCGAGCAGCAACCAGCCCACCGCGAGGACCGCGAACACATAGACAACCCGCGGCCGCCGGCGGCGACCGGAGCCATCCGACTCTTCACCGGGCGAGCGACCGCCGGGCGACGCGGCCGAGAATGCCGACCGCGCCACCAGCGGGGATCCGTCGGCCGGCGGGCGGGGCGGTGGCGTACCCCGGGGCGATCCCTCGGTGAGGCTGCCAGACTCCCCTCCCGAGGACAGGGACGCCCCGTCGGCGGTGCCACCGGATTCCCTGTCGGACGACCCGGGCAACCCGGCCACCGAGCCGGGCTGACCCGATGTGATCACGGGCTCCTCGCCGCCCCCACCATCGGGTCGCTGGCCGCTGCTCATGTCCGTGCCCCATCCCGGTCGCGCTGTGCCAATCTGCCGAGGACGATTCTGACGCACCCCTCCGACAAAATCGGCCCGGTCCTCCGCCCTCGCCGATCTGGGCAGCGGCGGCCCGGACGACGCAGACGGCCAGGACGGCTCAGACGAGGTTGTCCACCTCGGCGGCGGCCCGCGCGGCGAGCAGGGTGTTGCGCAGCAGCATGGCGATGGTCATCGGCCCGACACCGCCGGGGACCGGGGTGAGCAGGCCGACGACCTCGCGCACGGCGTCGAAGTCGACGTCGCCGCGAAGGCCCTGCTCGGTGCGGTGCATGCCGACATCGATGACGGTCGCACCGGGCTTCACCGCGTCCGGGCCGATGATCGACTGCTTCCCGGCGGCGACGACAAGCACGTCCGCACCGCGGCAGACGGCGGCCAGATCCCGGGTGCGGGAGTGGCAGATGGTGACGGTTGCGTTGCGCCCGACCAGCAGCTGAGCGACCGGGCGGCCGACCAGCTCGGAACGTCCGACGACGACGGTGGGGGCGCCGCTGAGCTCCACGTCGTAGGCGTCGAGCAGCTCGATGATCCCCGACGGGGTACAGGGCCGCAGTCCGGGCAGGCCGCGGGCAAGCAGGCCGACGCTGGGGGTCGTCAGCCCGTCGACATCCTTCTCCGGTGGGATCCGCCCGACCAGCGCGGCGCCGTCGAGCCCCTCGGGGACGGGCAGCTGGAGCAGGATCCCGGAGACCGCGGGGTCCGCGGCAAGGGAGTCCAGCAGGGCGGCGATCTTGTCCTGGGGGGTGTCGGCGGGCAGATGCTGGTGCAGGTCGGCCATGCCCGCCTCGACGCAGGCCCGACGCTTGCCGCCGATGTAGACCGCGGACGCCGGGTCGTCGCCCACCAGGACGGTCGCGAGCGCTGGCTGGCGGCCCGTGGCCGCGCGGAATTCGGCGACGTCCCGGCCCACGTCCGCACGCACTCGCGCGGCCACGGCCTTACCATCGATGATCACTGCGCTCATGTCGGCCTTTCGCCCTCACGGTGTCCGGTCGGATCCGCCGCCGACAACCCGACGCGCCGCCCAGCACCGCGTCACGCGGCCGGCGTCGGCGACGGCCCTCGAGCACGCTACGCCAATCCGCTGCAACGGTGCCCGCGAGCACCGCCACCCGATGACCAGGCCGCGGAACGCCAACACCAGCAGCCGCGGTCTGACGCGGCGTTCCAGCAGCCCCGCAGAAGTCCCCTTCCCGTCCTGCTATCACGTTCCGTGACAGCAGCCGGTGTGGCTGAGGCAGGTCGCGAAACGGACGGCAGCTCGTGCGTCGGCGGCGGATGCGTGGGAAAACGCCTATCTGTTCCTTCTGGTGGGTTC
Organism: Candidatus Frankia alpina; assembly: GCF_902806485.1. Classification (GTDB taxonomy): domain Bacteria; phylum Actinomycetota; class Actinomycetes; order Frankiales; family Frankiaceae; genus Frankia; species Frankia alpina. Next base: position 315 of record NZ_CADCWT010000244.1, on the reverse strand, counting down.
GGCGTCTGATTTGCCCCCCCAGAAGGAACAGGTAGCGCCGTTCCCGTGCACACCACCTCCTCGCGGGGCGGTGTGGCGGTGCCGGTGGGCCGTCCGGCGGTGAAGGCAGGCGCCGTCTGGCATCGCACACCGTCACCGGACACCGGAAAAGGGCTGATGAGCAGCTGCACTACTGATCTTTGATCCACCGGGTCGGGCTGGAGTGGATTCTGCCCGGTTCCAGTCCCGGTTCCAGTCCCGGTTCCGGTTCCGGTTCCGGTTCCGGTTCCGCGGAACACCTTGATCGTCGGGTGGAGGTGGGATGCGACCGGGTCG
>NZ_CADCWT010000243.1 GCF_902806485.1 Candidatus Frankia alpina | reverse complement strand
AGCCGACCGGCCCGGTCGACCGCGGCGGCGTGGATCGCCCCGGCGTCCTCCCGGATCAGGCCGATCGGGCGGCCGGCGGGCATCGCCCAGCGGCGGAACGTGCCGTCGCGGCCCGACGATCCCAGCCAGGTGCCGTCCGGCGCGACGGTCAGCGACAGGACGGGCCCGACGTGACCGGTCAGCGTCGTCATCGGGCGACCGGTCGACGGGTCGCAGATCCGGATCAGGCCGTCGTCCCCGGCAACGGCGAGCCAGCCGCCGTCCGGCGACGCGACGCAGCATCGCAACGCCTCGTCCGCGACGGTGACGACCAGTAGCGGTCCCCCGCCGAAGACATCCCATCCGCGCAGGGTTCCGTCCGCGCCGACCGACAGGACCCGGGCGCCGTCCGGGCTGAACGTGCAGGCGGTGACCTCGCCGCGATGGCCGCGCAGCACCTGCGGCACGGCCGGCCGGCTTGGTCGCCCCGACTGATCCGACTGGCCGGGGCGAATCGGGGAGCCGTCGTCCCACCGACTCGGCACCGCCCAGATCCGTACCGTCCCGTCCGCTCCCGCGGAGGCGAGCGCCTGGCCGGCCGGGGCGAACGCGCAGGCGGAAACGTCGCCGTCGTGCCCCGCCAGTATCGCCTGGCCACGACCGTCGGGCACCTCCCACAGCCGCACGGCGCCGTCACCGCCGGCAGATGCCAGCACCCTCCCATCGGGGGCGACGGCGAGCCCGTCCACCCAGCGCCGATGCCCGCCTAACGTACGGCGCAGGGCCGGATGCGGCTGGTCGGGACGCGACCATCGGTTGGTCAGCCGGGGCCGGGCGACGTGGGGCGCGAGGTCGGCCCGGGCGGCGTCGAGTTCGGCGCTGCCATCGAGCCGGCTGAGCCGGATCGCGCCGAGCGACTCCGGGCGCTGCGTCGGGGCGAGCAGGTGGGCGTTGCGCAGAACGGCCCGCCGCAGCGCGGCCAGCACGGGCGCGTCCGCCACGACGTCCGCCGCGAGGGCGAGGTCCGCCTCGACCGCCACCGGGCCGAACTGCGGACGCTCCAGCTTGGCCAGCGTCCAGCGCAGATCCCCGAGCAGGGCGGCCACCTCGGCCGTGCGGCCCGCGCCGACGAGATGACTGACGAGGTAGGTCCACACGTAGTCCGCCGACTCCGGCAGCAGCCACCACGGATCACCCGGCGGGAACTCGGGCGGTGCGGCGGGCAGGAGGGTGTCACGCAGGGCGTCGCAGAGCAGGGCGTCGAACTCGCGCAGGCGCTCCGGCCCGACCCGCACCCGCAGGTAGGTGCGCAGCACGTCTTGGAGCAGCAGCGCCGGCGGGGACCGCCGGTAGGAGACGACCAGCGAGAGATCGGCCAGCTCCTGGCAGAGATCGTCGACCTCGTCCGGGTCGAGATCGCCCGTGGCCCCCCAGTAGGCGTCGAGCACCCGGCGCGGGATCTCGACGTCCTCGGGAAAGACCGCGAGCTCCAGATAGCGTTCCAGGCAGTGCCCGGTCAGCAGGCCGAGGCTGGCTGCCAGGGTCGCCTCGACCGCCTCGCTGCGCGGCGCGGCTGACATCGAGCCCGGTCGGGCCACGCCGGTGCATCCGGCGCAGCACCCGCTCGGCGGCTCGCGGGACGCTCATCCCATCGCGGACGTGCCGCACGAGCGCGCGGTTGACCAGACGCAGCAGCACCGGCCAGCGCCCGGTCACCCCCAGCAGCCGGCCGGCCGCCTCCGGCGCCTGCGCACCGAGGTCGCGCAGCAGCAGGGTCATGGCCTCCTCGGGCAACATCGCCGAAATCTCGATCATCCGGGCCCGGGGCACGAGGTCACGCAGTCGGGTGGTGACGAGCCGGACGGTGCCCGCTCCGCCCTGCAGGAACGGCTGCAACTGGGCCGGGTTCCACACGTCGTCGACGACCAGCAGCCGGGACTCGTCACCGAGCAGCGTCCCGAGATGGAAGCCGGCCTGTTCCGGATCGGACAGGGTCGGCCGGACGCCGCAGAGCGCCTCGCTGAGATCGTTGATCCGGTCGGCGAGTCGAGCGCCGTCCGACGTCTCCCCGATGGTCACCCAGAGCAGTCCGCCGCCGAACGTCGCGGCGATCTCCGGTTGCCGGCAGACCTCCCTGGTCAGGGTGGTCTTCCCCATACCGCCGGTGCCGTACAACACGACAGGCCCCCGGACAGCGCCGCGCCCCGCCGCGCTCGCGAGCACCTCGGCGAGAACGACCGAGGTGAGCGCCGGGCGAGGCACGACGTCGTCGCGGTCGCCGGGAAGCATCCACGGTCGGTGCTGCCCGCCGGCGCGTGCGATCCCCGCAGCGCCGTCGGCCGTGGCCTGAACGGCGCCGCTCACGCCGACCATGCGCCGTTGGCTCTCCCGCAGCTTCACCAGGGCGTCGAGGACCGCCGTCTCCAGATCACCGGCGCCGCGGAAATCAGCAGTGATAATGCCGGAATCGCGCAGCCGGCTTCGGAACTGCTTCTGGCGCTCCGCGTGGTTCTCGTCGACGAATTCACCGAACGGAACCTCGGCGAGATAGTCCAGGAGGAACACCAGTCGGGGTATCCCGGCTTGCGTCGCCGTGTCGAACTCCAGCTCGGTGTAGGAGATTTCGGGCCGGCCGGCCACCAGCGAGCCGTAACGGAATCCGATGAGCCCCAGGTAGACGTCCGACGAACGGACCGTCCGCACGCAGAAGTCCGCCGGATCGGCGTCCTGCGCACCGAAGTACGCCATGTCGATCACCCGGTCGCCCGCCAACGCGACGGCACGCTCGGCGGCGGCGACGAACGAACGCTCCCGCGGAAACTGTCGCAGCTCCGCGGTGTGGCTCAGAAACACCCGCCGTTCACGGGCGATCGGCAACCCGCCACCGACCGGCGCCGAGCCGGCTACCCAACTCCGATCCGACAGCGAATCAGTCGGTAACGACACATCTCTCAACGTATCCGATCGACTCCGTTCCCCGCATCTGCCACCCTCCGCCCCTGCCCGCAACGGATCAGGTAGTGCGGACGCGAAGCCGGCGATGATCCGCAGGCTGGTGCCAGCTTCCCGTGACGGATCAGGTAGTAAGGACCTCGTGGATTCCCATGACCCCAGCGGCATCGCTCCCGCCGCTCCCGCCGCTCCCGTCGTCCCCGGCCTGGACAGCGACGCAATGGCGGCGGCCCGGCGCCGGCAGGGCGAGCTGACCAAGCCGCCGGGCGCCCTCGGCCAGCTCGAGGAGCTGTCGATCTGGCTCGCCGGCGTGCAGGGGGTCTGTCCCCCGCAGCCGTTCAACCGGGTCCGGGCGATTGTGATCGCCGGCGATCACGGGATAGCCCAGCTCGGTGTGTCCGCGTTTCCCAGCGACGTGACGGCGCAGATGGTGGCCAATTTCGCCGCCGGCGGGGCGGCGGTGAACGTCCTCGCCCGTCAGGTCGGGGCCGCCGTGCGGGTGGTCGACGTCTCGGTGGACAGCCCGCACCCCACCACCGTGGGCGGAGTCGACGGCACCGCGCCGCCCAAGCGCTACCGGGTGCGGCGGTCGAGCGAACGCATCGACCGGACGGACGCGGTGAGCGTGGCCGAGGCGGAGCGGGCGTTCGCCGTCGGTCGGCTCATCGCGGACGAGGAGATCGACGCGGGCGCGGATCTGCTCGTCCCCGGCGAGATGGGGATCGGCAACACGACCCCCGCGGCGACGATCGTCGCATTGCTGTGCAACCGCGAGCCCATCGAGGTGGTCGGGCGGGGAACGGGCATCGACGACCGTCGCTGGATGGTGAAGACGGCCGCGATCCGCGACGCCATGTGGCGGGGGCGGCCGTTCACCGGCAACGCGCAGTCGATGCTGCGGGTCGTCGGGGGGGCGGACCTGCTGGCGCTCGCCGGTCTGCTGGTGCAGGCCGCCGTGCGGCGGACCCCGGTCGTTCTCGACGGTGTGATCGTCTGCGCCGCGGCGCTGGCGGCCGAGCGCATCGCTCCGGGCGCCAGGAAGTGGTGGGTGGCGGGCACCCGGTCCCCCGAGCCGGCGCAGGCGATCGCCCTCGGCGCGCTCGGGCTCACTCCGCTGATCGACGTCGGTCTGCGCCTCGGTGAAGGCACCGGGGCGCTGCTGGCGGTCCCGCTGGTGCGCGCCGCGCAGGCGACGCTCGCGGAGATGGCGACGTTCGATCAGGCGGGCGTCAGCGGCAAGTCCGAGGCCGTCGCCGGCCTGGACGGCGCCGGTGGCCCCGGCGCGGTCGACGCCACGTGATGCTGGCGGTGAGAACCGCGTTCACGCTGCTCACGGTGCTCCCCCTGCGCGGCCCGGAGCGGCTCGACCGACGCCTGGCCGGTCGAGCCATGACGCTGGCGCCCCTGGTGGGCCTGGTCCTCGGGCTGGTCACCGCCGTGGTCGTGGTCACCATGCGGCTCACGACGGGGACGCCCGGTCACCGCAACCAGAGTCTGCTGCCCGCCGCGGTGGGCATCGCCGTCCTCGCGCTGGCCACCCGGGGCCTGCACCTCGACGGTCTGGCCGATCTCGGGGACGGCATCGGCGCCCGGCGGGTGCGGGGGCGGGAGCGCGCCCTGGAGATCATGCGCGAGTCGACGATCGGCGCCTTCGGCGTGATCAGTGTCGTGTTCGTCGTGTTGTTGCAGGTCACGGCGCTCAGCGCGGCCGTCACCGCGCACCGCGGCACGGTCTCGATCCTCGTCGCCGCCATGACCGGGCGGCTCGCCGCGACCCTCGCCTGCGCCGCCGGCACCCCGCCCGCCCAGCCGGACGGTCTCGGCGCGCTCGTGGCCGGCACGGTCCGCACCCGGGACGCGGCGCTGGCCTTCGTCGGGGTCTGCGCCCTGGCGGCGCTGGCCAGCCGCCTCGACTTCGACGGCGGGGACGTCGGCCGGGCCCTGCGCGCCGTTGTTGCGGTATGCGTCGGGACCGCCTTCTCGCTGGCACTGCGGCGCTATCTGACCAGCCGCTTCGGCGGCCTGAGCGGCGACATGCTCGGTGGAATCATCGAGCTCACCACCATGGTGACGTTGATCGTCATGGCGATGACCCTGCCGACTCCCGCACTGCGATTTCTGGGCCAGTAGCGATCTCTTGCCGCCGCGCCGACAATGCCACGACGTGCCGGCACTGGCGCGCTCCACGGGCCACGGTCCACGGACGAGGTCAGTACACGGATCTCTTGAGGAATTTGCTGCACGGCGCTTTGCGAATGACGTGCCGGAGCGCACCCACCGACCGACCGGTTGTATGCTTTCTCGTCGAGAGGTTTTGCGCGGGATTTCCCTGGACGGGGGACGGGCCGGCATGGATCTGCTGTCCGGGCACAAGCGTCGGCGAGATAATGCCCACCGGCGCACGCAGGCGTCTGACCAGCACAATTACGCTGTATCCGCGTCGGCTCTCCGGCCGGGGTCCGCGGCGAACGAGGCCGTTGATGTCTGAGCGCACCGTCCTCGCCACCATCACCTGCAGCATTACCCGGCATCCGGGGGTCGGCCGGTTCGGCCGACAGGGGGCGAACCTCGAGCTGAAGGGGGTGTCTCGGCAGCGCCCAGGCAGCGTGCTTCCATCGTCCGGCTCTCGGACGAAGGCCACAGGCGGCGGCGCCCTCACCCTCAGTCCGGACTATCGCGGCTGCCCCAGCTGCGTCGTCCGCTGCACCCAGTGCCATCAGCTCGCCTGCTGGGACTCCGAGCGGCCGATCTTCGAGTGCCCCCTGTGTGGCCTGCAGGCCGAAGTGAGAGGCGTGCTCACCGAGTTCTCCGCGCTCGACGGCGGCTGATCGAGGTGGAAACCGTCGTAGGGACCTGGGGAAGCTATCTCGTCGAGAAGGACGAGCTGGGCAGGGGCGGCGTCGGCTCGATTCACCGGACGAGCGATCCGGACTTCGTCTTCAAGCGCTACTTCGACCCGACCAAGGCACCCGCCCGCAAGGATCTCGAAAAACTGGTCGAGGTGGGCCGCGAGGTCCTGGTCAGGCAGCGCCGCAAGCCGGGCGAGACCCCGGAGTCCTCGGTGAACTGGCCGGTCGACATCAGCGTCGACCAGTATGGTGCGGTGACCGGCGTCCTGCTGCCGATCATCCCGCAGGTGCTCTTTCGCGAGGAGTTCGGCAGCGTACGCACGCTCGACTTCCTGGTGATGGCCCGCGCGAAGCCGCCGACCGCGAAGGGGCGCATCGTCCTGCTGCTGCGGATGGCGGAGATCTTCAATTTCGTCAACGCCCGCGGTCTCGTGCACGGCGACGTGAACGGCAAGAACCTGGCCTGGGCGGTGCAGCCGCAGCCGGTCATGTACCTGATCGACTGTGACGGCATGGTCCCGCAGCAGCCCGCGCCGGAGACAGGCGTGCAGGCCATGGGGTGGACGGACCCGCGGGTCGTCGAACGCCGCATCCCCGCGCACGATCATTACAGCGACTGGTATACCCTCGCCCTGGCCATGTACCGCGGCCTGCTACTCACCCCGGGCAAGCTGGACCGCGCCGCGGACGGGAGCTGGCCGCCGCCGCAGAAGATCCCGAACGGCTTCCCGGTGCGGCTGGCCGACCTCCTCCGCAGGGGGCTCGAACCGACCGACGCCACCCGCCGCCCCGCGCCGGGCGAGTGGGTGCGGGCGCTGCGGGAGACCTACCTGCCGAACAACCGTTTCGACGATGCCGCGATCGCGGCGCTGGACACGATGAGCGCCCCGGCCAAGCAGAGCCCGCCGCCGACGTTCACCCCGTTGCCGGCCACGGACTGGACGACGACCGTCCGCCCGGCCCCCCCGGGCCGGCGACC
>NZ_CADCWT010000242.1 GCF_902806485.1 Candidatus Frankia alpina | reverse complement strand
TTCGTGAACGCCGACTGTGCGCCGAGCACGTCGTTGTTCAACCGGCTGGTGAGCGCCCCGGTCTGGGCGCGGGTGAAGAACGCCAGCGGCTGGCGTTGCACGTGCTGGAAGATCTGGCTGCGCATCTCGTAGATCAGGCCCTCACCGATACGGGCCGAGAACCAGCGTTGAGCGAGGGACAGGCCGGCGTCGAGGAAGGCCAGCGCGGCGACGACCCCCGCCAGCAGCTCGACGTAGCCCACCCGGTGATGCTCGATCCCGCCGTCGATGATCTCCTTGAGGATCAACGGGACGACCGCGCCGAGTGCGGCGCTGACCGCGATGAGCCCGAGGAACCAGATCAGCTGGCCCCGCCAGGGCCGCGCGAAGGCCGCGATCCGGCGCATCGTCCCCGGCCGCAGCGAGGTCTTCGCCGCCGATCGGTCCCGGAGGGCGGATCGCATCAACGCCCGACTGTCCGACCCCGGCCGCATCATGCCTCCCAACACCGTCGCTTGCACTGTAATCATGTAAGCAGACGGTGGGTTGCGGCCATTCCCGCCGACGGGACCGCCCGGGACTGGATCAGCCCGCGGCGGCGCCTCGCGAGGCGTCCAGCAGATCCATGATCGTACGCTCCCAGGCCTCGCCCTCCGCATCGGGACCGCCGCGGGAGTCGACACCCGCCGCGGCCCGCGTCGGGACCGCAGATCGGCCGACCACACGGGCGCCGCGCAGGAGTGCCTTGACCTCAGCCGCAACGGCAGGGGAGGTGGCGAGCAGGCCCGCGACCACGGCGGCGACCTCATCGTCGAGCCGCGGGCGAGGCACCACCCGCTGAGCCAGCCCGAGGCGGGCGGCCTCGGGCGCGCCGAGTGGCCGCCCGGTCAGGCACAGGTCGAGAGCGCTGGACCAACCGAGAAACTCGGCCAGCCGAGTCAACGAACCCGCCCCGGGCAGCAGGCCGCCGAGCGCCCAGACCGGGTGCAAACCCGCTTCTGTGGCGAAAATCCGCAAGTCGCAGGCGACGGCGACGGCCGTACCGACATCCTCGGCAATGTCCGCCACCGCGGCGACGCTGATCAGGTTCGCCCGCGCCGTGAGCCGTTCGAGCGCGTCCCGCCAGATCCGGTACCCCCCGGTAAGGGCGGCCGGATCAACCCGCGCGGACGACGGCGGGAGCAGTCCCTGCTTGTTCAAGCCCGCCAGCCGCGGCGTGGCGTCCGCGGCCGGCGGGACCTGGCCGCCCAGGCGGAGGACGGCGACCCGGACGTCGCCGCCCATTCGTCGCTGAGCGTCATCAAGGGCGGAACCGAGGCCCCCCAATGACCCGGGATCGCCGGATCCGGAGAGCCGGATGGTTGCGACAGGTCCGACGACCTCCACCCGTAGTCCGGCCGCCGCCGATACGGCGGCGGCCGGCACCGCCATGATCAGGCGCTCTTCTTCTTGGTGCCCCGGGTCGCACCGCCACGGCCGCGCAGGGTCGTACCGGACTCCGACAGGATCCGGTGGACGAAACCGTACGAACGACCAGAGGACTCGGCGAGCAGACGGATGCTCTGCCCACCTTCGTATTTCTTCCGAAGCTCGGCAGCGAGCTTGTCGCGCTCGGCGCCGGTGATCCGGGTTCCTTTCCTAAGCTCGGCCAACGTGGCCCCCTCCGTGTTCGATGATCTGCGAACCGATCTTCACTCAGCTTGAGTGAACGCGCCACTCGAAGCAGATGTGATCCATCACACGCGGCGCGTCGGTGCGTGACCGCGCGCTCGCGCTTCCATCCCCACGCCGACACCAAGGCCGGCATGACCCGGGTCGCACCCGCCCGCTCGCACGCCAGGCGTCCACGGCCGACCATGCACGGTGACCAGTGTCCCCAATCCCGTACGCACGGCCTAACAGCAGCAACGGCGCGTCGCCGCGAACATCGTCACCTGCATGATCGGCGATCTTCCCTCAACGCAATACCGCAGGTACAACCAACAGTCGATCACTGTACAGAGCCCGCCGACGGACCGCTAACGCCGCAGATCAAACCGACTGATTACTCACACCCCGCAGCGGCCGCCCGCTGCCACGGCCGGTTAGGAGACCACCGCGGCGCGGTGCGCACCCGCCCTGCGGCGGCGGTCCGCACCTGGGCTCGCACACCCGGAACCGTCGCGCCGACCGGCTCTGGGCTTCGGCCGGCGCAGGACTCGTTACCGTGCAGGGGTGGCCCGTGAAGTGGTGATCGCCGGCTCGGCGCCGGGTAGGTCCCGAGACTCGGCGACCGTCAGGGCCAAGGCGTGAGCGTCAGCCGCGGCGCATCCGAGCGGGCGCGCGTCCCGGCGACCGCGCGGGGGCGGGCGCAGCCGCGGGCCGGCATGCTCGCCGCCAGCCTCGGGCCGGCGGTGCGGGCGGAGCTCACCGAGGCCGGGATCTGGCTGGCCCTGGTCGCCTTCGGGCTCGCCGGCACCGCCCTGCTGGCCAGCACCGACATCAGCCTCGGCTGCCCGCAGCCTCCGTGGCACGACGGCTGGGCGCCGCGCCTGGACCCGCTCGTCGCGGTCCCACTCGCGGTCGCCGCGACCGTGATCGCACTCACGGCCTGGTGGGCCTCGACCATCCGGCCGCCGCGATCGGTGGCGTTCCGGCTGCCCTGGAGTGTCCTGCTGCTGCTGGGCTATCTGGGCTCGTTGGCGTTCAGCCTTGCGCTCGCCCTGGTCACGCCCGGGGATCTCGCCGCCGGCCTGCGGGCACCTGCGGACCTGCTCGCAGCGGCCGGCGCGGTCGACGACGACCCGCTCGGCCGGCTCGCCGCCTACACTTCGACGACGCCGCACGCGGCCGCCGGCTCGGTCGCCGTGCTGCCGGCGCACCCGCCGGGGCCGGTGCTCGCCACCTGGCTGCTCACCCGGGCGGGGCTGCATGGCGCCGTGCCGATCGGCGTGCTGTTCACCGCGCTCGGCGCGCTGACCGTCCCGGTCGTGTGCGTCGCGGTGCGCTCGCTGTGCCATGAGACCGCGGCCCGCCGGCTGGTTCCCGTCCTCGTTCTGGCGCCGTGGAGTGTCTGGATGGCGGCCTCCCCGGATGCCGTCACCGCCGCCCTCGCCGCGCTGGCCGTCGCCATCGGCGTGATCGGCTGCGAACCGGAGCGCCGGTCGGTCTGGTGGGCGCTGGCGAGCGGGCTGCTGCTGGGCCTGGCGGCGCTGTTCGGTTACGCCCCGGTGTGGCTGGGGGTGGCGGTCGCGGCCGCCTACTTCGTCCGGCGCCGGCCGCTGCTCAACGTCATCACCGGGCTCGGCGCGCTGCTGCCGCTGTGGCTGTTCTACGCCTGGGGCTTCTCCTGGCCGGACGGGTTGGCCCTGGCCAGTGCGCCGCGGCCGTCGGTGGGAGCCGCGCTGGCCTGGATCTTCCTGGATCTGACCGTCGTGGTCCTCGCCACCGGCCCGCTCGCCGTGCGGGCGGCACGCCGGCTGCGTCTGACGCCGGGCTGGCCGTTCCTGGTCGGCGCCACCGCCACCATGCTGTTCGCCGTGACTCTCGGCCTCGCCGAGGGCGGGGCCGAGCGGACCTGGCTGCCGGTGTTCCCCTGGCTGTTGGTCGCGGCGGTGGCACCCCGGCCCCGGCCGGCCCGACCGGGCGACCGATTGCAGGCCGGCAGCCTGCCCGTCATCCTTGTGTCACTGAGCGCGATCGGAGCCCTCGGTCTGCGGCTCTGCCTCGGCGGCCCGCCGGCCTGACCTGCGTCCGGGAGCGCCCGGGACCCAGCCGAACCGGGCGGCGCATCAGGCGGGCGCGGAGGTCGCCTCGGTGCCGCTCGCGGACGGTCGGGGCAGCGCGTCGCGGGGGATGTCCGGCTCCAGGAAGATCCGCATCGGAACCGCCAGGGACGCCCGCAGCGCCTCCTCGGCGCCGTCGATGGTCGCGGCGACCTCCCGCATCGTCGCCGTCGGCACTATTCCGATCTTGGCGGCGACCAGCAGCTCGTCCGGGCCCAGGTGCAGGGTCCGCAGGTGGATGACCTCTCTCACCCCGGGCGCGGCGGCGAGGGTGCCGCGGATCGTCGCGACGGCCTCCGGAGTCGCCGCCTCCCCGACCAGCATGCCGTACGCCTCGGTCGCGACGAGCACCGCGACGACGAGCAGCAGAATGCCGATGGCCAGGGTGCCGGCGCCGTCCCAGATCGGGTCGTCGAGCAGCAGGGTCAGCCCGACGCCGAGCAGGGCGAAGATCAGCCCCAGCTCGGCGGCCAGGTCCTCGAGCAGGACGATCGGCAGCTCCGGGGCGCGCGCCTGCCGGATGAACTGCCACCAGGAGCGGTCACCCCTGGTCTTGCTCGACTCGCGTACCGCGGTGGACAGCGAGTACGACTCCAGCACGACGGCGACCAGCAGGATGATCACGGCGATCAGGCCGCTGTCCAGCTCGTGCGGGTGGCGCAGCTTCTCGACGCCCTCGTAGGTGGAGAACAGCCCGCCGACGCTGAACAGCACGATGCCGACGAGGAACGCGGCGATGTACCGCGCGCGGCCGTACCCGAAGGGGTGCTCCTCGTCGGGCGGGCTGCCCGACTTGCGCTGGCCGAGCAGCAGCAGACCCTGGTTGCCGGAGTCAGCGACCGAGTGAATGGATTCGGCGAGCATCGACGACGACTGCGTGAGCAGGAACGCCACGAACTTCGTCACCGCGATTCCCAGGTTGGCGGCCAGCGCCGCCAGAACCGCCTTGGTGCCGCCCTGCGTACTCACAAAGACTCTCCACTTCCGGCCCGATGTCCCAGTCTTGCAAGTCGAGCCGGCCGGCCACGCGGCGGGTCGGCACGCGGCGGGTCGGCACGCGGCGCGGCGCCGCCCACCCGACGACGCGACGCCACCCGCCCCGGGTGGCTGCGTCAGACCAGCGTGATGAGCTCCAGGAGATCGGGTGACCAGTTGTCCTCGACGCCGTCGGGCAGCATCAGCACCTTCTCCGGGCTGAGCGCCTCGACCGCGCCCGGGTCGTGCGTGACGAGCACCACCGAGCCCTTGTAGGTGCTCAGCGCGGCGAGCACCTCGTCGCGGGAGGCGGGGTCGAGGTTGTTCGTCGGCTCGTCGAGCAGCAGCACGTTCGCCGAGCTGCACACCAGCCCGGCCAACGCCAGGCGGGTCTTCTCGCCGCCGGAGAGGGTCTGCGCGCGCTGCTCGACGGTGTCGCCGCTGAACAGGAATGCGCCGAGAATGCGCCGCAGCTCCACGTCGGAGGTGCCCGGCGCCGCGGCCCGCATGTTGTCCAGCACCGACCGGTCGGTGTCCAACGTCTCGTGCTCCTGCGCGTAGTAGCCCAGCCGCAGGCCGTGCCCCGGATGCACCTCGCCGGTGTCCGGCCGCTCCTGACCGGCGAGCATGCGCAGCAGCGTCGTCTTGCCGGCGCCATTGAGCCCGAGGACGACCACCCGGGACCCCCGATCGATCGCCAGGTCGACGTCGGTGAACACCTCCAGCGAACCGTAGGACTTCGACAGTCCGGTGGCGGTCAGCGGGGTGCGCCCGCAGGGCGCGGGGTCCGGGAAGCGCAGCTTCGCCACCCGGTCGGCGACGCGGACGTTGTCGAGCCCGGCCGCCAGTCGCTCGGCGCGGCGGTCCATCTGGTGGGCGGCGCGGGCCTTCGTTGCCTTCGCTCGCATCTTGTCGGCCTGCGCCTTCAGCGAGTCGATCTTCTTCTCGGCGTTGGCGCGTTCCCGGCGGCGGCGCCGCTCGTCGAGCTCCCGCTGGTTGAGGTAGGTCTTCCAGTTGACGTTGTAGACGTCGAGGGCGGCGCGGTTGGCGTCGAGGTAGAAGACCTTGTTGACGCACCGGTCGAGCAGGTCGACGTCGTGGCTGACGACGACGAGGCCGCCGTTGTGCGCGCGCAGGAAGTCGCGCAGCCAGCTGATGGAATCGGCGTCGAGGTGGTTCGTCGGCTCGTCGAGCAGCAGCGTCGCATCCGAGCTGCCGGACCCGGCGAACAGGATGCGGGCCAGCTCCACCCGGCGGCGCTGCCCGCCGGACAGCGTGCCGATGGGCTGGGCGAGCACCCGGTCGGCCAGCCCCAGCGAGGAGCAGATCCGGGCCGCCTCCGCCTCCGCGGCATACCCGCCGAGGGTGCCGAAGCGCTCCTCCAGGCTGCCGTACCGGCGAATCGCCGCGTCCCGCGCCTTCACGTCGACCAGCTCGGCCATCTCCAGCTGCAGCTTCTCCATCTCGCGAAGCAGGACGTCGAGGCCGCGGGCCGACAACACCCGGTCGCGGGCGGTGTCCGTCGGGTCGCCGGCGCGCGGATCCTGCGGCAGGTAGCCCAGTTCGCCGCGGACGTCGACACCACCGGCGAACGGCATGCCCTCGCGGGCCAGCACCTTCAGCAGGGTCGTCTTACCGGCACCGTTGCGCCCGACCAGACCGATCCGATCGCCCTGCTGCACCCGGAAGGAGACGGGCTCGATCAGGGTGCGGGCTCCGGCGCGCAGTTCGAGCTCGGACACAATGATCATCGAGGTTGGGCCTCTTTCGGGCTTCCTGGCGACGCAGTTGACGTCGGACGGCTACGGACGACGGTGGAAACGCCACCGGGGCGGAACATCATCCGATCACGACGCGGCGATGCTCATGCCGTCCAGACTACGGTGCCGTCCTCCCGGGGCGACGTCCTCGTACGGCGACGCCCTCACACGGCGACGTCCTGCCAGCAGCGAGGTCGGCCCTACCCGCGGGGGTCAGGCCAGGCGGTTGACATCCTCGCCTCCCTGACGGGAGGTGATTCCCGCATCTCGCGGTGCAGGTTCCTGGGCGGAGTCAAGAGTCAAGTGGTCATGGCGAC
>NZ_CADCWT010000241.1 GCF_902806485.1 Candidatus Frankia alpina | reverse complement strand
AGGCGAGGATCTGCTCGTCGCTGAGCGTGTCCAGCAGCCGGCTGATGCCGGCGCCGGCGGTGCCCGGCCCGGCCAGGCGGCGGCGCAGGTCCGTCCCGCGGGTGTGCAGCAGGTCCTGGAACTCGGCCGGGGTGAGCAGGTCGAGCCGTGACCGCAGCGCGTGGCCGCCGGGCGCCCGGAACAACGCCTCGAGCCGACGGCCGTAGCGCACGGTCAGGACCTGCCAGCCCGCCGCCTCGAACAGCCGCGACGCGCGGGCCGGTCCGCCGATCCCACCGGGGCCGCCGGTGGCGGCGGGCACGCCGGACCCGGTCACCATCACCACCCAGAGCAGCTCGCTGAGATGCGCGGCCCGCTCGTCGGCGATCGTCTCCCAGACGGCCGGGTCGCGCAGTTCGGCGTAGTCGATCAGGCAGATCTGGCGTCCCCGCGGGGTGCGGTCGAAGCGTTCGCCGGCGTACCGGCGGGCCAGCGCCGCCCATACCGTCCCGCTCGGTCCGACGCTGCCGGCGCCCAGCACGCGCAGGGGTCGGGCGTCCGCCGGGGATGGCGCGGTGTCGGGTCGCGGCCCGCCGGTCGCTGGTCTGCCGGTCGGCTGGCCGCCCGCCGCCGGTCCACCGGCCGGGTCGTCGGCCACCCGCGCGTCCTCGAGCACCTGATGGACGGCATGGACCAGCGCGCCGGCCCGGGGCGTCACGCTGACCCGATCCTCGGCGCGCAGCGAGTCGAACCACAGGACGGTGGCGATGCTCGAGGCTGCGGCCACCCCCGCCCGTTCGCCCCGGGCGGCAGCCGGGGAACGCCGCCCGCCGCGCACGCCGACCTCGATGGCCGCGGCGCGCAACCGACTCTCCACCGCGGCCAGGGCAGCGAGGTCGAGCACGCCACCGGGCGGCCCCGGCGTGACCGGTTCCGGCACGCTGCCGACGATCACGCCTGATCCGTGGGGCGCGGTCGGGGCCGCGACGGTCATCACCGCAGCTGGTCCGGCCGGTACCTCGGCCTCGGCGGGCCAGGGGCTGCGGGCGGCGCCTGGCGACGTCATCATGGAGTCCTCGTCTCGATCTCGATGGATGTCCGGGCCGGCTGAGCCCATGGTCAGTTCCCCCCGACCCGCGTGTCCCCGCAGGGCGTCCGCCGGTCTGATTTCCGGCCTGCGTATGACCGGCCTTCGTCCCACGGCACCGACCTCCCCATGTCCGGACGTGCGGTGCGGGCCGGAGGTTGTGCCGCCGGCCGGATCGGCGACCCATGCCCGTTACGCGCAGCAGGACCGCGTCCGGCGTCCCGTTTGTTGATGTCGCACCATTTCAACATCCGTGGGCGGATACGGTCCCGCGGGCCGGACTCCACCGCGCCCCCGTCGCCGGTGCGCACCTGACCGCCGACGCACCGGCGTCGGCGGTCAGGACGCCACGGGTCAGCCCGTCGTGGTGCTGGTCGTCCCGTCGGGGTCGCCGGCGGCGAGCAGGTGGTCGAGGCGGGTGCGCAGGGCCGGTTCGTCCACGGGAGGCGTCGTGATCTCCACGGTCTTGACCCGGCTCGTGGCACCGCGGACGAGCAGGACCTGCGTGCGGCGCAGGCCGAGAGCTCCGGCCAGCGCGCGCAGGGCGGCCTCGGTCGCCCGGCCGTCGATGGCCCGTTCGGTGACGCGGACGGTCAGCATCGCCCCCGCCCGCGGGTCCGTCCAGCGCCCGCCCACGGCGGCCCGCCCGGCGCCCGGTTGTACCCGGATCGTCACCCGCATGACTGCAATCTTGCCGCACCGCCGCACCGCCGCACCGCCGCACCGCCGGGAGCTCGTGTCGCGGCATCGATACCACCAAGGGGTGACGGCGGGCGGGGTGGATTCCCGCGCTGCTCCGGGATGTGTAGGCGTCGTCGGGACGGGTGCGGTGCCGGGACGGGTGGGTGTCTACGGCCGGGACGGTCCGGAGACGGTGCATCGGCCGGCTACTATCCGGGCCATGGTCGAAAACGAGTGTCGGGTGGCTCTGGTGACGGGTGGTAATCGCGGCATCGGCGCCGCCTGTGCGGTCGCGCTCGCCGCCGCGGGGGAGCGGGTCGCGGTCGCCAGCCGCGGTGGCTCCGCCCCCGAAGGCATGCTGGGCGTCCGGATGGACGTCGCCAACACCGAGAGCGTCGACAAGGCGTTCGCCGAGGTCGAGGCCGCGCTCGGCCCCGTCGAGATCGTCGTGTCGAACGCGGGCATCGTGCGGGACACGCTGCTGGCCACCATGAGCGAGGACGCCTTCCAGGAGGTCGTCGACACGAACCTGCTCGGCGCCTACCGGGTGGCCAAGCGGGCGGCGCGGCCGATGATGCGGATGCGCCGCGGGCGGCTCATCTTTGTCTCCTCCGTCGTGGCCTCCACCGGTGGGCCCGGGCAGTCCAACTACGCCGCCTCCAAGGCCGGCCTGATCGGCTTCGCCCGCTCCCTCGCCCGGGAGCTGGCGCCGCGCAACATCACCGCCAACGTGGTCGCTCCCGGCCCGATCCGCACGGACATGACCGAGGCCCTGACCGAGGCCCAGCGGGCGGCCCTCACCGCCCAGGTGCCCGGCGGGCGGATGGGCGAGCCGGCGGATGTGGCCGCTCTTGTCGCCTTCCTGGCCTCGCCGCAGGCCGGGTACATCAGCGGCGCACTGATCCCCGTCGACGGCGGTCTGAGCATGGGGCACTGACAGGGCCGCATCCCGTCCGGCACGCGCGGGACGTTCCGGCGGGCACGGGTCCGTGGTCGGGTGGGCGACGTCGCCGGCGGATATCGTGGGCGGCGGAGCCTTGCCGCGCGCCGTCGAGCCGCTGCCGTGCGCGGTGGCCGGCGTCGCCCGGCGGCGGTCCGGGCGCACCGCCCTCATCCTCTGAGGGGCGGCGTCCTTGAATGGCGGCGCCAAGGCCGCCGCAGCCACGAAGGGGTGGGTCCGATGAGCGTGATCCGGGTGGAACCGCGCGGTGGCCGTGACTTCGACGTGGAGGTCGCGGAGGAGACCTCGCCCGGCGTGCCCGGGCTCTCCTTCTCCTTCCGGGTCACCGTCGACGATGCGGTGCTCGCCGTGAGCGGGACGGCCGCCGGTGACGAGGCCGGGATGATCGCTCTGGTCCACGTGTCGTTCGAGTACCTGCTCGCCCGGGAGCCGGCGGGGGTGATCCTGCCGGCGTTCGAGCTGTCGACCATCGGTCGCTACTTCCCGACCTATCCGGCCGACATCGCCGACCGCGTGCCGCGATGACCGGGACGCCGGCCGCCGCCGTGGAGGTCGACGCGCTGCTGCTGGTCTCCTTCGGCGGGCCCGAAGGCCCGGACGACGTGCTGCCGTTTCTGCGCAACGTGACGGCCGGCCGGGATATCCCGCAGTCGCGGTTGGAGGTCGTCGCCGAGCAGTATCGGATGTTCGGGGGGCGCAGCCCGCTTAACGACCAGAATCGCCGGCTGGCCGAGGTCCTGCGCGCGGAGCTACCCGGGTTGCCCGTCTACTGGGGCAACCGTAACTGGGCGCCCTATCTGACCGACACGGTCGCCGAGATGGCCGCCGCCGGCGTCCGCCGGGCGGCCTGCTTCGTCACCTCGGCGTTCTCGTCGTATTCGGGCTGCCGCCAGTACCGGGAGAATCTGGCCGCGGCACTCGCCGCGCTCCCGCCGGGAGCCGCCGCCCCGGAGCTGGTCAAGCTGCGGCTGTTCTTCGACCATCCCGGCTTCGTGGCGCCGATGGTGGACCGGTGCGTCACCGCGCTGTCCGAGCTGCCGGAGAAGGCGCGTGCCGACGCGCACCTGCTATTTACCGCGCATTCCCTGCCGCTGTCGCAGGCGCGGTCCAGCGGCCCCCACGGGGACGCCTACCCGCGCCAGCTGCGTGCCGTGGCGAAGATGATCGCCGACGGGGTACAGGGGCTCACCGGGGTTCGCCATCGCGTCGAGTTGGCCTACTGCAGCCGCAGCGGGCCGCCGGCCGTGCCCTGGCTGGAGCCGGACGTGGGCGATCGGCTGGCCGAGCTCGCCGCCGCCGGGGCGATGGGTGCCGTCGTCGTGCCGCTCGGCTTCGTCAGCGATCACATGGAGGTCGCCTACGACCTCGACGTTCTCGCCGCCCAGCGGACGGGGCAGGTCGGGCTGCCGATGGCGCGCGCGGGCACGGTGGGCACCGATCCCCGGTTCGTCGCGATGGTGCGGGAACTCGTCGAGGAGATCCGGCATCCGGACCTGCCCCGCCGGGCGCTGACCGAGCTCGGACCGTGGCCCGAGCAGTGCGCCGCGCACTGCTGCCAGCCGCCGCAACAGCCACCTCGCGCAATTCAGAATGCCGCAGAAGGTGGACGGTGTAGGGATGCGGCGATACTGATGGGGAACAAGGTAACCGGAACCGGACGACGAGGCGAACGAAGGTAACGGAGCGATCGGAGCTATGCAGCGTTACGTGTTCCGCTCCCCGGAGCGGTTCGTGGTGGGCACGGTGGGCCAGCCCGGTGACAGGGTCTTTTTCCTCCAGGCCGCAGGCCGGGGGCAGGTGGTGACGGTGGGTCTGGAAAAGACCGAGGTCACAGCGCTCGCCGAGGGGCTGAACACGCTACTCGGACAGGTCGGCCAGACACAGGGGATCGCGCTTCCCGCCGCCACGGACGTCGAGATTGACCTGGCCCCGCTGGACGCGCCGTTCCAGGAGGACTTCCACCTGGGGCAGCTCACCGTCTCCTGGGACGGCCATCGGGTGTTCGTCGAGGCGGCCGGACTCTCCCCCGGGGAGATCCGGCTGCCCGAGAGCGAGGACGAGCTCGACTCGCTACGGGTCGGCCTGTCGATCCGGCAGGCCCGGGCCTTCATCGAGCGGGCCCGCACGATCGTCGCCGCCGGCCGCCCGCCGTGCGTCCTGTGCGGTCGCCCCGACGATCCCGCCGGCCACTTCTGCCCCCGACTGAACTGACCGGCCCGCCGCACACCCGAAGCCGGCTCATCCCGAAGCCGGCTCAGTGCGGCGGCGGCACCGTGGCGCAGGACGGGTCGAACGCGTCGTAGGCGGCCTCGTAGGCCCGCCGCACCGCCGCGGACAGGCCGCGCAGGGCCGCCGACCGCCGCGCGATCTCGCTGGCCGTCACCGCGGCGCCGTCGTCGCGGGCCGCCAGGTCCAGCAGGGTCGACAGCCGTTCCGCCCGCGCGAGCAGGGCATGTGCGGCCGACGGGTGCCCCGGGCCCAGCCCCGGCCCCGGTTCCTCCTCGCCGCGGTCGCGTAGCAGGGCGAGCACCTCGGGGCGGGCGCTGGCGATGTCGAGGTGCACGAGGGCGGCCGTGGTCGTGCGGATCGCGTCGCTGAGCTCGTGCTCGGCGGCGCGCAGTCCGGCGCCGGACTGCGGCACGCTGGCCGCCGGCAGCACCCGCCAGTGCACGGACTCCAGCCGGCCCTCCAGCGCCGGGCCGTGGACGACGACGCTGGGGACGAGCAGCAGCGGCGGAACCGGCCCGATGACGATGATGGCCTCACCCGCGGTGATCGCGTCGCGGTTCACCTCCGGCGGGCCGGGCAGGCCGGTGGTGTCACCCGGGGCGGGCAGGACGAGGCGCAGCCGCTGCGCGCCGGCGGTGCGAAGGGCACCCAGACCGAGGGCGAGCAGCTCGTCACCGAGGGTGTGGGGCGCCGCCTCGCCATCGAGTGCGCGGTGCACCTGCGTGATGACGTCGTCCAGTCCGACGAGCCCGGCAAGCCATGCGTTGCCCCAGCCGGTGAGGACGCCGGACCGGGGCGAGGCTGACAGGGCGGGAAGCACATTGCCTACCGTAGGCAATCCAGGGGCTCTCCGGCGCGCCGAGGGTGGGTCACGAGTCGATTTTCCGTGTGATAGGCATGCCGATCACCGCCGACCAGGCACCGCCCGGCGAGCCAGGGCAGGCCGACGCTGAGCAGCCAGTAGGAGTATCGGAGCGTGCCTGGGGCCGTGACTGCTGCGTCCGGGCCGCCCGCATCAACCGGCCCGGACGGCGCGCCGACAAGTGGTATCTCGGCCTGGGCGAGCCGATGGGCGAACGCCCGCGCGATCAGCCGGTGCCCGTGTGGCCCCGGATGGACCCGGTCGACGTCGAAGCTCGACCGGTGGCGCACGGCCGGATGACGGTCGAGGTCGACGACAAGCACCCCGGGATCGGCTCGGGCGGCGGCGCGTACGGCGGCGTTGAGTAGCCCGACCCGATCCGCGAGGACGCGGGTCACCGGCGCCGGCAGCGGCAGCAGCCGGCCGGGATCGGGCAGGGTCGCGGTGAGCACGACCGTCCCGCCGGCGCGCAGCCGGCTCACCGTCCAGATCAGGTCCTGACGCAGGCGCAGCGGATCGAACGTCGCTTTGAGTACGTCGTTCATGCCCGCGACGACGGTGGCAACCTGCGGATCCAGGGTGAGCGCGACCGGCAACTGGCGGGTCCGCACATCGTGGGCGGCCGCGCCGGTGGTGGCCAGGTTGGTGTAATGCACGGTGCCGGGCGGGCCGAGGCGTTCGGCGAGCCGGGCGGCGAAGCCACGGCCGTGGATGGCGGTGCGGTGGTGCTCACGCCCCATCGTGACGCCGTCCCCCAACCCGACGGTGATGCTGTCGCCCAGTGCGACGAAACGCGCCCCCGGCGGGGGACACCGCCCCAACCGGGCCGCGGCCATCGGTGGCCCCGCCTTCAGGCGGCCATCGGCGGCGCCGGTGGAACCGGCGTCGGCACGGCGACCGCGCCAGGGCCGACGGCCGGCTCGGATCGTTGGGCTGGTGGGGCTGGTTGGGCTGGTTGGGCCGAGCCGGCCGTCGGTGACGCGGCATGGCAGGTGAGGAAG
>NZ_CADCWT010000240.1 GCF_902806485.1 Candidatus Frankia alpina | reverse complement strand
CGCCTGGATGCCCGCAACCAGCTAACCCAAGATCAAACAAATACCTGACCAGTTACACCGCCGGCAGCGTCCGCATCGCCGGCACCGACGTCACCGGCGCGTCCGACCGCGTGCTGCGCACCTTCCGCGGCAACGTCATCGGGCTCGTCCCGCAGGACCCGATGGTCGGGCTCAACCCGACGATGCGCATCGGCGGGCAGATCGCCGAGGTGGTGCGCCGCCGCGGCGTCGACAAGCGGCTCGTCCACGCCGAGGTGATCGAGGCGCTGGAACGCGCCGGGGTGGACCAGCCGGCGGTGCGTGCCCGGCAGTACCCCAACGCTCTGTCGGGCGGCCTGCGCCAGCGGGTGCTCATCGCCATCGCGATCGCCGGGCATCCCCGGCTCATCGTCGCCGACGAGCCGACGAGCGCGCTCGACGTCACCGTGCAGCGGCGCATCCTCGACCATCTCGCCGGCCTCGTCGCCGAGAGCGGCACGTCGCTGCTGATCATCACCCACGATCTCGGCGTCGCCGCCGACCGGGCCGACCGGGTCGTGGTCATGCAACGCGGGCGGATCGTCGAGCAGGGCGAGCCCGCGACGATCCTGCTGCGGCCCCAGGTGGCCTACACCCGCCAGCTCATCGCCGCCGCCCCCCCGCTGTCGCACGCCGGCGGCGTCGTGCCGCGCTTCACCGACGTCACCCCGGGGCCCGAGGTGCTGCGCCTGGACGGGATCGGCAAGGACTTCCAGCTGCCCCGCACCGCCGGTGGCGATCGCATCTTCCGCGCCCTCGACGACGTCAGCCTGTCGGTGCGCGCCGGGCAGACCCTCGGGCTCGTCGCGGCGAATCGGGCTCCGGCAAGACGACCGCGCTGCGCATCGCGATGGGCCTGGAGAAGCCGACCCAGGGCCGGGTCCACCTCGACGGCGTCGACATCACCGACGCCGGCTGGTCGCAGCTGCGCCCGCTGCGGCGGCGCTTCCAGCTTGTCCACCAGAACCCGTACTCCTCGCTGGACCCGCGGTTCACCGTCGCGCAGACCGTCGCCGAACCGCTGGTGTCGTTCGGGGTCGGGGACCGGGCCAGCCGCGCCGCCCGGGTCCGCGAACTGCTCGACCAGGTGGCGCTGCCGGCGGCGTTCGCCGACCGCAAGCCGGCGGAGCTCTCCGGCGGCCAGCGCCAGCGGGTCGCGATCGCTCGCTCGCCCTCGAACCTCCTCGACGAGCCGGTGTCGGCGCTCGACGTGTCCGTGCAGGAGCAGATCCTCACCCTGCTGCAGCAGCAGGACCTGGGCGTCGGCTATCTGTTCATCTCCCACGACCTCGCGGTCGTCGCCCAGCTCGCCCATCACGTCACGGTGCTGCGGGGCGGGCGGATCGTCGAGAGCGGCCCCGCCGAGCGGATCCTCACCGCGCCGGCCGAGGAGCACACCCGCGAGCTGCTCGGCGCGGTCCCCGGCCAGCGGTTCGCCGCCGAGCTCGCCGCCGCGTCCGCACCCGGGGCGAAACAGTGAACCGTCGACCAGACCCGGCAGACGGACCAGACAGCACAGAAGGGATCGGGGCGATGAGCCGCCGGTACGTAGTCATCGGAGCCGGCGCGGTCGGCGCGACCATCGCCGCGGAACTGCATCTCGCCGGCATCGGCGTCGCCGTCGTCGCGCGGGGCGCCAACCTCGAGGCGTTGCGCGCCCACGGGCTGCGCTACATCCGCCCGCCGGCCGCCGACGGCGGCCCGGCCGAGGAGCGGCACGTGGACCTGGCGGTGGCCGGCGGGCCGGACGAGGTGGAACTGCGCTCCGGCGACGTCCTCGTGCTCGCCACCAAGTCGCAGGACTCCGAGGCCCTGCTCGCCACCTGGGCCTGGCAGCCGGTCGACGGCGGACGCACCACGGCGGCCGAGGCGCTGCCCGTCGTACTGCTGCAGAACGGCCTGGAGAACGCCCGCACCGCGCTACGCCGCTTCGTCGTCGTCGACGCGATGGTGCTCAGCCCGTCGTCGCACCTGCGCGCCGGAGAGGTGATCTCCCCGGCGGCGCCGCTCGTCGCCGGCTTCCTGCTGGGCCGCGCGCCCGGCGGCGGCGTCGGCGACCCGGTGGTCGAACAGATCGCCGCCGACCTGCGCCGCGGGGCGAGCGCCGTGCGGATCGTCGACGACATCGGCCGCTGGAAGGCTGGCAAGCTGCTGGGCAACCTGGCGTACAACCTCGACGCGCTCTACCCTCCGAGCCCTCGGCGCGACGCCGCGTCCGCGGAGCTCGTCGCCGAGGCCCGCCGGGCGTTCGACGCCGCCGGCATCGAGATCGCGGACCTGCGCCAGGACGGCGGGTTCGACGTGAGCGAGCTCGTCATCCACGACGTCCCCGGCTTCCCCCGCCAGGGCAGCTCCACCTGGCAGAGCCTGGCCCGCGGCGGTTCGGTCGAGTCGGACTTCCTCAACGGGGAGATCGTCCTGCTGGCCCGCCTGCACGGCCTGACCGCCCCGGTGAACGCGGGCGTGCAGCGGCGCATCGCCGTCGCCGCCCGTCTCGGTACCCCGCCGGGTGGACTCGGCGACGCCGATCTCGACGAGCTGCTCGCCGCGGGCCGCCCGGCCGCCGGGTCCGGGGCGGGCCGGCAGCCCGGCGGCGAGGTGCTCGTCGCCGCGAAGGAGCTGCACGACGAGCTGGCGTCGGCCGCACCGCCGCTGCTGCTCGACGTCCGCTGGGCGCTGGGCGACCCGCACGGCCACGACCACTACCGCGAGGGCCACCTGCCGGGCGCCGTCTACGTCGACCTCGACACCGAGCTCGCCGCCGCCCCGGGCGGCACCGCCGGGCGCCACCCGCTGCCCGAGCTCGCCAACCTGCAGCGCGCCGCCCGCTCCTGGGGGCTGAGCGCCGGGCGTCCGGTCGTCGTCTACGACGACAACGGCGGGCTGTCCGCCGCCCGGGCGTGGTGGCTGCTGTGCTGGGCCGGCGTCGCCGACGTCCGCATCCTCGACGGGGCGCTCGCCGCGTGGCGCGACGCCGAGCTGCCGATCGAGACCGGGGAGATCATCGGGCTGCCCGGCGACATCGTGCTCGAGGCGGGGCACCTGCCCGTCCTCGACGCCGACGCTGCCGCCGAGGTCGCCCGGGCGGGAATCCTGCTCGACGCCCGAGCACCCGAGCGCTACCGCGGTGAGGTGGAGCCGGTCGACCCTCGTGCCGGCCACATCCCGGGGGCGGTCAGCGCGTCGACGGGGGACAATCTCGACGAGTCCGGCCGGTTCCGGTCCGCCGAAGAGCTGCGCGCCCGCTTCCTCGGCCCTCGGCGCCTCGGCCGACGGCGCCGCCGCGGTGAAGGCGCCGATCGGAGTGTACTGCGGGTCGGGGGTGACGGCCTCGCACGAGATCGCCGCCCTCGCCGTCGCCGGGTTCGACGCGGCGCTGTTCCCGGGCTCCTGGTCGGCGTGGTCGTCCGACCCGGCCCGCCCGGTCGCCACCGGCCCCCGATGACCGCCACGCCGCCCCGCCTGTCCGCGGGCGGTGTCACGCCGCGGTTGCGTGCCGCCGGCCCGCCGGACGCGGAGGTGATCCGCACGGACGCCTTCGCCGTTGCGCTGCCCGTCGGCCGGTGGAGCACGGATCCGGCGGTCGTCGATGCGCACCGCCTCGACCGCTCGGGCTGGATCCCCGACGGTCGTCCGCTCGGGGTGGCGTTCGCGCGGGAGATCTCCGACGTGCAGGCGGTGCTGCGGGTCGCCGTCGCCCGCGGGATACCGGTGACGGTGCGCGGCGCCGGCACCGGCCTGGCCGGCGGCGCCGCGGCCGGCCCGGGTGGTGTCGTGCTGGACCTGGCCGGGATGAACCGCATCCGCGAACTGTCCGTCGACGACGCCGTCGCCGTCGTCGAACCGGGTGTGATCACCGCCGATCTCGACGCCGCCGCCCGTGAGGTCGGCCTGTGCTACGCGCCGGACCCGGCGAGCGCGGCGATCTCCACGATCGGCGGGAACATCGCCACCAACGCCGGCGGGCTGCGCTGCGCCAAGTACGGCGTGACCCGCGAGTCGGTGCTGGGCCTCGACGTCGTCCTCGCCGACGGCGAGCTGATCAGTACCGGGCGGCGCACCGTCAAGGGCGTCGCCGGCTACGACCTGACCGGCCTGTTCGTCGGCTCCGATGGCACCCTCGGCGTCGTCGTCGGCGCCACCGTGCGGCTGCGGCCGGCGCCGCGGGCCACCGTCACCCTCGCCGCCTACTTCGACACGGTCGCCGCCGCGGTCGGCGCGGTCACCGCCCTGGGTGCCGCCGGGATCGTCCCCGCCGTCGCCGAGCTGCTCGACGCCCGCACCGTGCGGGCCGTCGACGCCGCCACCGGCAGCGACCTGGCCGCGCACGGGGAGGTGTTCCTGCTCGTCCAGACCGACGGGTCGGGCGCCGCCGAGGAGGCCGACGCCGCCGAGGCGGTCCTCGCCGAACGGGCCCGGCTGGTGCGGCGCTCCGTCGACGCCGCGACCGCCGAGACCCTGCTCGCCGCCCGCCGCGCCGCGCTGCCCGCCCTGGAACGCCTCGGGCGGGTACTCATCGAGGACATCGCCGTGCCGCGCGGGCGGCTGGCCCAGGCCGTCGCCCGCGTCACCGAGATCGGCACCGACTCCGGGGTGGAGATCTTCACCCTGGCGCACGCCGCCGACGGCAACCTGCACCCGATCATCGTCGTCGACCCGGCCGAGCCGGAGATCCCGCCGCGGGCCTGGGCGGCCGCCGAGCAGATCTTTGCGCTCGCGCTGGAGCTCGGCGGCACGGTCACCGGCGAACACGGGGTCGGGGTGCTCAAACGCCGCTGGCTGGCCACCGAGCTCGGCAGCCGCAGCCACGACCTGCAACGCCAGCTGCGCCGCGTTTTCGACCCGACCGGCATCCTCAACCCCGGCCGCGCCCTCTAGCGCGAGCGCCTCCGGGCCGCGGCCGAACCGGGACGAGGCCGATTGCCGGCGAACGGCCATGATCGCCGAGTTCACCACCTCACCGGCCGGGCGGGGCTGATTGCGGTACGTTCTGCGCGGTCTCAGCCCGCAGACCGTACACATCGCACCGCAATCCACCTCCGTGCCGCGCCGTGCCGCGACCGGCCGGCCGGCCGTTATCGGTGAAGGTTCTTGCACCAGCGCCCACGGGCCGCCCGAACCGGGGAATGGGGCCCGCCGCGCGCCGCAGTTCGCGACGATGGTGGGGATGGCGGTGACGGTGCCGCGACGGCGAGCGAGGAGAAGATCATCGACGGCGTCTTCCGGTCGTTGCGGGTGTACAACTTCCGGCTCTTCGTTGCCGGACAGGTGCTCTCCGTCACCGGCACCTGGATGATGTTCACGGCCCAGGACTGGCTCGTGCTGTCGCTCAGCGGCGACTCCGGGACGGCGCTCGGCCTCGTCACCGCGCTGCAGTTCACCCCCATGCTGCTGCTCACCCTCTACGGCGGCCGGCTCGCCGACCGCTACGACAAACGCCTGCTGCTGACCGTTGCCAACCTGATCGCCGGGCTGCTCGCCCTGGCGCTGTCGCTGCTCGTGTTCGCCGGTGCGGTGCGGCTGTGGCAGGTCTGCGCGTTCGCGCTGGCGATCGGCCTGGTCAATGCCATCGAGACGCCGACCCGGATGGCGTTCGTCAGCGAGCTGGTCGGGTCCGAACTGTTGCCCAACGCCTCCGCGCTCAGCGCCGGCTACTTCAACATCGCCCGGGTCGTCGGCCCGGCCGCCGCCGGCCCGCTCATCGCCGGCTTCGGCACCGGGCCGGCGATGGCGATCAACGCCGGAAGCTATCTGGCCACCGTCGCCGGCCTGCGCCTGATGCACCCGGCGGAGATCCACCGCCATGCCCGCTCCGAGGCCGCCGCCGGCATCGTCGACGGGCTGCGCTACGTCCTGGGCCGCGCCGACCTGGTGGTCGTGCTGGGCCTGGTTGCCACCGTCGGGCTGTTCGGCATGAACTTCCAGCTCACGGTGCCGCTGCTGGCCCGCACCGTGTTCCACGCCGATGCGGCCTCCTTCGGCCTGCTCACCACCGGGCTCGCCGCTGGCTCGCTGGTCGCCGCGCTGATCACGACCGGCCGCCGCAGCCGCCCGTCGGCGATGCTGGTGATCGGCTCGGCGTTCGCGTTCGGCGTGCTGGAGGCGGCGACCGGCGCCGCGCCGAGCTACCCGGCGGCGATCGCCCTGCTGGCGCTGACCGGCTTCGCCACCCTGTACTTCTCTCAGGCGGCCAACCACCGCATCCAGCTCGGCGGCGACCCACGCTACCGCGGCCGGGTGATGGCCATCTACACCCTCATCCTGCAGGGGACGACGCCATTGGGCAGCCTGGGAGTGGGCTGGCTCACCGAGCACCACAGCGCCCGCGCCGGTTTCTACGTCGGCGGTCTGGCCTCCGCCGCCGCCGCGATCGTCGCCTGGGCGGCAAACCGCAGGTGGGCACCCGCGCCCGCCGTGCCGTCTCCCGCCGTGCCGGCACGTGCCCCCGGCCACCAGGCGGAAACATCTTGGTGATGATGTGGCCGATGCCCCTTCGCAAAACGAGCCGGAGGCCGGCGTACCGCATACTGTGGAGCTATGGGAATTCCTCCGGAAAAGGCGGAGACGACGCCATGGCCGGGTGCTGGTCCGGGTCGGCGAAGATGGCCTGGAGATGTCCGTGTCCGCTGATGTCGACCGATGGCTGCGGCGATTTCATCCGGGTCCGCGGGACGCCCCGCGGCTGGTTTGTTTCCCGCACGCGGGCGGGGCGGCGAGCTCCTATCTGCCGATGTCGAAGGCATTGAAGCTATTCCGAAACCGCCAGGTTGATCCTTTCGAAACTCGGGTGACGGTCAGCGAA
>NZ_CADCWT010000239.1 GCF_902806485.1 Candidatus Frankia alpina | reverse complement strand
GATGGCAGGTATGCCATCCGGCGGGCTGCCCCCGGGTTCGCGGTACGCCGACGTGCGTCCCTACGCAGTTGCAGACTCCCTGGATCAGCTCCATGGTCCGACCGCGGGTGTGGTGGTTCTGGACCGGTGGTCGGACTGGTCGGGTTCCGCTCGGTACGACCTGGAGAATCCCCGCCGGCTGGCACGGATGTATGAAACCGTGCTGCGGGAGGCGCCCAGGATGGCGGACCTGTCCCACTGGCTGGACGGGCGCACGCTAGGTTCGGCTTTGGCCTGACCTCGTCCTGCCGCCGCAGGTCCGTAGCCGGTGGGAGACCCGGTTCCCCGAGCTGACCACCGGGCGTTCGTCCGCGGCCTGACCAGGTGACAGCCCAGACCCCGCCGATCCACCGGCGGCTCGCGTGGATCGGGCTACAGGTCGGCGGGCCCTATGGCTTTGCCCTCGCCGGCGGCCACGCCGTCGCGGCCCACGGGATCCTGCAACGGCCGAGCGAGGACGTCGACCTGTTCGCCGACTGGGACCGACGCGCGGATTTCCCGGCCGCCGTCGATGCGGTGATCGCGGCGTACCGAGCGGACGGTCTCAAGGTCGAGACGGAGTTTCGGAACGAGCTGATCGCGCGCCTCCACGTGGCCGACCCGAGCCAGCCCGACGAGGTCCACCGGGTGGAACTGGTCGCCAACTGGCGGCTCCAGCCACCGGTCCAGATGGACGTCGGTCCGGTGCTGCACCCGGTTGACGAGCCACACCCGACGGCTGCCGTCGGGGAACTGTGGACGCCCGTGTCGAAGACCGCGGGAATGCCCGGATACTCCAGGCTGGCGGTGGTGCGGATCTCTCGGAGGAACCGCTTCTCGTTGATCGCCTGCTGTTCCTCGAACGCGATCCGTTCCGAGCTGCCCGGCTGGCCGGGCGGGTTGCCTGGCGGCCGGAGCAGCTTGATCGCGACCGGGCGGTCGAGGCGCTCGTCGTAGCCGTAGGACACCTCGGACATGCCGCCGCTGCCGAGCAGCCCGTCGATCCGATACCGGCCGGCGAGCCGGATCCGGTCGTCCAGCGGGTCGCTGGTGGTGATCGTGTACGGGTCAGTCACGCATTCCCCCGTGTTGTCTTCTCCCGGTGCGGTTCGTGGCCCGAGTGCTTCAGGTGGTCTCGCGGAGCATTTCGGTGCGGAGGCGGGCCAGGGCCTCGTCGCGGGCCGGGTCGGTGATGATCCGGTAGGCGCGCTTGCGGGCGGTCTCCTTGACGGCCTGCTGGAAGTCCTGGTTGTCGAAGTAGGGCTTCATGAAGTCCTCGTTCTTCGCGGCGTTCTCCGCGACGATGTCGTCGAGCCGGCCGTCGGCGACCTGGCCGAAGCGCGCCTCGTCGTTCATCAGCGCGACCTGCTGCATCCGGGGGTCCTCGACCAGGCAGGGTACAGCAGGATCTGGTCGGAGGTCCCCAGGTTCAGGCCGAAGCGCTCGTTCAGGTCGTTGATGACGTCCGCGAGCCGGACCACCTCCGGCTCGACGTAGCCGCCGCCGTCGGCCGCGTGGCCGCGGACGACCTGCTCGCCGGCCAGCGAGAGCGACACGTCGTGGTGGCCGGTGAACTCGAGCCGGTAGTGGGACAGGTCCGCGTCGCCGATGTCGACGGCGACGGCCTCCCGGCCAGGCAGGCGGAGCAGCTCGGCGTGCAGCTTCTTCTCAGCGGCATTGGGCATCCGGTTCGGGCCGGCCGACCCGAGCACCCGCATGAACGCCTCCATCTCGGAGACGTCCAGGACCTGGAAGGTCATCACCTCCTGCTGCTTGCTGTAGAGCAGGTTCGCGTCGGGCTGCTCGGTGAGCGTGATCTCATACCACGGCTTGAACGACGCCTGGATGTCCTCGGCCGCGTTCACGAAGTCGACGATCCGGACGTCGTCCTGGGACTTCAACAGGTGGGTCCGGTTCAGCCGGGAGAGGGTCTGGACCGCGGCGACGCCGGTCAGCGGCTTGTCGACGTACATCGCGCACAGCAGCGGCTGGTCGAAGCCGGTCTGGTACTTGTCCGCGACGACGAGGATCCGATACTCCTCCTGGTTGCCCGCCGCCGCGTCGGTGTCGTCGGCCTTCGTGTAAGCGAGCCGTTCCGGGAGCCGGCCTTCCGGGAAGCCGTTGATCTTCGACTCGGTGAGCTCGTGGCCGCTCTCCTCATCGGTCAGCGAACCGGAGAACGCGACCAGCGGGCGGCAGTTCGCGAGGCCCTTGTCGTCGACGTACCGGCAGATCGCCTGGTACACGTTGAGCGCCTGCTGCCGGCCGTCGGTGACGACCATCGCCTTCGCCCGGCCGCCGAGCCGGCCGGCGATGTTCGTGTGGAAGTCCTCGACGATCAGCTTCGCCTTCTGCGCCGCCGACTCCGGATGCGCCTCGACGAGCTGGACGAGCTTGCGCCGCGCCTTCTTCTTCTCGACCTCCGGGTTGGAGATCTCCGAGCTCAACCACGAGCTTGAAGTCGCTGGCGTTGGCGTCGAAGGCGCGGCTGCCCATCTGGGCGACGCTGAGCTTGTCCTGGTCCTTGCGGAACACGACCTGCTGGCCGAGGCCGCCGGCGGTGGTCTTGTAGGTCAGTTCGATCGCGTCAGAACCGTGCCATTGCGCGGCAATGACTGTGATGACCTCGGCGGGGATGAGCCCGTCGACGCGCAGTCCTGGCTTGAGCTCCTCCAGCAGCACGACCGACCTCCTGATAGACAGCCGACCAACGCTACTGGAGCGGTCCGACAGTCCGCTGCGCGGCACCTGGATCCCGGCCACCGACGCGCTGGCGGACCGGGGCGGCCTGCGCACGTGCGTCGAGCGGCCGGTCTGCCGGGAGGAACTCGTAGTACTGGTACTCGCTCAGCGCCCATCCCGCGTGTCGGCTCCGGTGAACGGCGTCGCACGGAAGCCCGAGTCGTCTCCCAGGTGGAAAAACAGGTGGAAGAACAGGTGCCCGGTGAGCGCGCCGTCCTCGCCAAACGCAGCCCAGCCGCGCCCGCTGGCCTCATCGCCTTCATCGTCGCCGTCCCAGCTGAACTCGACGAGGGGTCGGCCGTCGCGTTCGGTGGAACGCCAGTCCATCCAGCCACGGACGGCGATGAACCCGAACTCGCCGGTCCCGTCCCCGGCGAACTCGATGAACCCGGGCTCGACGAGGTCGATGGCCTCCTGATCCCACAGGTCCATCTCCACGATCCGCCACCGCCCGGTCAGGCTCCCCATCCGATCCTCCGCACTCGCCGTGGTCGGGCTATGCCGACTCTCGAAGATCCACCACTGGGCCGCGGGCCACAGCGTAGACAATGCCCGAGATCAGCGTTCAGCCGCGTCCGCCAGACGGGGCGACACCGCCGCGCTTGCCTGGACCAGAAAAGCCAGCGAATTGGGCGTCATCGGTGGGTGGGCGGCGGGGTGGTCAACTCGGCGGCGGTGCTGAAGTAGGCGGCGCGGCGACGCAGGTGGCGGTCTGGGCGACCACGGCGTCGCGTGGGCGATGGTGGGGATGGAGCCCGATAGAAGATCCGTTTGCCGAATTCGATCAGGACGAGGTAGGCGATGACCATGCCGGCCAGCGCGGCGAAGAACGCTCCCGGCAGCGGGCGGAAGCCGAGGGGGTGGCGGGAAGGATCGCGCCGACGGTGACGACGCCGAGGGCGGCCAGCGTCAGGGGCAGGCTGGGGTGGCTGCGGAAGAACGGGACGCGGCGGGTCCTGATCGCGAAAATGACCAGAGTCTGGGTGGCGAGAGATTCGACGAACCAGCCGG
Organism: Candidatus Frankia alpina; assembly: GCF_902806485.1. GTDB lineage: Bacteria > Actinomycetota > Actinomycetes > Frankiales > Frankiaceae > Frankia > Frankia alpina. The sequence goes on along the minus strand of NZ_CADCWT010000239.1, from coordinate 3,051 downwards.
AGCGGAACTGGGCCGGCCCGGAGTGGAACACCCACAGCATGACGGCGAAGGTCACGAAGTCGAACACCGAGCTGAGCGGCCCGAAGAAGATCATGAAGCGGCGGATGAAGGCGATGTCCCAGTGCGAGGGGCGGCGAAGCTGCTCGTCGTCGACGGTGTCGGTGGGGATGGCGAGCTGGCCGGTGTCGTAGAACAGGTTGTTGAGCAGGATCTGCGAAGGCAGCATCGGCAGGAAGCTCAGGAACAGCGACGCGCCGGCGGCGGACGCCATGTTGCCGAAATTGCTGGACGTGCCCATCAGCACGTACTTGATGGTGTTGGCGAAGATCCGCCGTCCTTCGGTGACACCGTCGGCGAGCACGTCGAGGTCCTTTTCCAGCAGGATCACGTCGGCGGCGTCCTTGGCGACGTCCGTGGCCGAGTCGACCGAGATGCCGACATCGGCGGCGTGCAGGGCGAGCGCGTCGTTGACCCCGTCGCCGAGGAAGGCGACCCCACCGCCACTTCGGCGTTGGACGCGGACGATGCGTGTTTTGTGCTCGGGACTCACCCGGGCGAACACGGTGGTGGTGGTGATCGCCTCGGCGAGGTGGGTGTCGTCGAGGGCATCGAGGTCGACGCCGGTCAGCGCGCCCCCGCCGCCGAGACCGTCACCGACGCCGCCGCCGAGGCCGCCGCCGAGGCCGAAGTCGTGGCAGACCTTGACGGCGACGGCGGGGTTGTCGCCGGTGACGACCTTCACCGCGATACCCAGGCCGGCCAGCCGGCGCAGCGCGTCGGCCGCGTCCGGTCGGGGCGGGTCGAGAAAGACCAGCAGCCCGCTCAGGTGTAGGCCGTGTTCGTCGCTGACGGTTGGCGGGCGGGTGTCGGCGGCCGGGCGGGTGGCGACGGCGACGACCCGGTTGCCGGCGGCGAACTCCGCGGCCAGGGCGTCCCGGGCCGCGGTCGGCACTTCGACGCAGCGGTCCAGGACGCTCTCCGGCGCCCCCTTGATGACCAGGGTCAACTCGCCGGCCGGGTCCCGCACGAGCATGGAGACCATCCGGCGGTCATGGTCGAACGGCAGCACCGCGAGCCGGTTGTAGCCGGCGAGTGCGGCCCACTCAACCGCGGCGGCCGGCGACTCCCACAGGGCCTGATCGAGGGCGTTCCCGCCGACGACCTCGACGACCTGGCCGTTCAGATCCGCGTTCTCGGTGCAGACGAGGCCCCAGCGCAGCACCCGGTCCGGCCCGTCGTCACCGGCCGGCACGGCCCGGGCGTAGTCGATGCGGCCTTGGGTGAGGGTGCCGGTCTTGTCGGTGAACAGCACATCGACGTCGCCGAGGTCCTCGATGCACACCAGCCGCTTGACCAGCACCTTGCGGCGGCTCATCCGCCGCGACCCGGCGGCGAGGCTGGTGGACACCACGGCGGGCAGCAGCTGCGGGGTGATACCCACCGCGATCGCCAGCGAGAACAGCAACGCATTGATAATCGGCTTGTGCAGTGCCACGTTCAGCACGAAGATCGAGGTGGTCAGCCCGCCGGCGACATACGCCAGCAGCATCGAGAATCGGCGCAGCCCGACCTGGAAGGCGGTGTCGAGCTGGTGGGTGCTCAGGCCGGCGGCGATTCGGCCGAACTCGGTGTCGGCGCCGGTGGCCACCACGATCCCGCGGGCGCGGCCGGCGTGCACCACGGTGCCCATCAGCGCGCACCCGGACAGCTCCGCCAGCGGTGTCCCCGCCGGCACGGCGGCGGTGTCCTTCTCGACCGGCAGGGATTCGCCGGTCAGGACGGACTCGTCACACTCCAGGCCGGTGACCTCGATCAGCCGGAGGTCCGCCGGGACGATGTCGCCCAGCCGCAGCTCGACCAGGTCACCGGGCACCAGCTCGGTGACGTCCACCCTGGTCCACCGCCCGCCGCGGATGACGTCGGTCTCATGGTGGATCTGGGAGTGCAGCGCCTCGGCGGCCCGCTCGGCCCGGTACTCGTTGACGAAACCAAGCCCGACCGACAGGCCGACGATCCCGCCGATGATGAGGGCGTCGCCGCGTTCGCCGACGAAGTAGGACGCGACGGCCGCGTTCGCCGACGAAGTAGGACGCGACGGCCGCGGTCGCCAACAGCCCGAGCAGCGGGGAACGCACCTGGTGCCACAGCACCGACAGCGGCCGAGCCCGGTGCGAAGACACCGCGTTCGGGCCGTAGCGCGCCTGCCGCCGCCCGGCCTCGCCAGCCGTCAGCCCCGCCTCGACGGTGGCGCCGAGATCGCGCAGAACGTCCGCAATCGGCCGCGCCGCCGCGGCCATCATCCCCGCCGCGGCCATCGTCCTTGTCGCGGTCATCGTCCTTGTCGCGGAGGCGGATGGGGGAAGGGCGATACCGCTCAGCTCATGCCGGTGGCGGCACACGCATCGGGCAGCGTCGGCCAGCCGGTGCCGAGCATCAGCCAGCCGTCGTGGCCGGCGAGATCCGCAGTGGATTGGGCCCGCGCTGGGGTGGGCACGTTTTCGGAGGGCATGGGTGGCTCCCGCGGGGAGATCACTGGGGTGCCCGGCGGTGAGCTGTGATGCTCGCGGGGTGCGGCGTGGTCGCGCAGCGATCCCCGACCCGGGCCGGCTGGTACTTCAGCGTCTTTAACGATACGCCCTCGCCGCCACCCGGAAGGTGGAGCGCCGCGGTCGCCCTGTGAAGATAAGGCTATTGCTCACAGTTACGTAGATGCATTGTCCGGCGCCGCGCGTGCCTCACTTTCTGGTCTACGGTTTGAGTCGCGACGATGTAGTTCGGTGCTGACCTGTTAGGGGCTGCTGCTGTGGACGATGACGATCTGGCGGCGAGCCTGTCGGGGCTGTTGACGGGGCTCCGGCCGTTGCGCGAAACGCTGATCCAGATCGCGGAGTTCGCGGTGCAGGCGATTCCGGGGGCGCAGGGCGCCGGCCTGACGATGCTGGAGGACAACCGGGCCCAGACCGTGGTGGCCAGCGTCGAATTCGTCCAGGCAATGAGCCTTTCCCGGTAACGTTTCGTCGCTTTGCGTGACATCAATGTGGTGTTGGTGTG
>NZ_CADCWT010000238.1 GCF_902806485.1 Candidatus Frankia alpina | reverse complement strand
AAACGTTACCAGGAAAGGCTCAGTTGGTGTCCGTGAACTGGTCGAAGTACTTCTTGCCGTCCCGCGCGGCCTCCTTGAGGTCGACGCCGGCGCAGAACGCCGGGTCCGCGCCGGTGAGGACGACCACGTGCACGTCCGGGTCCTCGTCCGCGGCGACTAACGCCGAATACAGTTCGGTGATGAGCCCGCCGCCGAGCGCGTTGCGGGCCTGCGGCCGATTCATGGTGATCAGGCGCGTGGTGCCGAGCGTCTCGGCGATCAGAACCTCACTCATTGCCGGAGTATTTCCCAGCGCCGCCGACGGCGCGACCCTTCCCACCTGCGCCGGTGACTGCGGCAAAGAGGCGGCCGCGGCGGGACGCCGGGGAGTAGCGTCGCCAGCATGGACCGCGGCGGTCACCTGGTCGGCATCTACACGACAGCCGGCCGCGGCGCGCCGATGCGGGCCCACTCCCGGGTGCGCGTGATCGAGGGGCGCGGCCTGGACGGTGACCGGTACGCGGCGGGCACCGGGACCTACTCCGCCCGCGCAGGCTCCGGGCGGGCGGTGACGCTGATCGCCCGGGAGGCGGTCCGTGCCGTCGCCGACGAGGGCCGGGTTCAGCTTGCCGAGTACGAGACCCGGCGGAACCTGGTGACCGAGGGGATCGTCCTGCCGGACCTGATCGGCCGGGCATTCCGCGTCGGGGACGTGGTGCTGTTCGGCGCGCGGCCGTGCCCGCCCTGCGGGTACCTCGAGCGCCTGCTCGACCGCCCGGGCGTCTGGCGGGCGCTCGCCGAGCGAGGCGGCCTGCGGGCGGACGTTGTGCTCGGCGGCACGTTCGAGCTCGGCGCCGCCGTCGTCGCGTTGCCCAGGCCCTGAACCGCCCGGACCGCTCGGCGACGCCGGACAGCCGGACAGCCGGGCGGTCGGGGAAGCGACAAGATCGAAACCTACAGCGTCGTGTCCGTTGCGGAGCGAGACCGTAGGCTGAGGTGGTGTCGTCTTCGCGTGGTTCCGGCGCTTTGAGATCGCGGACCGTTCGGCCGTCTCGCCGTCCGCGGCCTGCGCGGCCGGCCGGGCGGGTTCGCGCAGGTGGGCTCATGCTCGGGCTTGCCGTCGGCTTCGGGGCGGTTGCGGCGGGTTGCTCCTCCGACGGGTCTGGCGCCTCGGCGGACGTGCGGATCACCGGCTGCGTGCGTGACCCCGGCAACCATCGGGCGGTGGTCACGGGCGAGGTGAACAACGGCTCGTCCAAGCGGTCGAACTACGTGATCCAGGTCGACGTGAAGGCCAACGACAGCAAGATCGAAAGTGGGCTGGCCTCCCTGTTCAAGGTGGAATCGGGCACCAGTAAGACGTTCACCGTCCATCCGGTGGGCGCGGACGTCCCCAGCGACACCAAGCTGACCTGCACCGTCGCCCATGTCGGGCGGATCGCCGCCGAATAATGCCCGGACAGGCCCGCGGCGGCGCAGCCCGTCGGTGCCCGGCGACCGGCAATCGCTTGTCTCCGCCCGACGTGACGGCATACACAGGGAACGGCGCTTCGACAGCGCCAGCAGCGAGCAGTCCCTGGCCCGGGCGATCCATGGAGGATGCCGATGTCCGACTCCGAGCGTGTGTCCGTCGTGCGGCGGGTGCCGGCCGCTGCGAGCGATGTCTTCGCGGTCATCACGGACCCGCACGGCCACGTGCGCATCGACGGCTCCGGGATGCTCGTCGCCCCGGTCGATGCGAAGCGCCTCGAGCAGGTCGGCGACACCTTCGAGATGGACATGGATCGCGAGCCGCTCGGCGACGTCCCCCTCGGCCGCTACAAGGTGATCAACACGGTGACCAGGTTCAGCCGGGATGCGCAGCTCGAATGGAGCGTCGTGGAGGTCGGCCAGCCGGATGTCGGTCATGTCTACGGCTACCTGCTGGACCCCGTCGACGCGACCACCACCGACGTGACGTCCTACTGCGACTGGAGTGGGTCGCCCGAGCGGTGGAAGGCCCGGATCAGCTGGCCGGTGGTCCCGGTGGCATCCCTGGAGAAGTCGCTGGAGAACCTGGCCCGGGTCGTCGTGACGCCGGCCGACTGATCATCCGGTCCCGCGCCGTCAGGGCCGGGGCGAGGCGGCGGGCGGCGCGTGGTGGTCGGGGTGGTCGGGGTGGTCGGGGTCGGGGTGGTCGCGCAGCAGGCCGACCCGAGCCGCGACCCCGAGGCTGTAGAGCAGGAAGCGCACCCGGGAGTCGATCTCGTCCCGGATCGGCCGGACGTCCTCGAGCGGCTTCTCCGCCGGGTCGTCGAGCTCCCAGGTGAGGTACCGGGTGTGCGGGTAGATCGGGACAGTGCCGGTGCAGCCCATGCTGATGACGACCGAGGCGGTGCGCACGGCGTCGTCGGTGAGCCGGGTCGGGCAGGCACCGGACAGGTCGATGCCGACCTCGGCCATCGCGGCGACGACCGGGAGATGCAGGGTCGCCGCGGGCGCCGTACCGGCCGATCGGGCCTGCACCCGGCCGCCGCCGTGCTGGTCGAGCAGCGCGGCACCCATCTGGGAGCGGCCCGCGTTGTGCACGCACACGAACAGCACCTCGGGCGGGCGTGCCAGGGGCGCCCTGGGCTGGGCCTGGCGCAGCGGGACGGGGGCCACGGGCGACGAGCCGGGCGGGGACGGCACGCGCCCGGTCATCGGAGGCACGGCGTCAGAAGATGCCAGGCGAGCCAGGAGGAGCGCCGCCGTTCCGCGCGGGGGGCTATCTGTAGCGCCCGTGCGTGAATTTTTGGCATTCATCCCATTGTATAGGTAGCTTCCCAGTCGTTCGGGGTGATTTCCGCAGGACTTGTGGGCGAGCGGTGGCCGCGCCGGCCGATGTCAGCCGAGACCGTCGAGTAGCGCGGGAAGATCGGCGAACGAGTCGATGACGTGGCCGGGGCGCCCGGAGGCCGCGGTGAGGGTGTCGGATCGGAACTTGCCGGTGCGGACCAGCACGCCGGTCAGGCCATGGCGGGCGGCGGCGAGCACGTCGTGCTCGACGTCGTCACCGATCATCACGGCCTCCTCGGGCCGCGAACCGAGCGCGCGTAGCGCCGTGGCGAAGAATTCCGCCGCCGGCTTGCCGACGACGACCGCCGGCCGGCCGAGCGCCTGCTCCAGACCGTGCAGGTAGGCACCGGTGTCGAGCTGGAGCCCGGCGCCGGTACGCCAGAACAGGTTGCGGTGCAGCGCGACGATCGGCGCGCCGGCCGTCGCCCAGGCGAAGACCTGGTTGAGCGCCTCGTAGCTGAATTCCGGCCCGGCGCCGCCCAGGACGATGACGTCCGGCCGTTCGCCCGGGGCGGGCAGCATCACCCCGGCCAGGTCGGCGCTGATGTCCCCGCTGTTGAGGATGCGGCAGCGGGCCCCCGGATGGTGCTGGCGCAGGTAGGTCGCGGCCATGACCGGCGCGGTGAACACCTCCGCGGGATCGACCGTGAAACCCGCGTCCACGAGTGCCGCCGCGATCGACGCCCGGTCGCGGGAGGTGGTGTTGGTGACGAAGGCGAGCCCGAGGCCCGCCGCCCGCAGCCGGTCCAACGCCTGCGGCGCGCCGGGCAGCGCCTGCCAGGACACCGTCAGCACGCCGTCGATGTCGATGAGCACAGTCCGGATGCTCCCCATGCGCGGAGACGCTACCGAGACCCCCGGCCCGCCGGGATGCGAGACAGCTGTGAGCGAGACAGATGTGAGCGGGACGCGGCTGTGAGCGGGACGCGGCCCCGCTCTGGTCCGAACTCACTCGTCCAGGGCAGATCCACCCAGATCGGCGCGGGCGGCCCGGCCAGGAGTGGGTCGGGTGGCCGCGGCCGGGACGGCGGCGGCCATGTCGGTGATCGGGGCCGCGTGTGCCTCGGCGACACCGGCGGCGGCCAGCCGGTCGAGGGCTCGGGTCAGGACCGCGGTGTCCTCCAGGGTCCGGACCTCCGTGATCTTCCCCCAACGGATCCGCATGAACTGCATGACGACGTTGCCGTAGCGCGAACCGTCCGGCAGGCCGGCGTCGACCGTGACGCGGGTGGCGACGCGGGTCGACCAGGGCCATCCGGCCACGAGCACGTCGTCGACCTGGAAGTTCGTGCCGGGCAGCAGCCGCTCGGCGCGCTGCCACCACAGCCGCAGCGCGGCAGGGGTGTGCCGCTCGCCGGACAGTGCGTGTTCGCCGTAGAAGCGGTAGGTGAACGTCGACGCCACCCCGGCGATCACTGGCTCCCAGTCGCCTGCGTTGATGGCGGCGAAGGTGGCGCGCACCCTGCCCGCCACGATGCGGTGGTACATCGGCCCTCCTGCTATCGCCCGACCCGTGATTCCGGCCGTGACTCCGGCCGCGGTCAGGCCCACGCTAGCCGCAGCGAGTTCAATAGTGCAACCCGCTAGGGTCGGGTAATGCGGCAGACGAGCTTCGCGGCCATGCAGTGCTCCCTCGCCCGGACCCTGGAGTTGGTCGGCGACTGGTGGTCACCGCTGGTGTTGCGCGACCTCTACCTGGGCGTCCACCGGTTCGACGAGCTGGTCGCGGATCTGGGTATCTCCCGTAACCTGCTGACCACCCGGCTGGCGGATCTGGTCGCCGGCGGCGTGGTCCGGCGGGTGCGCTATGCCGATCGTCCGCCGCGCCACTCCTACGAACTGACCGACGCCGGCCGGGATCTCATCCCGGTGCTCCTGGCGATGACCGCCTGGGGGGACCGTTGGGCGACCCCCGAGGGCGGTCCGCCGATCCGCTTCGAGCATGAGCGGTGCGGCCACGAATTCGTCCCCACGGTGCACTGTTCGGCCTGCGGCGAGCCCGTCACGGCCGACGCCGTACGGCCTCGGCCCGGCCCCGGCGGCCGCCGCGCGCCGGGGACGACGATCCTCCCGGAGGTCCTCGCCGACCGTCCCGGTTAGAACAGGTTCCGTGTGGCTACTCGGGCCGGATGTCGTAGTGGAGACCCCGGCCGCAACGGTGGCCGCGGGGGAGTGGGCTGGAGGGCGTGGCTACGGACGGCGTCGCCTGGGCGCGGCGCGCCGCCCCCGGCCGCGACCACCGGTGTCGGTGGGCCGACTCGGGAGCTCCCGGCGTCCGCGCGGCGTGAGGCCCGGCTGAGCCGGCGGGCTCTTGATCATCGGCGCATCAGCAGCGAGCCGCCCAGCAGGTAGGCGCCGACCATCTCAAAGTTCGCCGGCGACAGGGTGATGTGCGCGGCCGCGCTGTGAACGTCGCGCAGGCAGCGGTCGAGCCGCCCGCCCGAGCGCAGCGCGCGGGTGCCGGCAATGCTGTGCAGGCTGTCCACGGCCTTGACCGTGTTCTCGCCGACGGTGGCGGCGGCCAGCCTGATCAGCGCGGACAGCTCCTCCCCGCCGATCAGGCAACGCAGGCTGGTGTGGTTGGCGGCGTCCTCCAACAGCAGCTCGGCCGAGCGGACCAGCGCGGCGGCGCGGGCAAGGCCGGCCTGGACGGTGTGGCTGGAGCCCAGGGTCTGCGTCCCGCGGGCCGGGACCGTGCCCACCGCTATGCCCGGGAAGGCGCTCAGCGCGTCCTGGGCGATTCCGAGGGCCGTCGACGCGGTGGTGAACGGCCCGAAGTCGTAGTAGGCGATGGGGTAGCCGCGGGAGGGCCGGGCGGCCGGTGGGCGACGCAGCAGCCCGCCGTCGATGGTGAACTCCTCGGGCACGAACAGGTCGTCGACGGTGAAGCTGACGCTTCCCGACCCGCGTAGGCCCGTGGTGAACCAGTCGTCGTCGAAGCGCACCCTGTCGGCGGGGACGAACAGCATCCGGGTCGGCGCGGTCGCCGCCTGTGCCGCCTGTGCCGCGTGTGCCGGGTCGCCCCCGGGGGGATCGTCGGCTGGGGGCGCGCTGGGCGGGGGCGCGCTGGCTGGAGGGTCGTCCGCCGTGGGGTCGTTTCCCACCCAGTCGGACGCGGCGAGGTCCCCCTCGGCAGTGGGACCTCCCTCCGTGACCAGGGAGGCACAGACGAGCCAGTCGGCGTGGGTGGAGCCGCTGGCGAACGACCAGCGGCCCCGCAGCCGGTAGCCGCCGGGCACCGGCGCCGCCTGAGCGGACGGGTTGATCCCGCCGACCACGAGCCCGTCGCTGTGCTGGAACAGCTGGCAGGCGACCTGTTCCGGCAGGTAGTCCGACATCCGGGAGATCACTCCTTGCACGCCCATCTGCCAGGCGACCGAGGCGTCGACACGGGCGAGGGCCTGCAGGACGGCGGAGCCGGTCCGGACGCTGACGCCGCCACCGCCGAAGGACGGGGATACCCACATGCGGTGAATGTTCTGGTCCCGTAGCGCGGCGATGACGGCGGGCGGCGTCACCCTTTCCCGTTCGGCCTGCTCGCGATGCCGGACTAGGACGGGAGTGATCTTCTCGGCTCGCGAAAGCCACTCGGTCGTCTCTTCGTGGGAGTGTGCGGAGCCGCTCCAGGACACGTCAGATACCTACTCTGCTCGGAATTCGCGTCGGTCTGCGGGGAAAGGCCGGAACGGAAGTGCCGGCCGGCTTTTGGCCGGCAGGTTTCCGGCTCTTTGCGGGGACGAGCGGCTGGTTGTCGTTGTTGTTGACGGCTCGATACGCGCCGTCGCCGGATAGCCCGAAGGTGGTCGGCGCCGGGCGGCCACTCGCCGGAGCGGGACGCGCGGCGAGGCGGTGCGTCCCGGCCTGTAGGGGCGCTGAGCTGCGCGGACATCCGCCGTCTCTTCCTTGTCGGGGCAGGCGGCCGCGGGTCGCGACCACTCCGCGGCCGACATCCAGCCGCATCTACGGTCAGATCCTAGCAATTTAAACGTAGATGCGGACCAATATGGGAAGAAGGGTCCGTGGTCGCGGTCCGGTTGGCCGGATCGGACAGTCCAATTGGCCCCGCTGAGCCTTTCCCGGTAACGTTTCGTCGCTTTGCGTGACATCAATGTGGTGTTGGTGTG
>NZ_CADCWT010000237.1 GCF_902806485.1 Candidatus Frankia alpina | reverse complement strand
CCAACACCACATTGATGTCACGCAAAGCGACAAAACGTTACCGGGAAAGGCTCACTGAGCGGAGTCCCGCCGGTGTTGATGCGCTTGAAAATATCAAGCATGACCGGTCGCGGCGTCGACGGATCGATGACGTTGGCCACGATCTGCGTGTTGTGCAGCCGGCGCTGCCAGAGCGCGGGCAGCTCCTCGAAGTGCTTGCCGGTCACATCGTCGATATATGCCAACCCCTCGAGGGAAAATCCTCCCGAGCCGCCAGAACCCCCACGAACAAAGTCATGGATGGTGGTCAGCCGCTGGACGCCGTCGACGACCCGAAGCGTGCCGTCCCGGTCCTCAGCGAAGTAGAAGGCCGGCAGCGGGATCTGTAGCAGCACCGACTCGATGAGCCGGGCCTTCTGCACCGGTTTCCAGACCTGGAGACGCTGGAAGTCGGGCGCGAGATCGAGCGAGCCCTCGTCGATCGCGTCCAGCATGTTGCGCAGCGAGAAGGTCTTCGTAGCGACCCGAATACTCTCCGGCTTCCAGGGGCGGTCGACGTCCTGGAACTCGCTGTCCTGCTCCTCCTCGACGTCCAGCGCGACGTTGCCCTCGTACTCGACGATCGCGATCATCGGCTCCACATGCACCGTCCCATTGTCGGCCATCGCGTTCGGCGAGATGTCGGCACCGGCCCCCGAGCATCCACAGACCACTGGCAAGGCCGTCGCTGCACGCGGTGACTCTATCCGATCAGTAAGTGGCCGCCGATCAGCAAGTGGCCGCCGTCGCCCTTCGCCCTGCCAGGACCTGGACCGCTACCGCGGGGTCCGCACTCCAGAGCTCAGGTCGATACTGCGGAGGAGTCCGTCGCGGGTTCGTTGAAGGCGGTGAGGATCGCGTCGGCGGCGAGGGCGGGGGTGAGCGTGCCGTCGCGGACACGGCGTTCGAGGTCGGGGGCGATCTCCCGGACGCGCGGGTGCGCCCGCAGCTCGGCGAGCAGCCGGTCGTGGACCATCGCCCAGGTCCAGTCCACCTGCTGGCGCCGGCGGCGGGCGGCAAGCTCGCCGGAGGCGTCGAGGGTGTCCTGATGCTTGATCACCTGCGCCCAGACGGTGTCGAGGCCGGTTCTCTCGATGGCGCTGCAGGTAAGTACGGGGGTGTTCCAGTCGCGCGGGCCCGAGGAACCCTGCAGCATGCGCAGCGCCCCGGCGAGCTCTCGGGCGGCGCGGCGGGCGTCGAGCTCGTGCGGGCCGTCGGCCTTGTTCACCGCGATCACGTCGGCGAGCTCCAGCACGCCCTTCTTGATCCCCTGCAGCTGGTCCCCGGCGCGGGCCAGGGTCAGGAACAGGAAGGTGTCGACCATGTCGGCCACCGTCGTCTCCGACTGGCCGACGCCGACCGTCTCGACCATGACGACGTCGTAGCCGGCCGCCTCCATGACGACCATCGCCTCCCGGGTGGCCTTCGCGACCCCGCCGAGGGTGCCCGCGGTCGGCGAGGGCCGGATGAACGCCGCCGGGTCCACCGACAGGGCGGCCATCCGGGTCTTGTCGCCGAGGATGCTGCCGCCCGTCCGCGTCGAGGACGGGTCGACGGCGAGCACCGCCACCTGGTGGCCCCCCCCGGTCAGCGTGGTGCCCAGCGCGTCGATGAACGTCGACTTGCCCACCCCGGGAACCCCGGTGATGCCCACCCGGCGGGCCTTACCAGCGTGCGGGAGCAGGGTCACCAGCAACTGCTGGGCGAGCTCCCGATGATCCGGCCGGCTGGACTCGACCAGCGTGATGGCCCGCGCGATCCAGGTCCGCGACGAGGCCAGCACGCCGTCCGCGTATTCGGTCAGATCGATGTGCCAGGTCACGATGGTCTCGGCGTGCAGGCCGCAGATGCCACAGCTCGGGCCGGCTCAGGCGGCGGAGTGGCCGAGCTGCGCCGACAGGGTGGCCAGCAGCTCCAGCGCCGCGTCGGCGATGACCGTTCCCGGGGGGAAGATCGCCGCCGCCCCGGCGGCCCGCAGCTCGTCGAAGTCGCCCGGGGGGATGACGCCGCCGACGACGATGAGGATGTCGGAGCGGTCCAGCGCGGCGAGTTCCTCGCGCAGCGCGGGCACCAGGGTGAGGTGCCCCGCGGCCAACGACGACACCCCGACGATCTGCACGTCCGCCTCGATGGCCTGGCGGGCGACCTCGGCGGGCGTCTGGAACAGCGGGCCGACGTCGACGTCGAAGCCGATGTCGGCGAAGGCGCTGGCGATGACCTTCTGGCCGCGGTCGTGGCCGTCCTGGCCCATCTTCGCCACCAGGATGCGCGGCCGGCGGCCCTCCTGGCGCTCGAACTCGGCGGCGGCCTCGCGGGCGGCGGCGACGTTCCCGGCGGATCCCGACTCATCTCGGTACACCCCGGAGATGGTATGGATCTGGCCGGAATGGCGCCCGTAGACCTTCTCCAACGCATCCGAGATCTCGCCGACGGTCGCCTGGGCGCGGGCCGCGCCGACGGCCAGCGCCAGCAGGTTCTGCTCCAGGCCGGGGCCGCGGCGGCCGTCGCGGGCGGCGTCGGCGGCGGCGGTGAGCGCGTGCAGCGCCGCCTCGACCGCGGCCGGGTCGCGCTCGGCGCGCAGCCGGCGCAGCTTGTCGATCTGTTCGGCGCGCACCGCCGAGTTGTCGACCTTGAGGACCTCGATCGCCTCGTCGGCATCGACGCGGTATTTGTTCACGCCGATGAGCGGCTGGCGGCCGGCGTCGATGCGCGCCTGGGTGCGCGCGGCGGCCTCCTCGATGCGCATCTTGGGGATGCCGGCGTCGATGGCCTGCGCCATGCCGCCGGATGCCTCGACCTCGCTGATGTGCTCCCACGCCTTGCGGGCCAGGTCGTAGGTGAGCCGCTCGACGTAGTGGCTGCCGCCCCACGGGTCGATGACCCGGGTGGTGCCGGACTCCTGCTGCAGCAGCAGCTGGGTGTTGCGGGCGATGCGGGCGGAGAAGTCGGTGGGCAGCGCCAGCGCCTCGTCGAGGGCGTTGGTGTGCAGCGACTGGGTGTGGCCCTGGGTGGCGGCCATCGCCTCGACGCAGGTGCGCACCACGTTGTTGAACACGTCCTGGGCCGTCAGCGACCAGCCGGAGGTCTGCGAGTGGGTACGCAGCGACAGCGACTTGGAGTTCGTCGGCGAGAACTGGTTGACCAGCCGCGCCCACAGCAGCCGGGCCGCCCGCAGCTTGGCGACCTCCATGAAGAAGTTCATCCCGATCGCCCAGAAGAACGACAGCCGCGGGGCGAACGCGTCGATCGCCAGGCCCGCCCCCAGACCCGCGCGGATGTACTCGACGCCGTCGGCGAGGGTGTAGGCGAGCTCCAGGTCGGCCGACGCGCCGGCCTCCTGCATGTGGTAACCGGAGATGGAGATCGAGTTGAACTTCGGCATCCGCTGCGAGGTGTACGAGAAGATGTCCGAGATGATCTGCATCGACGGCTGCGGCGGGTAGATATAGGTGTTGCGGACCATGAACTCCTTGAGGATGTCGTTCTGAATGGTCCCGGCGAGCTGCTCCGGGGCCACCCCCTGCTCCTCGGCCGCCACGATGTAGAGCGCGAGCACCGGCAGCACCGCGCCGTTCATGGTCATCGACACGCTCATCCGGTCCAGCGGGATGCCGTCGAACAGCTGGCGCATGTCGAGGATGGAGTCGATGGCGACACCGGCCATCCCGACATCGCCGGTGACCCGCGGGTGATCCGAGTCGTAGCCGCGGTGGGTCGGCAGGTCGAAGGCGACCGACAGGCCCTTCTGGCCGGCGGCCAGGTTGCGCCGGTAGAACGCGTTCGACGCCGCGGCCGTGGAGAACCCGGCGTACTGGCGGATCGTCCACGGCTGGGTGACGTACATCGCCGGATACGGGCCGCGCAGGAACGGCGCGATCCCCGGGTAGGTGCGCAGGAAGTCGAGCCCGGCGGTGTCGGTGGCCGTGTAGAGCGGCTTGACCGCGATGCCCTCGGGGGTGTCCCAGGTCAGGGCGTCGACGTCCTTGCCCGTCGCCGCCTCCAGCGCGGTGCGCCACGCGGCCTCGGGCGTGTCCGCGCCGGCCGGCGGGCCGCCGAGCTCCACCTGGGAGAAGTCCGGGATGGCCGCGGCGCGCCGGTTCGAACTGTCCACGGACATCAGCGCACTCCCGCCTCGGCCTGCGACGCCTGGAGCACGGCGACCGCATTGCATCCTGTGAAGACGTACCCGTCGATGCCCGCCTCGGCGTCGGCCTGGGCGCGCGAGCCGGGCTGGCCGGCGAGCCACACCTGACGGGCGCCCGCGTCGCGCAGCGCCCGGGCCACTCCGGCGGCGTGCTCGGCGTACACCTTGTCGCCCGAGCACAGGCAGGCCACCGCGGCGCCGGAGGCGGCGAAGGCCGCCGCGATCACGGCCGGGTCGGTGCCCGAGCCGGACGTCGGGGTCTCGAACCCGCCCGCCTGGAACAGGTTCGCGGCGAACGAGGCGCGGGCGGTCGACGCCGCCGCGCTGCCGAGGGTGGCCAAGAACACCACCGGGCGGGCCGCCGCCGCGGCGTGGGCGTCGGTCCATGACCGCAGCGCCTCGAAGTCGGCGTCGTAGTGGATCTCGGGCAGGCCGGGGGTGCCGCCCGTGGTGGCCGCGAGCGGCTCAGCCGAAGCCGGGGCCCGCGTGGGGAGGGTCTCGGCCAGGTTCGGGAACTCGCTGACGCCGGTGAGGGGATCCCGGCGATGAGCGATCGCCTCGGCGCGCGTCGCCCAGGTGGCCGCGATCCGCTCGGCGACGAGACCGGAGCGCAGGGCTGCGACGATGCCGCCGGCTCGCTCGATCTCGGTGAAGCAGGCCCAGGCGGCCTCGGCGAGCTCGGCGGTGGCCGACTCGACGAACCAGGAACCGCCGGCCGGGTCGATCACCCGGATCAGGCTCGACTCCTCCTGCAGGAGGGTCTGGGTGTTGCGGGCGATCCGCCGGGAGAAGTCGTCGGGCAGGCCGAGGCGGGTGTCGAACGGCAGGACCGTCACCGCGTCCGCGCCGCCGACGCCGGCGCCGAAGCAGGCCAGGGTGGTGCGCAGCATGTTCACCCAGGGGTCGCGCCGCGTCATCATCGGCGCCGAGGTGACCGCGTGCTGACGTTGGGCACGCTCGGCCGGCTCGGCCCCGCACACCTGCGCGACCCGCGACCACAGCCGGCGCGCGGCCCGCAGCTTCGCGATGGAGAAGAACTGGTCGGCGGTGACGGCGTAGCGGAACTCCACCTGCCCAAGGGCCTCGGGCAGGCTCAGCCCGGCGTCGGTGAGCACGCGCAGATAGGCGACCCCGGTGGCCAGCGACGCGCCGAGTTCCTCGACGTCGCTGCCGCCGGCGCGGTGGTAGGGCTGGGCGTCGACGACGAGCGCGCGCACGCCGGGGAACTCGGCGACGCAGCGCGCCGCCAGGGCCGCCGCCTCGACGAGCCCGGTCGGGCCGTCCGCCGGCAGGCCCGACCAGGCCGCCAGGCCGATCGGATCGGCGCCGAGGCTGCCTGCGAGCGCAGAGCCGGGCACGCCGCGGGTGGCGGCGAGGCGGAAGAGCTCCTCGGCTGCGGACTGGGTCTGCGCGCCCGCGTCGACGACCACGGGGGCCAGATCGAGGTAGACCTCGCCGAGCACCGTGGACAGGGCGTCGATCGGCAGCCCACCGGGACCGAGACGCAGCCACAGCGAGGTGACGCCGTTCTCCAGGTCGGTGAGAACGGCCTCGGCGGCGAGCTTCGCGTCGGGACCGGCGTGCAGGGCGCGGACGTCCCAGCCGGTGGCGCCCGCGCCCTGGGGCCGGCCGCCCCGCACGAACGGGGCGAGGCCCGGCAGTCCCACGCCGCCGGCCGGCAGGTCGTCCGCCGTGTAGAGCGGTCGGATCAGCGGACCGTCATAGGTCTGCGTCGCCAGCAGCTCCTCGACTTCGTCGGCGGCGGTCGCCTCGGTCGCCACGCCGGACTTGCGCAGGACGCCCAGGACGAGCTTCTGCCACTCGGCGCGGGTGGCCTCCGGGAAGTCTGCGGCCAGCGACAGCCCGGCCGTTGGAACGCTCATGTTCCGGATCGTAGGCGTGGGATGCCCAGGCGGCTTGGAATGTACTTCCTGTCACAAGTCCTTGCCCGCCTTTGTGCGGATGGTGGCAATGTTCACGAGGCCTGCAGTTCCTCCTGATCCCGCACGGCCGGGCCGGCGAGGACCCGCTCGACGGCTGCGACGATCCGCTCCGGCTACCAGGCGACGTCGAGCGCGCTGAACCGCAGCACCGTCCATCGCAGGGCGGCGAGCAGGTTGCCGCGCAGCCGCTCCAGGTGGAAGGCCTCGGCGGAGCTTGTTGTGATGTAGGTGTCGGCCTCGACGTCGAGCCGGTGCTCCGGCCAGGCCAGGTCGAGCCGCGCGGTCGACTGGCCGCTGGCGTCCCGGACCGGCCACTGCAGCTGGGGTGGCGTGAGCCCCGCGTCGACGAGCATCAGCCGCAGCCAGGTCTCGAGCCCCGACTCGGCCCGCCCATCGGCCAGCGGCCACCAGTCCTGCGTCGGCCGGAAGCCCCGCCGACCAGCCGCCGCCTCGCGGGCCGCACGCAGGTTCGGCACGGCCCCGCTGCGCAGGACGGCGTCTATCTCGGCGACGGCGGCCTCCCGGTGGGGCGCCGCGAGCACGAGATCGGCGAGAGTACGCGCCGGCGAGGTCACCGGGATCCCGGCCAGGTCGACCTGCTCGTCGGGGCCCAGCTCGGTGAAGTGCAGCCGGATTCCCCGCGGTTGCGCCCTGGTGAGCCGAGGCGGCAGCAGAAGGTGCACGGGCTCGGCCGGATTCTCCGGCTCCCCACCGGGAAAACCGAGCAGCCGGACGGCGGTGATGCCGCAGACCACCGCGTGGGGGCGGCCGACAAGTGCCGCCCCCACGCGCGCCGACAGGGGAAAGGGAGGCCGCGCGAATACCCCCGGGCATGCGTCGCCGTCGGAAAGCACCGGCAGGAGTGGACCGCCCTGCGTCACGCAGGGCCGCGCGAAGGTCACTTTCCGTGCTGACTGGTTACTCTAGGTTGTGAGGAATGT
>NZ_CADCWT010000236.1 GCF_902806485.1 Candidatus Frankia alpina | reverse complement strand
GGTAACCGACGGTAACCGACGATCAGGGTCGGCGAGAGCCCTCGCCGACGCGGAGGCGACCGTCGAGGCCGGTTTCGCGCAGCAGGGCGGCGAACGCCGGGGTCGGCGAGGAAATCCGCAGCTCGGAGTGGACGCGGCGGAGCAGCAGATCAGCCCGGAGCAGAGCGGCGAGCCCGGGGATGTCGATCAGCTGCAGGCCCGCGACGTCCACCGTCACCGTCCCTCCGCCCCGGCCCAGCAACTCGCCGATCTGCTCACGGAACCGCAGCCGGCCGACGGTGTCGAGCTCACCGGAGAGCTCGATGAACACGTCCTCGCCTGACCGCCGCACGGACATGGTCAGGGCTCCGGCGTCGACCCGCATGCTGCCCACCCCCCGAAGTCCTGATCACCGTGCGGGACCGACCCCCCGAACTGTTTACGGAGAGTAACATGACGGGGTCGGGCCGGCCGCCGTCCGGCGACGATCAGGCACCGCGCAGCCGCCTGATCAACGCGTTCGTCGAGCTGTCGTGGCGGGGCTGCGGGGAGTCCGCGGAGCCCGACGCACCGGGGGAGGTCAGCTCGGGCACGATTCGCCCGGCGAGCACCTTGCCGAGTTCGACGCCCCACTGGTCGAAGCTGTTGATGCCCCAGACGGTCCCCTGGGTGAACACCTTGTGCTCGTACAACGCGATGAGCTGCCCGAGCACGAACGGAGTCAGCTTCGGGGCAAGCAAGGTGTTGGTCGGCCGGTTGCCCGGGAAGGTCCGGTGCGGGACGAGGGCCGCAGCCACCCCCTCGGCGGCCACCTCCTCGGCGGGCTTGCCGAAGGCGAGGGCCTCGGTCTGGGCGAGGAAGTTGGCCAGCAGCAGCGCGTGCTGGTCCGGCCCGTCCGCCGGCCCCACGCCGGGATGATTCGGCCGGGCGAAGCCGAGGAAATCGGCCGGGACGATCGTCGTCCCCTGGTGCAGCAGCTGGTAGTAGGCGTGCTGCCCGTTCGTCCCCGGCGTTCCCCAGACCACCGGCCCGGTCTGTGTCCCCACCGGCCGGCCGGCGAGATCGACGCGCTTGCCGTTGCTCTCCATGTCGAGCTGCTGCAGATAGGCCGGAAAGCGGCCGAGGTACTGGCTGTAGGGCAGCACGGCATGCGAGGAAAATCCGTAGAAATCCCGATACCACACGCCGATCAGCCCGAGCAGCACGGGCAGGTTTCGCTCGAACGGCGCGGTCCGGAAGTGCGTGTCCATCGCGGCGAACCCGTCGAGGAACTCGCGGAAGGCCACCGACCCGATCGCGATCATCACGGACAGCCCGATCGCCGAACCGACCGAATACCGGCCACCCACCCAGTCCCAGAACTCGAACATGTTCTCGGTGTCGATGCCGAACTCGGCAACCTTCTCCGCATTCGTCGAGACCGCGACGAAATGGTGGGCAACCGCGTCCTCGCCGAGGGCCCCCGTCAACCAGGAACGGGCGGCCCGCGCGTTGGCGAGCGTCTCCAGCGTGGTGAACGTCTTCGACGCGACGATGAACAGGGTCCGCGCCGGGTCGAGGTCGACCTTCGCCTCCCAGACGTCGGTCGGGTCGACGTTGGAGACGAACCGGACCGCGAGCCCGCGGTCGGAGTAGTCGCGCAGGGCGTCGTACGCCATCGCCGGGCCCAGATCGGAGCCGCCGATGCCGATGTTCACGACGGTGGTGATCCGCTCGCCGGTCGCCCCGCGCCAGTGGCCCGAACGCACCTTCTCCGCGAAGGCGGCCATCCGGTCCAGCACCCGGTGCACCTCGGGCACCACGTCCACCCCGTCGACCTCGATCCGGGTCCCCGCCGGGGCCCGCAACGCCACGTGCAGCACCGGCCGGTCTTCGGTGACGTTGATCCGATCGCCGCGGAACATGGCCTCGATCCGCTCGGCAAGCCGGGCCCGCCGGGCGAGCACCACGAGCAGCTCGACGGTGCACGCCGTCAGCCGGTTCTTGGAGTAGTCGAGATAGAGCCCGTCCGTTTCAGCGGTGAACGCCTCACCGCGGGTGGGATCGGCGTCGAACAGACTGCGCAGCGACACCTCGGACATCTCATGCAGATGCGCGGTCAGCGCCGCCCATTCCGCCGTCGTGGTGATGTCGGGCGCAGCCACCAGGGCAGCGGGCTCGGTAGTCGACATGACGTGGGACGCCCTTCCTCGCAGGTTCAACACGTGTGCCGCCACAAGCACCATCGGTGTCCGTGGCACATCATCCGGACTCCTGCCCGTCATCCGACACCTGTCGCGTCAGCCGGACCGTGGCGGCGCCGACACTCGTCGACCCCAGCAGCATGCACATGTCGCCGATCCGACGTCCTGGGGCGCCCCCCGGACGGGCGGCGGAATGGGAAGGTCGGGGTCGTAGGATCGCCAGGAACCCGACGAAGGTGTCATTGCTGGCCAGGATGTAGGCCAGGATGCCGCGCTCGGGACGGGGGCGGCGGTAGGGCGCGGTGCCCGACGGCGTTAGCGGACGGATCTGAACCTTGCTGATTGACAGATCACTGGTGGAGGCGGCGCTTCCGGGTTACACCGTCGAGGGCGACCTGGGCCGAGGCGGGTACGGTCTCGTGCTCGCCGGCCAGCACCGGCTCATCGGACGCAAGGTCGCCATCAAGATCCTGCTGGACACCTCCGACGATCCCGGTCTGCGGGCCCGCTTCCTGGCCGAGGCCCGGGTACTGGCCGAGCTCGACCACCCGCACATCGTGCGCATCCACGACTACGTCGAACACGAGGGCACCTGCCTGCTGGTGATGGAGCTGCTCTCCGGCGGCACCCTCAAGCAGCGGATCAGCGCGGGTCCGGTGTCCCCGGAGACGACCTGCTCGATCGGCCTGGCCGCCGCCGCCCTGGCCAACGCCCACATGCAGGGCGTGCTGCACCGCGACGTCAAACCGGACAACATCATGTTCGCCGGCGACGGTCTACTCAAAGTCACCGACTTCGGCATCGCCAAGATCTTCGATGGGGCGGAGACAACGGCCAGCGCAATCCTCGGCACCCCGTGGTACATGGCCCCCGAGCAGATCATGGGGGTGCGGCTGTTCCTCTCGACGGACCTCTACGCCCTCGCCGGGGTGCTCTACGAGATGATCGCCGGCCGACCGCTGTTCGGCCGCCAGATGGCGGTGCAGCCGCTCACCCACCACCATCTGACTGTCATGCCGGAGCCGCTCACCACGGTTCCGCCGCCGGTCTCAATGGTGATCATGCGTGCGCTGGCGAAGGACCCGAACACCCGCTTCGCGGACGCGACGGATTTCGCCCTCGAACTCGCCCGTGCCGGCAGCCGGGCCTTCGGACCGAACTGGCTGTCCCGGTCAGAGGTCAAGGTTCGGGTGGACGATGAGATCCGGGAAGCGGCGCTCGGCGTCTCGACCACCCCGCGGCCGCCGACCTCGGGCTCGCCGGGTTACCCGGTCGGGCCCGCCCAGGGATCCGGCCCAGCCAGGCCCGGACACCCTGCCGGGCCTGGCGCGTTCGGTACTCCCGCCGGTGCCGGCGGCCCGGCCTGGCCCGGCGGATCCGGTGGCCGGGGTGGACCGCCGGGCGGTCCGGGACCGGGCGGACCGGGACCGGGTGGACCGCGAGTGGGTGGACCGCGAGTGGGTGGACCGCGAGTGGGTGGCTACCCGCCGCCTGGCGGCTACCAGGGGCGTCCCGGCACGCCGGCCGGCCCCGGCGGCCAGCCGGGGCCCAGCGGCCTCGGCGGCCCCGGCGGACTCGGCGGCCCCGGTAGCCCCGGCTTCACCGCCGCCCCCACGGTGCGGGGCGGCCAGGGACCCGGACCGGGCGGGTGGGGCGGCGCGCAGTTCGGGCCGCCCGCGGGCGGCCCGGGCGGCCTGCTGCCGCACCCCACCCGTCAGGCCGGGCGCCGCCAGGCCGCGGGCGCCCGCAACCGCACTCCGTGGATCATCGGCGGTGTCGCCTTCGTCCTCGTCGTCGCGCTTACCGTCGGCATCGCCCTTGCCGTGGCGAGCTCCGGCGGCGGGGATGACCGCAGCCGCACGGTCGCCGCCCGCGTCGTCACCGCCTACCGTGGACCGGCACTGTCCGTGCAGGGGCTGAGCCCCTACAGCCTCGCCATCGACCCCGACGGCTCGCTGCTCGTGTCCAGCCTGGCGACCGACCGGATCCAGAAGATCACACCGGTGGGCGCCGCGAACGACTTCGCGGGCACCGGCGCGGGCGGGAGCAGCGGCGACGGCGGCCCGGCCACCGCGACCCAGCTCGACGGGCCAGGCTCCACCGCCCGGGACAAGGCCGGCAACATCTACATCGGCGACGCGAAGAACAGCCGCATCCGGAAAGTCACACCCGCCGGGGTGATCTCCACGATCGCCGGCACCGGCACCGGCACCACGGGTTACAGCGGCGACGACGGCCCGGCCGCCGCGGCCCAGCTCAACAGCGCCGAGAAGGTGACCACCGGGCCTGACGGCAGCGTGTACTTCTCCGACTACGAGAACCACCGCATCCGGAAGATCGACCGGGCAGGGATCATCACGACGTACGTGGGTACCGGCGTCGCCGGCTACGGCGGCGCCGGCGACGCGGCGACCCAGGCGAAGATCAACGGCCCAAACGACATCACGATGGCCGACGATGGCACGCTCTACTTCGCCGATCTCGGCAGCAGCACCATCCAGAAGGTCGACCCGAACGGCATCATCAGCACGATCGCCGGCACCGGGGAGAGCGGCTACGCCGGGGACGGCGGCCCGGCCCGGTCGGCCAAGCTGAACGTGCCATCCCTGTCCATCGCGCCGGACGGGAAGACCTTCTATATCGCCGACTACCGCAACAACCGGATCCGGAAAATCGACCCGAACGGCATCATCACCACCATCGCGGGCATCGGTACCGAGAGCGCCGGCGGTGACGGTGGCCCGGCGACGGCGGCCCAGTTCAAAAACCCGAGTGCGGCGATCGTCGACGGCAGCGGCGCCGTGTACATCGCGGACAACGGCAACGACCAGGTTCGGCGCATCTACCCGACCGGCACGATCTCGACGATCGCCCGGCCCGGATGACAGACGCATCTACGACTACGTCGAGCGCGACGGACTGTGCCTGCTCGTGATGGAGCAGCTCACCGTCGGCAGCCCACTCGTGCCGGCGAAGCACCGTCGCCGCGTGGATTGGCATACGTTCGCGGTAGTCTCGCCGGCCCGATCAGTGCCACCCGCCGGTCGCTGCCGATCACATTGCACGCGCCGGGGAGTCGGTACGCCGGTGGCACCGCGGCGGGCGGGCGGCGGGTTCGGGATGGCTCTCTGGGAGGACGCGTGGGCGGACCCGGCCGTCGGTCGGTGTTACGGGCCGCGGGCGGCGGCGGGCTGGCCCTCGTCGGCGCCGGACTGGGCAGCGCGCTACTCGCCGGCTGCCACTCAGACACCCACCCTGCCCCCTCCGGCATCGACTGGCAGGCTCTCGACGGGCGCCTGACCGGCCCGCTGTTGCGCCCGGCGGATCCGCGATACGCCGGGGCCAGCACGCTGTTCGACCCGGCCTTCGACGCGATCCGACCGCAGGCGGTCGCCCAGGCCACCTCCGTCGCCGACGTCCAGGCGTGCGTCGACTTCGCCCGCCGGACGGGGTTGCCGCTGACCGCCCGCGCCGGCGGCCACAGCTACGGCGGCTATTCGACGACGACCGGCCTGGTCGTGGATGTCACCCCGATGGCCGGGGTGGCCGCGGCGCCCGGCCAGGTCGCGCGGATCGGGGCGGGTGCCCTGCTCGTCGACGTGTACTCCGGTCTCGCGCGGGCGGGGCTGGCACTACCGGCAGGTTCCTGCCCGACCGTGGGCATCGCCGGGCTTGCCATGGGCGGCGGGATCGGCGTGCTCGGCCGCCGCTACGGCCTCACCTGCGACCGGATGGTCTCCGCCGAGGTGGTGCTCGCCTCCGGGGAGGTCGTGCACACCGACGCCGACCACGAGCCGGATCTGTTCTGGGCGCTGCGCGGCGCGGGCGGTGGCAACGTCGGCATCGTCACCTCGTTCACCTTCGCCACCCACCGGGCGACGCCGCTGGTGCTGTTCACCTACCACTGGGCCTGGAACGACGCCGCCGACGTGCTGGCCGCGTGGCAGGACTGGATCTCCGCGCCCGGCGGCGCACCGGAGAGCCTGTGGTCGACCTGCGTCGCCTACTCCGCGCCGGCGGCCGGCGTCGGCGGCGCGCCGACGCTGCGGGTGAGCGGGGTGCTGTCGGGCGGCGCCGACGACGGCGCGGTGGCCGGCCTGCGTGCGCAGCTCGCCGACCTGGTCGACGCGGCCGGCCACCGGCCCACCGGTACCTACCTCACCACCCGGGGCCACCTGGAGGCGATGCTCATCGAGGGCGGCTGCGCGGGCCGGGCCGTCGAGTCCTGCCACCTGCGCGACCGGACACCGGGCGGCGCCCTGGCTCGGGTCGCCCAGCGGGCCGCGTCCGCGTTCCTGGTGAAGCCGATGCCGCCGCGCGGCGTCGAGGTGCTGCTCGGCGCGGTCGAGGAACGCCAGCGGACCGCGGGGGCGGGCTCGGGCGGAGTGATCCTGGATTCCTGGGGCGGGGCGATCAACCGGGTCGCGCCGGGCGACACGGCGTTCGTCCATCGCGGCGCGATCGCCAGCGCCCAGTACGTCGCCGGCTACGCCCCGAACGCCACCCCGGCCGAGAAGGAGGCCAACCGCCGCTGGCTGCGTTCGACCGTCGAGGCGACGGCGCCGTTCGTCTCTCGGTCCGCCTACCAGAACTACATCGACCCCGAGCTCGCCGGCTGGGCGCAGGCGTACTACGGAGCGAACCTGGCTCGGCTGCGGCAGGTGAAGCGGGCTTACGACCCCGACGACCTGTTCCGCTTCGCACAGGGCATCACACCGACCTGACCCGCGAAGATCGGTTGCACTGGGTAGCCACCCCGCGCCAGGAGTCGACGTCAGCCGGCCCGGGGTGGCATGAACCATGAGAACCCGCGACGCACGCGTCGCCAATTGAGCCATTCCCGGCAACGATTTGTGAGGTTGGGTAATTGTTGCGGGGTGTGAGTGTCC
>NZ_CADCWT010000235.1 GCF_902806485.1 Candidatus Frankia alpina | reverse complement strand
GGATCACTACCTGGCTGCATACCACAGAGTCGCACACGCTGATTCACCTGAAATTACGTCAGGCTTCCTCCGCGTTAACTCCGGGGCCGGTTCGGGCACGACAAGTGATGATCTACCGCGAGTGTCACCGTCCGTGTCGGGCCCAGCCCCGATGGTACTGTTCCGCCATGGCGCGGCTCACCGCCGTACCGCCCACTTCGCGGATGAAGCCGCCTGATCGGTGGCACTGAGGTAGCACTGGAATCGCGCCTCCTCTCCCGGTCGTCATCGTGCACCGTGACCAGCCGCAGCGACTCCTCGACACGATCGACGCGTTCCGCGCGCAGGACGTTCCCGTCATGATCACAATCATCGACAACGGGTCGGCGGTCCTGCCACCGGTCGAGGCCGCCGACGTCGCGGTCGTACCAACCGGCGGCAACCTGGGGTTCGGACCCGCGGCCAACGTCGGCTACCGTGCGTTCCTCGCCGATGCGGACGCGGGCGAGTGGGTAGTGCTCGCGCCGCACGACGCGCTGCCCGAACCCACGTGCCTGAGTCACATGCTCAGCGTCCTGGCTGAGCAGCCCCGAGCGGGACTGGCGTGTGCCGACGTCGGCGACGCGGCGACGCCGGTCATCGACCCCTACTTCGGCGGGATCCTCGCGCCCGCGAGCGTCGAGAAAGGGTGGGAGCCGGCCGGCCACCCGCACGGCACGCTGATGTTCGCCCGGCGCGCGTGCCTCGACGAGGTCGGCATCTTCGACGAGCGCTACTTCGCGTACTGTGAGGAGGCGGACCTCGCGCTGCGGGCCAAGGCCGCCGGTTGGGAATCTGGGCTCGTGCGCGGCGCGATGGTCAAAAACCCGCACATCGGTTCGACCTCCGCAGCCATCGACTACCTGCAACTTCGCAACACCCTGCTGCTCGTGCGGGACCACTCCGGCCGCTACCACGCGTTCATCCGGTTCAGCATCGCGCTGTGGCACCTCGCCTCGGGCGCAGTCGCACCGGCCCGGCGCGGCCCCTACTGGGACCTCGAAGGACGCGTACGAGGGCTCCTCGACTTCCTCCGCGGACGCTTCGGCCCTCCGCCTGCGCACCTGCTCGCCAAGCGCTGAGGCCGCCGTCGCCGCGGCACCGACCTCGGCACCGACCGGTAGCCCTTGATCCATCCGACCCGGCGCGTTGGCCGGGCCCGACAATCTTGCCATCACCTGTAGACATCAGGCGTAGACTTTGTCCATCACTGAATGAGGTGGACATTGAATGGATCGCGACGACACGGGGCCCGGATCGCCCGCGCACAGGCTGTTGGTGACCGGACTGGTGTTCATCGGCATGGTTGTCGCCGTGGTCGGCAGCCTGGGCACGCCGCTGGTGCCACTGGTCGCCGCCGTCAACCACGTCTCGGTCGACGACGCACAGTGGTCGCTGACGATCACCTTCCTGGTCAGCGCGGTCGCCACCCCGACGATCGGGCGCCTGGGCGACGGCCGATACCGCAAACCGGTGCTGCTGGTCGGCCTGGCCATCGTGGCGGTCGGCGGCCTACTGGCCGCCCTGCCGCTGGGTTTCGCGACGCTGCTGGTCGGCCAGGCGGCGCAGGGCGTGGGGCTCGGCCTCACGCCACTCACCCTGACGGTGGCCCGCGACGCGCTGCCACCAGAGCGCGCCCGCCCGGCGTTGGCGATCCTGTCGATCACGACCGTCGCGGGCATCGGCCTGGGATACCCGCTGGTCGCGCTGATCGCCGAGACCTGCGGCCTGCGCGCGGCGTTCTGGTTCGGGGTTGCCATCGCGGTCGCGGCGTCGCTGGCCGCGATGGTGGTCGTACCTTCCTCACGCCACCGGCCGGCCGCCCGGCTCGATCTTGCGGGAGCGAGCACGCTCGGGATCGCCCTGGCCGGGTTGCTGCTGGCGATCAGCGAGGGCGGGCAGTGGGGCTGGGCCTCGGCGCGCCTGCTCGCAACCGTCGCGGTGGCGATCGTCATGCTGGCCGGCTGGGTGGCGCTGGAGCTACACAGTGATCATCCGCTGGTCGATGTGCGTCGGTTGCGGCATGTCGTCGTGCTGACCGCCGACGTGTGCGCCGTCTTCACCGGTGTCGGCATGTACCTGCTGACCTCGACGGTGACCCGCCTGGTGCAGACGCCCACGAGCGTGGGCTACGGGCTGGGCGCCTCGGTAGCCGTCGCCGGGTTGATGCTGACGCCGTTCTCGGTCGGCACGGTCGCGGCCAGCAGTGTCACCCGGGCGCTGATCCGCAGGATGCCGCCGGGCCGGGTGCTGCCGCTTGCCGCGAGCGTGCTGTTGGCCGGCATGGTCATGTTCACCCTGGCCCACGGCACGTTCTGGGAGATCGCGGTGGTGATGGCCATCGCCGGCCTCGGGATCGGAGCAATCTTCGCGATCATGCCCGGGTTCATCGTGCAGTCGGTGCCCGCTCACGAGACCGGCAGTGCGCTGAGCTTCAACCAGGTGCTGCGCTACGTCGGCTACGGCATCGGCAGCAGCGCCAGCGCCGCGGTGCTCCAGGCGCACACCCGACCCGGCGCGTCGTTTCCCGCCGACAGCGGATATACCGCGGTAGGCGTCGCGGCCTGTCTCATGTGGGTCCTGACCGCGGCCGCCAGCGTGCTTCTGCCCCGCTTCGGCGACCGGCGGCCCGGCTTGAGCCCGACGGCGGAGGCCATCATCGAAGAGGAGGAGCAGGATATCGAGAGCCTGGCCTCGGTGGTCCCCGGCGACGCCGGCCGGCCCGACACCGGCCGGCCCGACACCGCCGACACGCGGCCCGGTGGCGTCAGACCCGGACAACCTCGATGAAGAGGAACATGACCTCCCGTGAAGGATGAGACATCCACGGTGAAGAACACGACCGCGCCACGACGCCGCGACGCGGCCGCCAGTAAGGAACGCCTGCTCGCCGCCGCCGCGCACCTGTTCGCCGAACGCGGGTTCGACAAGACCACCGCCCGCGACATCGGCCAGCTCGCCGGGATCGACCCCACCATGATCGCCCGCTACTTCGGCGGGAAGGCCCAGCTCTACATCGCCGTGCTGCAGGCAGAGGACGCCGGGGAGACCCCCACCGACTTCCTCGAGCCCGACCGGCTCGCAGCCCTGGTCCGGCGCACCGACCGAAGCGGTCCAGGGCCGATCTTCCAGGCCGCGCTCAAGCCCTACGACGACCAGACGGCACAGCAGGCCGCCGCCGTCGAACTCCACCGTCGCATCGTCGCCCCCCTCACCGCCCGGCTGGCCCGCGAGCACGCCGCCGACGCGCACCTGCGGGCCGAGCTGCTCACCGCCGCGCTCATCGGCGTCGTCCTCGCCCGCCACACCGGTGTCCTCGCAACACTCGCCGGCGCGGACACCGACACGGTCATCGCGCTCCTCGAACAGGCCCTCGACCAGCGCTGACCGCAGGACCGCAGGACCGGCGGAGTCGTCCGCGTGCCACGAACCCGGCCACGAGCCCGGCAAGCGCCGCGAATCCCACCGCGGCGGATCATGCTGTCGGTCGACGGGTTCTCGGCGAGGTCCTTCCCTGATCACCCGATCGGTTGGAGACTTCCGTTCTGTGAGCATCCTCGACGACGCCCGCGCGGGCATGGACCTCGACGTACGACCGCAGGACGACCTGTTCGGCCACGTGAACGGCCGGTGGCTCGCCGAGACGGAGATCCCATCCGACCGCTCGAGCTGGGGCCCGTTCGTGCAACTGGCCGATGCCGCCGAGCAGCAGGTCCGCGACATCATCACCGACCTCGCCGGGCAGGACCCGGCCACCCAGGGCGAGGACGCCCGAAAAATCGCCGACCTCTACAACTCCTTCCTCGACGTCGAGACGATCCAGGCGCTCGGCCTGGGCCCGGTGCGGTCGCTGCTGGACGCCGTGGCTGGCCTGGGCGACGTCCGCGACCTCGCCGCGTTCCTCGGCGATCTTGAGCGGACCGGCGGCCCGGGGTTGTTCGGCTCCTATGTCGACACCGACGACCGCAACTCCGACCGCTACCTGTTCCACCTGGGCCAGGGGGCCTCGGCCTGCCGGACGAGTCGTACTACCGCGACGACAAGTTCGCCGCGACGCGCGAGAAGTACGTCGCCTACCTGACCCGCATGCTCGGGCTGGGAGAGCACTCCGACCCCGAGGCCGCCGCGCAACGGATCCTCGCCTTGGAGACCCTGCTCGCGAAGGGCCACTGGGAGCGGGCCGAGACCCGCGACGTCCAGAAGACCTACAACCTGGTCACGGCCGAGGAGCTGGCGGCGCTCTGCCCGGCCTTCGCCTGGGATGCCTACGTCACCGGTCTCGGTGGGCACCTGACCGGCCCGCCGGCGACGCTGGCGGAGGCGTGCGTGCGGCAGCCGTCGTACTTCGAGCACCTCTCGACCGTGCTGACCGACACGCCGATCGAGGTGTGGCGCGACTGGGTGCTCAGCCGCGTGCTGCGAACGGCCGCGCCGTACCTGCCCGACGCCTTCGTCGAGGCCCAGTTCGACTTCTACGGCCGCACGCTCAGCGGCACGCCGGAGCTGCGGGCCCGGTGGAAGCGCGCGGTGGCGTTCGTCCAGGGCGCGATCGGTGAGGCCGTCGGCAAGGAGTACGTCGCCCGCCATTTCCCGCCGCGTGCCAAGGCGCAGATGCACGACCTTGTCGCGAACCTGCTCGCCGCCTACCGCGAGTCGATCTCCCGGCTGGACTGGATGACGGAGGAGACCAAGCTCCGGGCCTACGACAAGCTGGCGACGTTCCGGCCGAAGATCGGCTACCCCGACCAGTTCCGGGACTACTCGCAGCTGCGCGTCCGCCATGGTGACCTGATGGGCAACGCCCGCGCCGCCGCCGCGTTCGAGACCGACCGGGACCTGGCCAAGATCGGCGCCCCGGTCGACCGCGACGAGTGGTTCATGCTCCCGCAGACCGTCAACGCCTACTACAATCCCGGCACCAACGAGATCTGCTTCCCGGCCGGCATCCTGCAGAGGCCGTTCTTCAGCCCCGACGCCCACCCGGCCGAGAACTACGGCGGCATCGGCGCCGTCATCGGCCACGAGGTCGGGCACGGCTTCGACGACCAGGGCGCGCAGTACGACGGCGCCGGCAACCTCAACGACTGGTGGACCCCCGCCGACAAGGCCGCCTTCGAGGTGAAGTCGAAAACGCTCGTGGAGCAGTACAACGCGTTCGAATCACGCAACCTGCCGGGCGAGAAGGTGAACGGCGCCCTCACTGTCGGCGAGAACATCGGCGATCTCGGCGGCCTCACCATCGCGCACCAGGCCTACATCATCTCCCAGGGCGGCGAGGCGTCGCGCGACGACCGGCGGCGGCTGTTCATGAACTGGGCCTACGTGTGGCGCAGCAAGCGGCGGATCGAGCTCGAACGGCAGTACCTCACCACCGACCCTCACAGCCCGCCGGAGCTGCGCGCCAACATCGTGCGCAACCTCGACGAGTTCCACGAGGTCTTCGACACCGCCCCCGGCGACGGGCTGTGGCTGGACCCGCCCGACCGCGTCCGCATCTGGTAGGGGGCCCGTAGCGCCTGACGCGATCACGCCGACCATGTCGCCGTGCGCGGCTGGGAACAGAAAGCACCCCCAACCGACGTCTCTACAAGCGGCGAGGACGAGAACCATGACCGTGTCCGTCATCGACACCGGACCGAACCGGATCAGCCGATCAGTCCTGGTAAACGCGCCGGTGAGCGAACTGTTCGCCATCGTGGCCGACCCGCGCCGACACCACGAGCTCGACGGCTCCGGCACGGTCCGCGCCACCGTCTCCGGCCCGCCGCGGCTGGCCGAAGGCGCGACCTTCTCGGTGAACATGAAGGCCTACGGCCTGCCGTACCGCATCACCAGCAAGGTCACGGCGTTCGAGGAGAACCGCCTCATCGAGTGGCGGCATCCGGTCGGGCACCGCTGGCGCTGGCAGTTCACCCCGGAGTCGGCCGGATCCACCCGCGTCACCGAGACCTTCGACTACAGCGAAATGGGACGGATCAAGGCCGCGATCCGCTACTACGACCTCATCCGCGCCCCGAAGAGCAACACGGCTGGCATCGAGGCGACCCTCACCCGACTCCAGGCCCGTTACGCGCCGGACGGCCCGACGATCACCTGACAGCGCGCGGGGTCGACCGGAATCCCTGAGCCGCCCTACCGCGACGTCGGGCGCCGACGGTCACCTCGAGGCGATCCTGGCGTTGCTGTATGATCCCGGCGACGCCGCCGGGCGGGCCCTCGTGCACGGCTTCATGTGGCGGCGTGCCGCCGACCTCACCGCCGCCGGCCACCGACGGGTCGCCGAGCTTCCACAGCGCGACGGCCAGCAGGACACCACCGACCAGGGCGAATCCCGCCAGAGCGGACAGTGCGAGATCGGTCGGTCCGGGAGCCTCGGCCGCCCACGCGGTCCGCAGCCGGTCCACCGGCGTCAGGGGCGCGAGCGCGGGATTCCGCCGCGCCAGATCGCGGGTGATCATCATCAGGGTGAGCAGGGCGAGCGCGGCGACGAGCACGACCGTCGGCAGCCCCCGCCGTCCCAGCGGGAGCGCCCGCCAGGAGACCGCGACGACGAACGCGAGCACCGGCAGCAGGTAGCGGGTGAACGCCGCGCCGCCGGCGGCCGCGTATCCCACCAGTGTGGCGACGACAAGCAGGCAGTGCGCGGCGAGCAGAATCCAGACGACGCTCCCGGCCAGCCACGCACCCGGCTGGCGTGGAGCCGGCCCTGACTCCGGCCCGGGGCCCGAGCGGCCGAGATCTGCGCCGTCAGGACCCGTACCACCGCAGCGAGCACACCCGCACCGGTGACGATCGCAAACCCGACGGCCATCTTCTCGGCGTAGCCGGTCAGCAGGGAGACACGACCAAAGAAACCGCGATAGACGTTCCACCAGAAATCGGGATTGCGCACCACCTGCTGGGCCGACGGCCGCGGCCCCCGAATCGGGAGCATGGCGGCGATCCGGCCGAAGGCGGTGGGGTCACCGTACCGGTGCACATTGAGCCTTTCCCGGTAACGTTTCGTCGCTTTGCGTGACATCAATGTGGTGTTGGTGTG
>NZ_CADCWT010000234.1 GCF_902806485.1 Candidatus Frankia alpina | reverse complement strand
GGGATGGTGATCCGCAGCCCGGGAGCGTCGAGAACGCCCAGGCTCGCGGCGAAGTCCATCGTCAGGCCCAGCCGAACCGGGTGCAGCGGATGCTGCGGCCCGAAGTCGTAGCTGGCCATTGCGGGATCCCAGGCCAGGATGGTTGGTTCCGCAGCCGGTGCGGCCGCGCTCGAATCGGCCGCCGGCGGCCGGGTCCTGTCCGGCGGCCCGGTCCCATCCGGCGGCATGGTGCCACCGACCCGCTGCGTTCCGCCTGGCACCGTCACCCCTCGAAGGTAGCCCGAACAGGTCCGACGCTGATAGCAGTGGTGACAGTCTCGACAGGCCACCGGCGGATCGAGCTTCGTCGTAGATCCACTCGAAATGCCCTAGGGTCAGCCCGTGGCAGCAGACGGAACGGCGCCGCAGCGTCCGGCGTCGGCGGTCGCGCAGAATCCCGCGGCCGCCGACGCGGCCAGGATTCGTCCCGGTACGCCGCTGTGGGAGCCCTCCGCGCGGCGGATCGAGCAGGCGGCGGTGACGAACTACCGCAGCTGGCTCGCCGCCGAACGCGGGCTGGATCTCGGCGACGAGGCGGCTCTGTGGGCGTGGTCGGTCACCGAGCTTGGCCCCTTCTGGGAGTCGATCTGGGACTTCTGCGCCGTCGAGGGCGAGCGCGGCGACGGTCCCGCCCTGGCCGGTGCCGGAATGCCGGGCGCCGTGTGGTTCCCCGACGCCCGGGTCAACTACGCCGAGAATGCGCTGACCCGCCGGGGCGGCGCGCCGGCGGTGATCGCCGTACGGGAGGACGGCGCGACCGTGGTGGTCTCCTGGGACGAGCTGCGCCGCCAGGTCGCTCGGGCCGCAGCCGGCCTGCGCGCCCTCGGGGTCACCGAGGGCGACCGGATCTGCGGTGTGCTGCCGAACACCGTCTACGCCACGGTGGCGATGCTGGCGACCGCCAGCCTCGGCGCAGTGTGGTCGTCGTGCTCGCCCGAGCTCGGCGCCACGGCCTTGGTCGCCCGCTTTGCCCAGATCACCCCGAAGGTCCTAATCGGCGTCGACGGCTATTCCTACGGCGGCAGGGGCTACGACACCGTCGCCGCGCTCGCCGCCGACCTGCCCGGACTCGCCGCAACCGTCCTCGTGCCCTACCTGGCACCGGATGCGTTCGCCCGCGCTCGCGGCGCCGGGCTGCCGGGCCTGCTCACCTGGGACGAGCTGATGGCCGTGGAGGACGCCGAGCTCGAGTTCAACCGGGTAGCCTTCGACGCGCCGTTGTGGATCGTCTATTCCTCCGGCACGACGGGGCCACCAAAGGCGATCATGCAGGGGCACGGCGGCATCCTGCTGGAACATCTCAAGGCGCTGGCGCTGCACCTCGACCTCGGCCCCGACGACCGGTTCTGCTGGTTCACCACGACCGGCTGGATGATGTGGAACTACCTCGTCTCCGGCCTACTGGTCGGCGCGACGATCGTGCTCTACGACGGCGCCGCCGGCTACCCGACGCTCGGCACCCTGTTCGGCCTGGCGGAGGCGCTGGAGCTGACCTTCTTCGGCACGTCCGCGGCCTACCTGCAGTCCTGCCGGGACCCGGGCCTGGTGCCCCGCGAACATGCCGATCTGTCCCTGTTGCGCACCATCGGGTCAACCGGGTCGCCGCTGTCCGCCACCGCCTATGCCTGGGTGTACGACGCGGTCAGCCCGCAGGTGATGCTGCCGTCGATCAGCGGTGGCACCGACGTCTGCAGGGCGCTGGCGGCCGGGCTGCCGACCATGCCCGTGCGCGCCGGGGAGATCGGCTCACGGGCCCTGGGCTGCGCCGTGGCCGCCTTCGACGCCGACGGCAAGGAGCTCATCGACGAGGTCGGCGAGCTCGTCGTGACCGCCCCGATGCCCTCGATGCCGCTGAGCCTGTGGGGTGACCAGGACCGCAGCCGGCTGTATGACAGCTACTACGCGGCCTTCCCAGGGGTCTGGCGGCACGGCGACTGGGTGCGGATCACCTCAGACGGTGCCGTCGTCGTCGAGGGACGTTCGGACGCCACCCTCAACCGTGGCGGGATCAGGATCGGCACCGGCGAGCTCTACAGCGTCGTCGAGCAGCTTGCCGAGGTCGTCGACAGCCTCGCCGTGGACACCTCCGACGCCCCCGGCGGCGGGGAGCTGCTGCTGTTCGTGGCCCTCGCCGAGCCGGGCCTCACCCCGGAGCTCGCGCAGCGGATCCGGCACACGGTGCGCACCGAGCTCAGCCCGCGGCACGTGCCGGACCGGATCCTCGAGATCCCCGCCGTGCCGCGGACCCGCAACGGCAAGAAGCTGGAAGTTCCGGTCAAACGGCTGCTCGCCGGAGCGGCGCTGGCCGACGCCGTGAGCCTCGACGCGGTCGCCAACCCGCAGGCCCTGTTGACGCTGGTGGCCACCGCCGAGCAGGCCCGCACGGCCACCGCCGCACCAGACGCCTGACCGACCGCGACCGCTACCGCGGCTGGGTCTGGGTCGGCGCGGCACGACAGCAAAGCCGGATCTTCGCTGGGTGCAGCGAAGATCCGGCTTCCATCGAACCCACGACCACGCCGTCACCAGCGTGTCGTGCCCCCCGTGGGGGATGCCACCCGTGGCCTGGTGCGCGCCCGCCGTGCCGGCGGCGTCCGGTCGCAAGCGGTCAGTCGAGAAACTCCCGCAGCCTGCCGGCGACGGCGGGCTTGCGCAGCTCACGCAGGGTGTCCCGCTCGATCTGCCGGATCCGCTCGCGGGTAAGACCGAGCCGGTTACCCACCTCGGCGAGGGTGTGCTGCTTGCCGTCGGCGAGGCCGAAGCGCAGCCGCATCACCTCCCGCTCCCGCGGGTTGAGGCCACCGAGCACGTTCTCGATCTCGTCCTGCATCGCGCCGTACGAGGCGGCGTCCGCCGGGGAGGTCGCGTCCGAGTCCTCGATGAAGTCGCCGAGTACGGAGTCGCCGTCGTCGCCGACGGAGGTCTCCAGGCTCACCGTGTCCTGCGCGTAGCGGCGCAGCTCGACGACCTGCTCGATCGGCATGTCCAGCTCGAGGGCGAGCTCCTCGTCGGTCGGCTCGCGACCGAGGGTGGAGACGAGCTGGCGCTGCAGCCGCGTGATCTTGTTGATCTGCTCGACCACGTGGACCGGGATCCGAATGGTTCGGGCCTGGTCGGCCAGCGCTCGACCGATGGCCTGGCGGATCCACCAGGTCGCGTAGGTCGAGAACTTGTAGCCCTTGGCGTAGTCGAACTTCTCCACCGCTCGGATGAGACCGAGGTTGCCCTCCTGGACCAGGTCCAGCAGGGTCATCCCGCGGCCGCTGTACTTCTTCGCGACGGAGACGACCAGGCGCAGATTCGCCGAGACGAGCTGCTGCTTGGCGGCATGGCCGTCCTTGGCAAGCAGACCCAGGTCACGGCGGAGGTCGGCAGACAGGTCGGGGTCGGACTCCAGCTTGTGTTCGGCGAAGAGTCCGGCCTCGACCCGCTTGGAGAGCTCGACTTCCTGGGCGGCGTTGAGTAGCGGCACCTTCCCGATCTCGCGCAGGTACATGCGCACGAGGTCGGCGGTGCCGGCGTGCTCGGCGGTGGAGCGGGTGGCGGCGGTGACCTCGTCGGTCGTCTCCTCCTCTTCGAGGAGCTCGACGCCGGCAGCGCTCAGCTTGGCGATCAGCGCGGGCAGCAGCTCGAGGCCGATGTCCGCGGACTCGAGCGCGTCACGCAGCTCGGACCGGCTGATCTCGCCGGACTCGCGACCGCGTGCGATGACCTCGGCGACAGCACTCACATCGAGTTCGTCGCCGTCATCGGGCACGGCGGCCAGTGAACGGCTGGTGGCGGTACGGGCAGAGGCAGCGGACCGGCGAGTGCGCCGCGGGCTACGCGGGCGGTTCTCGTCGGTACGCTCGGCAAGTTCCAGGGCAGGCAGCGTCATCAGTGGCAAATCCGATGGTCGGTGCGGGTGGGACGTCTGTTTCCGTGCACGTAGGAGGTAACGAACGAAGTCGTGGAACCATTCCCCGTGCAGGCGCACCCGGACATCAGCGATCGCCGGGCCTACCGGCAGTGTAGACCCATGCCCTCGAGACGCTGAACTCGCTGTCGCGAAGACTACCTGGCAGATCCCGCGGTGTGGCGCGTTCCGCGAACTATCTTGACCTTCTCGCGTGGCGAGACCCCCACCTAGACCCCAGATCCTCAACGATGGGTATCCGAGTGCTCGCTGGTCGTAAGAATTTTGGGGGCCTGCCATCCACACCACATTTTCCTTCGAGTACCGCCATCGGGCGACGCCGGTCATCCGACACGCCCGAGACCCATCCACGGCACCGGTGCAACGCCTCGACCGACCCCGGATTGGGACGGATCGGCATACACGCTCCGCCCACCCGGGCAGCACCCAACCGGACAGACTCACAGCGCCAACCATGGCGTGTCCGCCCGCGGCCGCCGGTCACGTGACGCATCGGGTCGGCCGCGGGGCGCCAACAACGTTTTCGTTAGGCAGACCACACCAAGGGCACCCTCCCCGTGTGCACAGCGGGTGACGGCTACTCTCACACGATGCCCGTCCCCAGCCTCCCGACAGAGCTGGCGGCGTTGCGCGAGACCGCGGTCTCCGTGCTGCGCGGCAACGACCTCGGCGACATCACCCGGCCGTCGC
Organism: Candidatus Frankia alpina; assembly: GCF_902806485.1. GTDB lineage: Bacteria > Actinomycetota > Actinomycetes > Frankiales > Frankiaceae > Frankia > Frankia alpina. The sequence continues at coordinate 2,450 of NZ_CADCWT010000234.1, read as the reverse complement.
CGACGCTGTATCCACACCAGTGGCTGTGGGACTCCTGCTTCATCGCGATCGGGCTGCGCCACCTCGACCCCCAGCGCGCCGCCGCCGAGATCCTCTCCCTGCTACACGGGCAGTGGCCGAACGGCATGATCCCGCACGTGATCTTCGCGGAGACTACCGACTTCTACCATGCGGGTCCGCAGCGCTGGCGCTGCGACCGGGTGACAACCACCGCCGGCGGTGCGCAGAGCACCGGCGTCACCCAGCCGCCGATGATCGCTGAGGCCGCGGTCCGGGTCGGCGCCATGATGTCCGACTCCGAACGCGGGGAGTTCTACCGCCGGCTGTTCCCCGGGCTGCTGCGCTTTCACCAGTGGCTCTACGACGAGCGCGACCCCGACGACGACGGCCTGGTGTCCCTGGTGCACTCCTGGGAGTCCGGGATGGACAACACCCCGACGTGGATGGAGATCACCAGACCGGTGGCGCCGCTGGGGGTGCGGGCGCTGCGGCGCATCAACGGCGACGACGCCCTGGACTCCCTGCGCCGCGATTCCAAGGAGGTCCCCTCGGACGAGCGGCTCACCTCCGGCGACCTGTTCACCCTGTACCGGATCGTGCGCGAGCTGCGCCGGGCGCACTACAACTTCCGGGAGATTCGGCGGACCATCATCCCCCTCGTGCAGGACGTGGCGTTCAACGCGATCCTGGTCCGCGCCAACGAGCACCTGAGCACCATCGCCGCCGAGATCGGCGAGGACATCCCGGCCAGGCTGCGCCGGTCGGCACGCCGTTCCCGGGAGGCGATGGGAGAGCTCGTCGTCGACGGCGTCTACTACAGCCGCGATTTTCGGACCCGGACCCTGCTGCGGCACGAGACGATCGCCGGCCTGTTGCCGCTCTACGCCGGCGTGGTACCCGAGGACCGCGTCGACGAGATGGTAAAGACGATCACCTCGCCGCGCTACTGGTCGCGCTTCGGCATCGCGAGCGTGCCCCTGGACGACCCGAACTTCCTTCCCCGCTGCTACTGGCAGGGCCCGCTCTGGATCAACATGAACTGGCTGATCGCCGACGGGCTGGAGCGCTACGGCCGGCTCGACGCCGCCGAGAACCTGCGCCGCAACACGGTCGACGTGATCGCCTCCTCCGGGGCGATGTTCGAGTACTACTCGCCGCTCGACGGTTCGGGCGCCGGCAGCAACCGCTTCTCCTGGACGGCGGCGCTGCTCATCGACCTGTTCGACACCGAACGCTGAGCGCGGCGCCGCCCGCGCGCCGGGCGACCACGCCGCCTCAGACGTGCACGACGACGACCCGGCTGTCCTTGGGACGGTCGGGTTCGTCGACGAGCCGGTGCAGGTCGTCAACGTCGCTGGTGAGCAGGACGGCGGGCCGGTCCGCCCGCAGCGCCGTCACGGCCACCACCGCATCGATGGCGCACCGGTGCCCGGACAGCCCGGTCGCGCCGAGCAGCTCGCCGGCCAATCGAGCCAGCTCCGGCGTCACCGGGACAATCCCGATCCTGGCCAGCACTCGGTGCACCGCCGCATCCCGCGGGCCGCCGCGCAACACCTCAGTCAGCGTGATCGAGCTGACGACGACCCGCGCGCCCCGGCCGTGGGCGATCTGGAGGTACGCGCGGGCCCGCGCGTCGCCGACGGCAAGTTTGGCAAGGCCGTCGCTGTCGAGCACGAGGGTCCCGCCGGCGGCTACTCTGCGTCCGGCCACGCCGCGCCCGCCTCGGCCAGTGCCGCCGCCGGCACAGGGCCGTGCTCGATCTCCAACTGCTCGGCCAGCTCGGCGAGCAGGTCCAGCTCCAACCGCCGCGCCACCGCCTCGGTCACGTACTGGCTGAACGCTCCCGGCCCGACCCGTTCCCGCACGGCGGCGGTGAGCTCCTCGGGCAGGGAGACACTGACCTTGCGTACCCGGACCTTGCGTACCCGGCCCGCCGGCCTCGGCCCGGACGCGGGCTCGACCTGTACCTCGGTGGCGAGCCGCACCGCGGTGGCGAGCCGACGCGCCTTCTCGGCGTCCGCCTGGGGGTACGAGAGGAACCCGAAGTCCGGCGTTCCGGCCGACGCCGGGTCTTCCCGATCAGTTGCACGCGGTACTGTCGCCATCTTGCGATCCTACCGCCGGTGGCAACCAGTGAAGCGATGCTCAGCCGGTGGCCCGGCCGGCAGGTGATGCCGGCCGGCCGGGCCACCGCATGCGGACCCGCGGGCTCGCTCAGCTGCAGCCGCTGGTCGAGCCACACTGCTCGCAGACGTAGCAGCTTCCGGCCGGGCGCATCGTCACCCCGCAGGCGAAGCAGAGCGGGGCGTCGACGACCGTCTGGGCGACCAGCGACTCGCCGGGCGTCGCCAGCCACAGCTCCCGGGCCAGGTGGGCGGGCCCGTGCCCGACAGCGACGCCGTTGCTGCCCGCCGCCGGCCTCGGCCCAGTGCCGTTCGAGACCGGGCCCG
>NZ_CADCWT010000233.1 GCF_902806485.1 Candidatus Frankia alpina | reverse complement strand
ACCGGGACCGGGCAGAATCCACTCCAGTCCGACCCGGTGAATTAAAGATCAGTAGCGGGACCGTCGGAGTAGGGACCGCTGGCACGATCTCGCCCGCCCACGTGGCGGGGGCGAGGTCCGTCGGCGTGCCGTCCTGGACCGGGAAAGTAGCGATCCGTGCGTCGAGTTCCGCCCCGTGGCCTTCCGTGTCGGATCATTGTCGACAGAGCGGCCGTCGAGAGCTGGGTCGCTCGTCGTACCATCCGCGCTCGGAAGGGTCTGGTGCAGGTATGCGTGTCCGTTCGCCGGAATTCGACTTCACCGATGTCTCGCCTCGCTGGGGTTCGAACCTGGAGGCCGTCCATCTCGTCAACGCTCAGGGCATCATCCCCGCCTACATCGAACCGTTCCTCATCAAGGTGATGCGCCGCGCGGCCGAGGAGCTGGATCCGCTGATCGACGCCGAACTGCTGCACGACATCGACCTGTTCAACCGGCAGGAAGGCCAGTACTACCGGCTGCACCGGGCGTTCAACGCGATGGTCCGCGACGGCGGCTACCCGGACATGGTCGACTACGAGGTCGTCTTCGAACGGGACTACCAGCACTTCCTGCGGACCAGGTCGCTGCGCTGGCTGCTCGCCTACTGCGAGGGCTTCGAGACCATCGGTTCGACCGGCGAGGAGCTGTGGGTCGACGGCCTGATGGAGACCGAACTCGGCGCCGCGCCGTCCCCGGCGGTCGAGCTGTGGAAATGGCATCTGGCCGAGGAGTACGAACACCGGACGGTCGTGAACCGCGTCTACCACCGCCTGTACGGCCGGCCCCGGCTGATCGCGTGGTTATACCGGATTGGGGGCATCGTCACCGTCTCCCGGCACCTGAACCGGCGGACCTCACCGTTGCGGAGCTATCTGCTGGACATGGACCGGCGCGGGATGACGGACGAGCAGTGCCGACAGTCCAGGGAGCGGGAGGCCGCCACGGCGAGGAAACTCGGTAGGGCGAACCTCCGCCGGCTCGTCCGCGCGTTCTCGCCGTTCTATGATCCGGCGACGACACCCCCGCCGGCGGGCCAGCAGGCTGCCCTGGCCCGCTACCCCGCGGCCGCCGGACAGGCGAAAAATACGTGATCCCGGAGCTGCCGGGTCGGCCGGATCCGGGACGGGCCAGGCGCTCAGGCCCAGCGGATGACGTCGGCGGGGTCGAGGCGGGGTAGCCGCTCGAACCAGGGGTTCTCCCCGGGATGGCCGATGTTGACGACGAGCACGGACTTCCAGCGGCCATCCGGGTAGAACTCGGCGTCGATCCCTGCGGCGTCGAAGCCGGCCATCGGCCCGGCGACGAGTCCCTGGGCGCGGATGGCGAGGATGAAGTAGCCCGCCTGCAGTGGCCCGTTGAAACTGGTCATGGTGGCCCGCAGGGATTCGTCCGCATCGAGCGCGTCCTTCAGCTGTGGCCGGATCGGCAGCAGCGTCGGGGCGTACTGGTGGAAGCGCGAGTCGACCGCGAGGATGGCGGTGGCGGGCGCCGAGGCGGTCTTGGCCCGGTTGCCCTCGTTCATCAGCGGCAGCAGCCGCTCCCGACCCTGCGCAGTGCGGACGAAGGTCACCCGTAGCGGCTGGAGATTGGCGCTGGTCGGCGCCCACCGGGTGAGCTCCCAGATCGCGGCGAGCTGCTCGTCGCCGACCGGGGTGTCGGCGAAGGCGTTGGCCGTCCGCGCCTGCGTGAACAGCAGGGCACGTCCCGCCTCGTCGAGGCCGGGAACCCCCGGCGCAGCGATGCTCTCCACCGTAGAGGTCATGCGTGAGCTCCTGAGTATGTGTGGCCGCCGTACTACGCCCGCAACTCTAGTCAGCCGATCCCGCACGTCCCGCTGACTGTCAGCGGCGCCACACGCAGTCGCGGACGCCCGCTGAACCCCGTTGACCTGCACTGGCCTTCGGCTGCCGACCGCGGGGTGCCGGGTGATGCCATCATGCTCCGTAGTCGATTGCTTGGGGGTCAGGCCAACTGCGGCTCGTCGCCCGACGCCCCCCCGACCTGCTCATCGCTAAGCCACAACCGCTCGCGCCGAAGGCTGGGTGCGAATGCGCAGTCCGAATGGTTGGTGACGTTAAGTAGTCGATCCTGCTGTTGTCGAAACAATGTTGCGATCTTGCCGCAAAGTCGCCGGTCACCAGCTGTCTGGTAGCCACCTGGCTATTCACTTGGGCGTGAGGTTGACCGAAGCCTATTCTGTGCTATGCGCGGAGATGCTTGCCTGACCAGCGATGCGACCCTACACTTGCGTATCGTGTCTGGAAACAAGTTTCTCGTCGCGCGCCGTCATGTCGACCTCCGTCGGTCGGCCAGCGCCCTGTGTCGGTAGGTATTCCGGCAGCGTAGTGGTATCGGTAGGCGCCGGTGCGGAGTTCCGCCCGCCGCCAAGTTCCCGAAAAAAGGGTTTGCTAGATTACCAAAGGTAAGGGGCGAGGTGGGTTTGCCGCTCTGTGGACCGCCCGTCGCGGCGCCGACGGCGGCACCTCGGCCAATGTTCCGAGGCGGCCACGATCCGCAGAAATTCCGGCCGGCTGGCAGCCGGCAAATCCCCCGCCCGCCTCGGTGCCGCAAATATCGAAGAGGATTTTCGTATGCCCGCATGCGGAAAGGAACAACACGGCCCTCGCCGAGATGGTCCGGCGGGCCCTGGCCGTGCGCGCCCATCGGGGGCTCGGTGACCACTCCGTCGACCCCACGCAGGACTCCACCACCGCTGAGAGGTGATCTCAGCATGACAAGGCCAACGTCGACGCGTGGACGCATGTCGTGGACATCGACCACTTGCTGCAGGGCAAGGTGACCGCGGCGGCCGGAATCATGCTGTCGATCAGCGGGGTCTCCAGGAGCTTCGGCGCGACCCGGGCACTCGACGACGTCTCGCTCACGTTCCCCGGCGGTTCCGTGACGGCGCTGCTGGGGGAGAACGGATCGGGCAAGTCGACGCTGATCAAGATCCTCGCCGGCGTGCTCGCACCCGACCCCGGCCGGGCCGAGTTGCGGGTCCGCGAGGCGGAGGTGGCGCTGCCCCTGTCTCCGGCCCGGGCCCACGCGCTCGGCCTGCGCTTCCTGCACCAGGACCTCGGGCTGATGGGGGAGGCGACCGTCGCGGACAACATCGGCCTGTACTCCGGGTACCTGTCGAGGGCCCTCACACCGTTGCGCTCAGGTCAGGAGCGTCGCCGTGCGGCGCTGCTGCTGGAGTGCTTCGAGGTCCGCGTCTCCCCGGACGACTACGTCTCCGACCTGTCGCTGTCGGACCAGACCATGGTCGCGATCGCTCGGGCCTTCGAGGACGTGGACGGTGACGCCTCGCGCATCCTCGTGCTGGACGAGCCGACCGCCGCGCTGCCCGACGACGAGGTCGACCGCCTCTTCGGCGCCATCCGTCGCGCCCGGGACGCGGGCGCGGCGGTGATCCTCGTCTCCCACCGCCTCGAGGAGGTCCTGCAGATCGCCGACCGAGTCGCCGTCCTGCGTGACGGGCGCCTCGTCCGGCAGCGGCCCGTCGCCGGTCTCGCCGCCGGGGATCTGGTCGAGATGATGATCGGCAAGGATCTGACCGAGTACGAGAGCACGCCGAAGGCCGTGGACGAGTTGCACCAGCCCATCGTCGTCGGGCGCGGCCTGCATGGGCGGCGGCTGGCGGGGGTCGACATCGAGATCTACCCCGGCGAGGTGCTGGGCGTCGGCGGTCTCGTGGGCTCGGGGCGCAGCGAGCTGACCCGGATACTGGGCGGCGCCCAGCGGCTGCGCCGCGGGACGCTCGAGGTCGGCGGTCGCCCCCGGTCGTACGCGGCGCCGCATGCCGCCGTCGCCGACGGCATCGTGACCGTGCCGCAGAACCGCCGTCGCCGACGGCATCGTGACCGTGCCGCAGAACCGCCGTCGCGACGGCGTCCTGGGCGACCTGACCGTGCGGGAGAACCTGACGCTCGGCGACCTGCGCTCGCTCACGCGCTGGACGATGATCGACCGCGCTCGAGAGAAGGCCGAGGCGCGGACGCTCATCGAACAGTTCGACATCCGTCCGCGCGAACTGGAGTTTCCCGTGCGTCTGCTCAGCGGAGGCAACCAGCAGAAGGTGGCGATCGCGCGGGCGGTGCGGCTGCGCCCCCGCGTCCTCGTCCTCGACGAACCCACCCAGGGCGTCGACGTCGGCGCGCGCCGAGAGGTGGCGGGCATCATCCGGCGGCTGAAGGCGGACGGGATGGCGATCGTGCTCGGCACGTCGGACGGCGACGAACTGCTCGATCTCGCCGATCGCGCCCTGATCCTCGACCGTGGCCGAAGACGGCGGGTGTTCGGGCCCGGGGAACTGACGCGCAGCCGGCTCGCGCACGCGACCGCCGGCGTCGAGGGACACTCGGCATGAGCGACGTGGCCGAAGTCGACGCGGCCGACGTCGACGCGGCGAGCGCGGTGCACGTGGCCCGCAGGGAGGAACGCAGGTCACCGGTGCCGTTCGCCGCGAGCGCGTTCGACCTGCTCACCCGGCTGTCGCCGTTGGTTCTGCTGGTCTCCTTCCTGATCGTCTTCTCGATCCTCAAGCCGGCACAGTTCGCGACCTGGGACAACTTCAGCGCGATCCTGTACGCGTCGTCGGTCTCGGCGATCATCGGGCTTGCCATGACCGTGTCCTTCACCGCGGGCGAGGTCGACATCTCGGTGGGAGCCGTGATGGGCGTCGCCGCCATGTTCACGGCGTGGGCCTTCGGCCACGGCTGGCCCACGGTCGCCGCCGTCGCCGGAGCGCTCGCCGTCGGCGCCGCCATCGGTCTGGTCAACGCCGTCCTGATCGTGGTGGCGCGCCTGAACTCATTCATCACCACGCTCGGTATGATCACCGCTCTCGGGGGCCTGGCCTACCTCATCGGCGACGGCAAGACCCTCTACGAGGGGATACCGGTGAGCTTCAACCACCTGGTGGGCAAACGGGTCCTCAACCTCCTACTCGTGATCTTCTACACGCTCATCCTGGCGGTCGTGCTCGGTTACCTCATCTCGCGAACACCGTTCGGCCGGCGCCTGCGAGCCACCGGCACGGGGCGTGAGGCGGCGGCGTTGATCGGCGTGCGCACGTCGCGGTACATCACGATCTCGCCGGTCCTCGGGGCGACCCTGGCCGCGCTGGCCGGCGTGGCCAGGGTCGCCGAGCTCCAGTCGGCCAACCCGTCGATCGGCACGGACTTCCTGCTCAACGGGGTCGCGGCGGTATTCCTGGGCGCCCTGGTCTCGCGACGGGGCCAGCTGAACGTGTGGGGGACCCTGCTGGCCGTCGTGATGCTCCGCGTCGGCCTCACGGGACTGACGATGGTGGGCGCGCCGGCCTGGGTGCCGAACGTGTTCAACGGCAGCGCGCTGCTCGCTGCGCTGCTCATCTCGCGGGCGGGTAGCGGCGGCGGTCCCGCCGGCCTCGGGAACCTCAAGTAGCCGGGAGGAGCTCCACGCCCGCGGAGCGGGTGGTTCATCGCCCATGTCACCCGCATTTCCCGACAGGATCAACCAGACGAAAGGTCACCGATGGCGACCAGCACAGAGTCCAAGCCCACCGAGTTGAACGAGCCCACCGAGTTGAACAGGTCCGCCGAACCGCTCGGGCCGCTTGACCTCGCCGCGGCCGATGAGGCGATCCGAGCCGATTTCATCCTGGCCGTGCAGAAGCTGCACCGGGCGCAGGTGCTGCCCTTCAGCGTGAATTCGAACGGCAGCGTCCGGCTGCCCAGTGGCGACGGAATTCTGGTGTCGTCCTACGGGCTCAAGGCCGACATCGGCGTCGACGGGTTCGGAGTCGTCGATTTCGAGGGGCGGATCATCCGGGGAGCCCTCGGCCCGGACGTGGTCCATGCTCTGGGGTTCCACCTCGAGGTCTACCGCGCCCGTCCCGAGGTCGACACGGTGCTGCACGCGCACTCGCCGGCGGCCGCGAGCTTCGCGGTGGCGAACAGGCCGCTGCCGCTGCATTACGAGTCGTTGGTGTTCCTGGGGCAGCGCGGGGACATCCCGGTCACCAAGTACGGGGACCGGAGCAAGGGCAGCAAGGTCTCCGACGAGGTCGCCGCGAAGCTCGCCGAGCATCCGGACACGAAGGCGATCCTGCTCGCCAATCACGGCGTGCTGGTGTGGGGCGCGGGCCCGATTCCGACCGCCGAGTTCCTGATCACCGTCGAGGAGGCCGCCACCATCATCATCGGCGCGTCCGCCCTCGGCGGCTCGAGGCCGTTCCCGATCTCGGCTGGCACCGTGTGAGGAAAGCTGCGATCTCCAGGCGCGTCGGCCGTCGGAGTGCTCGTACGAGCTCCTCGCAGCACGCTCGCCGTCGAGGCTGATGCCACCGGCCCGGCCGAACCCGACGTCCGGACGCGCCGCCCGGCGCGCCCGACGAACCGGGCATCGGCCGGGCCCGCCGGGGTTGGCGACCGGCGACCCCCGCCTCGCCGTGAGGCCTCGGACCGCGTGCGCGAGGCGCGCCGGGTCGGCCGAACCACCAGACCGGGATGCGGTTTCAGTGTCCGGAAATGCTCGACCGTAGAACCGGTCGAGGGCGATGTCGGAAGGTCTCGTCGGAGGCCACGGCTCGCAGTGTCCTCATTTGTTTCTCGACTATGTCGCTTCTCGCACCGCGGCAGACCCTATAGAAGCTGATGGGCTTTTTCTAGCCCACCCACCCGCTCTCGCCACGGCGGTTGTGACCTCCATGCAGTATACGACGGGCCTCGGTCAGCAGGGTGCGAGTGCTTCACTGGTTCTTGCGGCGAGGTGATCTGTCTCACAGGTATGGAATGGGTCTACCCAGTAGCCTGCGGTAATGCTTCGCTTCATATTGAGCGGAATCTGCGAATGACAGTTCACGGTACAAACCATGTGCCGGTTGACGGCTGATCGTGGTGCGGATGCCACCAGATCCTCGACGGAGCCGGCATGGCCGTGCAGGTTCCGGTTCGGAAGTCGACTCTGTCCGACGATGTAGGCCAGAATGGTGACGGTCGACGCCGAGATCGACCTGTAGTGATCGACACCGGGTCCGGCCAGCGGCCGCCCGACAGACTGACAGCTCGAAGCCGATAACGATTAGTGAAATC
>NZ_CADCWT010000232.1 GCF_902806485.1 Candidatus Frankia alpina | reverse complement strand
GCACTAAGACGCCGCGGTCGTGGGCGTCCTCGAGGAAAGCGATCAGATGGAGCGGTGGCTGGCGGCAAGCGGCCAGCCATAGTCGGGCCAGTCCCAGCCGCACCCACGCTGAATCAAGCCTGACCGTGAGCCCGGCCGGTGGGGGAGATGGCCCCCCGCCTCCTGGACGCCTGCCAGACCCGCTCGGGGGTGGCGGACCCAGCTGGGACCGGCACCGCCAGGACCAGCTTGGCTACCACTGTGGGGGGGCCATCTCCTACCCCGACGCTTGGGCAAAGCAGAGCGCTGAGCAGGGCCGCCGGTTATCCGGCGCCGCGCAGCTCCTCGCGAGCATCGGCCGCCACCGTGGAGTGCTTAAACCGTTCGTCATCGAGTAGGAGCGATAGTTCACCTACCCGCTTCCTAATCCATGAAATCTGCCGATCATTCGGTAGCTCGATGATCGGCCGGACGGCATCCATCGCGCCTTCAATTTCGCCGAGCTTCAACCGCGCCGTGGCCATGTAGACGTGGGCGAGGGCTTCATCATCAAACGATCGGAACTGTTCCCCCTCTTGCTCCCACAACTCGATTGCTCGACCGGAGTCCTGTTCTGCTTTGCGTAGGGCCGGTTCATCCGGCAGCCATATCAAACTTGATCCGGCATAATACAACTGCTTGGCGTAGCTGAAGGAAAACAGGCCATTGACCGTATCGGGCGTTGCGTCGTCTCGCGCATCAAGCGCTCTGCCAAGGAGGTGCTGCGCCATCTCGGAATCGCCACTGTTCGCGGCGCATTGCGCCGCTCCGCAGAGCAATCGGACCACGGATGTTCCTGGGCCGGCATACTTAAGTCCGTCCGTGATAAGCGAGGTAGCCAGCGCGTAATCCTTGCGAAACCTCGCGATTAGCGATTCAGTGCCCCTTACCCAAGCGCGTTGTTCGTCATCATCGGCAAGATCAGCGAGGCGCCAGGCAGTACGAGCGTGCGTCGTCGCCGCATCGGGCTCGCCGAGGTCGAGGGCAGCATAGCTGAGAACACCGGACGCGCGGCCCGCCGCCAGATACAGATCCTTGAACTCATGTGGTCGAGCGGCGCCTTCCTTGATCCGCCGGATGGCCTCCTGTCGGAGCTGCAAGCCCTGGCTCAACATCGGCGTAGCGGGGGAACTCAAGTATGCGACGCCAAGCGACGCGACGCGCTCGCCGAGGCCATCAACGTCAACAGCATCCGGGTTCGTCGCGGCAAGGATGTCCCCTGAATCTTTCACCGACACGAGTAGTAGCGAGCGTGTGCGCTTCTCCACTTCCCGTTCGATATTGGCGCGATCCCATGCCGCGAGCAAAAGCCCACCAGAATTCAGCGCATCATCGGCGCGGCTGGCCCAAGAGCGATCCGGCCAACGTGCACCGGAAGCAACATTATTGATCCACCCGCGACTCGCCAAGGTCGGGCGTTCAAGATCCCTGTACGACAAGCCGCTGCGTTCGCGCATCTCCTTGAACAGATGTGCGAACGCAGCCTGGACTCTCGACGAACCGGCCACGGCGTTCCCCTTCTACCCCAACTTTTCAGTCAATGTATCCAAGTTACGCGGAGCCCTCTTGGATACACCAGATCCCTCTCGCCGCCGGTGCGAGGCGCCAGTCTTGAAGCATGACAACACCAGGCACCTCACAGGGCAGAATCGCCGATCTCGGCGTCAGCAGGCGCGGTGGGCTAGCCCCATGACGACAACAGCGCGGACGACCGCTCAGCCACTCGCTGCCGAGCCTGAAAATACTGGGTGTCAGCCGCGATCGACCCACGCTTCGAGCGTGCGAACCCGGGCTTCCAGCTCGTCCAGTCGTTCTACGACGGGCAGGAGCGGGTCAGGTGGCGTTCTGGCTACAGCCATGGCCATGGCCCCTGAGACGACCTTCGTTCCCTGTCCTCGCGCGGTGATCACCAGCCCCTCCCGTTTCAGCTGGTTGATCGCTTGCTGAACCGTTCCGGGTGCTAGACCCTCGCTCGCCGCGAGTGACCGCACGGACGGTATCCGCTCGTCCTCGCGAAACTGGCCATCGACGATCTTCGCGCGGAGTCGATCGGCAAGTTGTTCGTGCGGGGCACGTCGGTCCGGCTGCTCTCCCATGCGGGCGAGGCTACCGCCCGGCGACTGCTCTGTACCAACCAAGTTGACACACCCACGATCGGATGCTTGTATCAAGCGTGTCAACACAAGCGGACCCGGCGCATGCCGCCAAGCCTCACGCCGGGTCCTAGATCCGCCCCATGTAGGAGGTCAGATCTTGTTCAAGCATGCCTTGCCCCGGCCGTTGCCGGGCGATGACAACGGTGGCCGCGTGACCCGCCGCTACCCATCTGATGCCCTCGACCTGGCCGGGCCGACAGCCCGGGAGCTAGCCGCGATCGACGCCGAGTGGCCGCGGCGCGCCGCGGACCTCACCGAGGTCGACCGGGAGATCGCCGCGATCCTCGCCGCCGACACGCCGATAGAGCTCGCCGAGACGGCCTCGGGACAGGGCTGGTTCTGGACCGAGGAGTGGCAGGTTGGTGAGCGGGAGGCCAGCGCGCAGATCGCCGCGGGCGGCCTGACGGTCTACGACGACATGGCCGTCCTGTTCGCCGACATGGCCGGCTCCCGTGCCGCGCTGATCGGCGGCACCGGGGAGGGCACGACCGCCGGCCCCTGGGCCTACCTCGTTGAGGGGGCCGCGTTCCTGGCCGGTGGCATGCCCTGCCAGGGCAAGTCCGCCGCGCTGTGCGCCCTGGCCTTGGCGGACGCGGCCCAGCCTGTCGCTGGTACCGAGGGTGGTGGCGTGCGATGACCCGCCGGACCCTGCTGGCCGCCCCCGGTTTCCCGGACGATAACGACCCCCGCGACACCTACGCCCAGGCCCGGCCGGTGCCGGCGCGGCGGCTGGTGGAGACGGTGACCCCGGTTGCCCTGACCGCCGACGAGATGCTGGTGGTGTGGGCCGCTCTCGGTGATCCGGGGGCTTTTGAGGAGCTGTACCGCCGGTGGTCGCGGCGGATCGGCGCGTACCTGTACCGCCGCGCCATTAACCCGGCCGACCTCGACGACTTGCTTCAGGAGGTGTTCACCACCGCGTTGGAGCTGCTGTATCGGGGGCTGCTGCCGACGGAGACGTTCAGTGCCTGGTTGTTCGGGCAGGCAGCGGCCGCCCGGACGCTGACCGGCTACTTCGGGGAGCAGTGGCGGCACCGGGAGGCCGTCGGCGGGGTGACCCTTGCCGTGCTCGCGGGCGGGTTGGGTACCGCTTCGGCGGCCGGTCTGGCGAAGCGGATTCGGGTGGCGTTAGCGGAGTTGACGCCCCGGCGCCGTCAGGCGATCGAGCTGCGTTACCTGGAAGGCCAGTCGCTGGCGGCCACGGCGCTGGTGCTTGGAATCAAGGTCACCAGCGTGGAGCCGCTACTCGGCCGGGCCCTGCGGGACGTGCACGGAGTCCTGACTGGTACCGAGCGACCGAAGCGGCCGAAGCGGTCGAAGGCGGATGTGCGGCCGTTTGAGGAGCTGATGCCGGCTGCGTTGGAGATCGCAGCGGCGGCCCTGGTGGCTGGTCGGCCGTTTGGTCGGCGGGTTCTCGTCGCCGCGCTCGCCGATCGCGGAATCTCGCTGGGTGACCGCCGCGCCGCGGCGCTGGCTCGCATGGTCCGCACGGTGATGCCGCAGATCGGCACCGGCCGGCCTACCGGCTTTGCCCACCGCCGCTCCGATACCCGTAAGGGCAGGTGAAACGGCCGGTGAAGTACCGGATCGAAACGCAGGAGTACACCGAGGCCTACACCGTGGACGGGGTGGCCGCGCCGGTTGCTCGTACCCGCCGGATCGCGGTGCCGGTGCTGCCGCGGGACTGGGACGCCCTCGCGGTCCGCGCGGTGGTGGGCCTGGTCCTCGCGCTGACCGCGGTGAGCATCACGTGGTCGACGGTGAGCATCGCGCACCTGCTGGACGGGATGTGGACGGCGTACCTGGCGGCGTCCGTGTTCGACCTGGCGTGGTGCGCGGCGCTGGGCATGGCGTACCTGGTGCGGTTCCGCTCGGACCGGCGGAAGGTCGTCGACGGGGTCGGCTGGGGGCTGCTCGCGGTGACCGTGACCGCGATCGGCGTGGAGGGTTACCGCACCGGCGGGTTGGCGATGGCGTGCATCGGCGCGTCGGTGAGCATCGCGGCGAAGACGCTGTGGTGGACCTTCGGGCACGCGACCCGCCCGGAGCTGACCGCGGACGACAAGCAGTGGGTCGCCGTGCAGATCTCCACCGCCAGCGCGCAGCTCGCTGTTGCGTCGGTGCGCCGTCAGGTTGCCCGTGTGCAGGATCGGGCGGCCGCGGAGTTGCTCGCGATGGAGGCATCGCGGCGGCCGCCGTTTGGGACCGTCCTCGCCACCACCATGACGGTGGAAGCGGGTGCCGCGCCGCACCCGGTAGGGACACCCCAGCACCACGACGCCGCACGTGACGCGTTGCCGCGCGAGGCGCCGCAGGCCGCCCTCGACGCCGCACCGCGCAGCGCCGGTACTGCACTCGAAGACCCGGCTCACAGCACGGCTCACGACGCGGCGCGGGATGCGGTGGGCAGTACGGATGAAGCACCCGCACGAACAGGTGCTGACCTGGCCGAACAGGCCACCGCGCCGCACCCACCGAAGCGTCCCGCGAAGCAGCCCGCGGCGCGGCCGAACCGGGGCGTCACGGTGCCGCGTGCCGTACGGGGCAAGCAGCCCGCGCCCCGTACGGATGCCGAGCTGCTGGCGGCCCTCGACGCGCTCGGTGACGATGCCGCGGGGCTGTCGGTGCGTGGTGCGGCGGCGCATCTGGAGATCGGGGAGACCCGCGCGAAGCGGCTGTTGGCCGAGCACGCGGCGCGGCGCGCGGCGCCGCTGTCGCTGGTGCACGACGACCAGGGGGCGACGGCATGACCGGCGGGAGCGTGCGCGACGACCTGCGTCGGCTGCCCTGGTGGGTCGCTGTCGCCCTGACCGTTCTCGCGCTGGTCGTGCTCGCGCTGCGTGCGGCCGGCCTGGCCGTCGCCGTGGTCGTGACCACCGCCGAGCGCCTCGACGTCGCTGCCGCGATCCGCGCCGGGATCAGCCCGTTGGGCGCGTCGTCCTGGCTGGTCTCCACCGCTGTTCCCGCCCCTGACTGGACGCACCCGGGAGGTGACCGATGACCGAACAGCCAAACGCCCCACAGGACGCCTCGCCTGGTGGGGTTGTCGTGCCCGGTCCCTGGACCCCGACCGTCGACACCGTCCCGCCGGCCGGCGGGACGGCGCTGCACGGGGAGGTGCTCGACCAGCAGGGCAACATGGTCGTTTCCGACCCCGCTGGCCCGCCTGCGGGGTCGGAAACGGGGTCGGTGTCCCTGCCGGCGCTGCCGGCCGGCGGGAAGGAGCTTGCTCGTACCGCGGGCCGGGTGGTGGTGCAGTCCGCCCAGGGGCACGCCGTACTCGCCCGCCGCGCGGCCGACGCCGCCACCCATGCGGTGATCCGGGAGCAGATCCGCGGGGCCCGCGTCCGGGGGGATGCGGCGGAGCTGGCCGAGTGGTTGGACCGGCTGCGGGTGGCGAAGGCCGAACGCCGGGCCCGGGTGGCGACCCTGCCCGCGGTGCTCAAGGCCGCCGGGATCTCGACGCTGGCCGCGCTGCTGGTCGTGGTCGGGGTGGTGCTGACCGCTGGCATCCTCGTCGGCGTGGTCCACCCCCTGGGAGTGGGCTGGGGCGACTACTGGGGATTCGTGGGCTGGCTGCTGAGCCTGCTCGTCACCGCGGTCACCGTGCTGGTCCCGCCCGCCGCCGCCGGGGTCGTGCCGGCCTGGCTGGTCATCACCCACCGGGCCGGGCGGGCCGCGGACGCCCCGAGCTGGGTTGCTACCTCTACCGACGACGACGTGGACATTGTCATCGACGAACGTGCCCTCACTCAGGCGTTGGCCGCGCTGCGGATCAAGCAGATCACCGACTACCTCAAGAAGGCCCCGTTGCAGTACGTGGTGCCTGCCCGTAAGGACGGCCGGGGCACCTACGCGCTGATCCGGCTGCCCGGCGGCCTGCCGGCCAGCTACGTCGAGGCGCAGGCGAAGCGGGAATCGATCGCGGCGAGTCTGCATCGGCGGGTCAACGAGGTGTGGCTGCGCACCGGGGAGGACGCCGGCCTGCTCGATGTGTGGATCGCGGACCCGGGAGCGCTCAAGGAGGGCGCCGGGCCGTACCCGCTGCTGACCGACGGGTTCGTCGACGTGTTCCGCGGGGTGCCGTTCGGCCGCAGCCTGCGCGGGGACGCGCTGGTCGCGCCGGTGATGGAACGCAACACCATCACCGGCGGTCAGCCCGGCCAGGGCAAAAGCTCCTCGGCCCGGACGATCCTGGCCGGGGCATCGCTGGACATCACCGCGGAACTGCGGATCTGGGTGCCGGACACGAACTTCGACTTCGAGTACTTCAAGCCCCGCTGCTCCCGCTACGTCATGGGTGTCGAAAACCACCACATGCGCCAGATCCTCGAAGACCTCCGCGAGCTGCACGACGAAGTCCAGGCCCGCGGCCAGCTCCTTGTCGACCACGAGATCGATGTCGTCAACCGGAAGATCGCCAGTCAGGGGGTGGGGCTGCACCCGCTGTTCTGCCTGCTCGAAGAAGCCCACGTCGCGATCCAGCACCCCGTCTACGGCAAGGAGATCGCCCAACTCCTCATCGACATCGTCAGGCTCGGACGCAAGCGCGGCATTCACATGATCGTGAGCACGCAGGCACCGACGAAGGACTCGATGCCCCGCGACGTCACCCGTAACTGCTCCAACGGCATCGCCTACGCCGTCGGGGACCACGTCGCGAACGACGCCCTGCTCGGCCAAGGCGCCTACCGGGCCGGTCACCGGGCCACCGAACTGATCCCGGGCACCGACCGGGGCACCGCCCTAGTCAAGGGGTTCACCGGGGAGCGCTCGGTCATGGCCCAGACCTACTTCATCGACGTCAAACAGGTCCCCGCCCTCATCAGGCGCTCCCTCGACGAACTGGACCGCAAGGGCCTGCCCGTCCCCGGCGCTCCCCGCCAGCAGGCGCAGCCCGAGGACCGGGACCTGCTCGACGACCTCGACCAGGTGCTCGGCACTGACG
>NZ_CADCWT010000231.1 GCF_902806485.1 Candidatus Frankia alpina | reverse complement strand
CAAAGAAACCGTCGAACACATCGCCCGTGACCGCAACCGGACCCTCACATTCCTCGCAACCTAGAGTAACCAGTCAGCACGGAAAGTGACCTTCGCGCGGCCCTGTGTAAGAACGGGTTGGACGCTCGTCGTGAGGTCGGTAATCGTCGGTGCTGTGCAGTCGGGGCGTGCTGCAAACGTCGGCCGTCGAAACGGCTTGTTCAGCTTGTCCATGCCGTTTTGCGTAGCGCGTTGCAGGCTGCGGTGCGGGAAGAGTTGATTCGGCGAAACGTGGCCATGCTCGTACAGGTACCGGCTCCGCGGTACGGGGTGAATCGCGGACTAACTGTTGATCAGTCTCGCGCAGTGCTCGAGGCGGCGGTCGGGAGTCGGCTCTACGCGTTGTTCGTTCTGGCGCTCTACCTCGGGTTGCGCCGTGGTGAGCTGCTGGGGTTGCAATGGTCGGATATCGACTGGGCCGGACGGACAATCGCTGTGCGGCGATCGCTGCAACGGACCGCAGGTGAGCTGCGCTTGGTTACCCCGAAGTCGGATGCGTCGGGGCGCACGCTTCCGCTGCTCGGTCTGGTGGCGGACGCTCTCGAGGGCCACCGCAAGCACCAGGACGATGAGCGACGAACCGCGGGCGACCGGTGGAAGGAGTCCGGTCACGTCTTCACGACTCCGATCGGCACCGTGATCGATCCGGGGAACCTGCGCTACGCCTGGCGGCCGATCGCGGAAAGGGCCGGAGTCACGGACGTCTTCCACGGTCTGCGGCACACCTGCGTGACGCTACTGCTGAACCTCGGGGTCTCACCGCACATTGTGCGCGACATCGCGGGGCACGCGGCGACAGAGGTGACCATGACCATCTACGCACACACGTCGATGACGGAGAAGCAGGGTGCGTTGCGCAAGCTCGACGATCATCTGTCCGGCCAAGACGGGGAGGGGGCACCGTAGGGGCCGTTGCTACACCGGTTGCTACAGGAAGCGGCAGAGCCCCGCACCTTGGATGGGGGTGCGGGGCTCTGGCCTGTCTCAACCGTGCGTGCGCTCGGAGGGAATCGAACCCCCAACCTTCTGATCCGTAGTCAGATGCTCTGTCCGTTGAGCTACGAGCGCGCGCCCGCCACCGTGGTGGCCGGCGGTGCCAGCTTACAGCACAGCGGGAACACCTCAGGGGCCGCGTCGACCCGGGACCATCCGTAGTTCGTCCGATGCGACGAGTTGAGTGACCGACGTGGGACGCCGCGCCCCTCCGGAGCGTCACGCAGGCGCCACGGCAGGCATCAGCTTGGTCGCTCCGTGCACCGTGGCGCGTACTATGTACTATGTACGAACTCTCGAGGGAGAGATGCTTTCGAGGGAGAGATGCTTTCGCGTCCACATGAACCCGGACGTAGCGGCGCATTGGGACCTTGCTTCGTCCCCGCAGATAATAATCTTGTTGGCCCCTTGCAGACGGAACGAGGATGGCCACGCCATACGAAGATGATCTTTCGCCACAATCACCCGGCTTCGTGTACTCCCTGCCGGCCTCTGGGCCCGCCGGGCCGGCCCAGAGCAGGACGAACTTCGTCCGGGTCATCGCGCCGCCGGTCATCGCCCTGCTGGAAGTGCCGGCGCCGACGCGGCCCGACATCGGCGAGTCCCTCCTGCGGGATCCGCGCACGCGCGGGGCGCGCCGGCTGCCCGCCACGCAGGCCCTGGGCCGGATCGCCGCCCTCCCCCTCTCGGCAGCGTCCGCGCCCTCGGCCGACGTCGGGCCCATGGCCCCGCGCGACGCCTTCCGTACCAGCGACGACTCCCGTACCAGCGACGACTCCCGTCCCGGCCCGGCGATCGGCGACGGATGGTGGCGTTCGACGGGCGAGCTGGCGGGCCACGTCGGCGGGTGGACGAAGCCATCGCCCTCGGGATGGTCGCGTCGGACGGCGGACGCATCGCGGCACGGGCGTCGGGCTTGGCCGTGGAGATTCCGGGCGGCGGTCCGCGCGCTGCGGCGCGGGCGATCCGCCGGGCCGCGAACGTGGCGGGGGGTGGGCTCGCCGTGAGCCGGTTCCTGCTCTGGCTGTCCGGCGCGGACCGGGAGATCCTCGGCCGGCTGCGGCACGACCGGGCCAAGTATGTGGGCGTGGGCAGCGCGGTACTCACGACGGCGGCGATGGCCACCGTCTCGTCCACGTTCGCGCTGCGGATGGCGCTGAAGCTGCCGATCGTGATCTGCCTGCTCGTCGGGCTCGACTGGGGCCTGGCGATCATGGCGCTGGACCGCTGGCTCGTCGCGTCCGTGCAGCGTCAGGACCATTGGTATCTGAACGCGCTGCTCATGTTGCCGCGGTTGGTCCTGGCGATCCTCATCGGGTTGGTCATCTCGACGCCGCTCGTCCTGCGCATCTTCCAGCCGGAGATCGACACCGAGATCACCCAGATGCACGCCGAGGACGCGGCGGCGTTCGAGCAGCGGATCACCACCGATCCGCGCAACCAGGAGCTGACCCGGCTGCGTGCCCAGCGCGACGCCCTGGTGAGAGTCGGCACCACCGGCGTCGACGTGAGCACCGACCCGGAGGCCGCGCCCCTGCAGAAGCAGATGGACGGGCTGCAGACCCGACTGGCTCAGGCGAATGCCGACGTGCTCTGCGAGAGCCTCGGCAACTGCCCTGATCAGCAGAACAAGGCGGGCCAGGGCCAGCAGTACAACCTGAAGGTCTCCCTGCGCGACGGCATCCAGACGCAGATCAACCAGTTGCAGCCGCGCCTGACCGCAGCCATCAACGCCACGCGCGCCCGCCAGCAGGCCGGCCAGTCCAGCGCGACGGCGAACGCGAAGGATCAGCTTCCCGCGCTCACCTCCCAGATCACCGCGCTGGAGACCGGGCAGCGCAACGACCGGGCGGCGTTCAACCGCCAGAACAGCGACAACACCGGGCTGCTCATCCGGATGGAGGCGCTCGACCGCATCACCAGCGATCCCGACCACCGCACCCTCGCCAACGCGCACCTGGTGCTGCTGCTGTTCATCACGGCGATCGAATGCCTGCCGATCCTGGTCAAGTTCCTGATGTCGCTGGGCAAGCTCACCACCTACGAGCAGGTCGTCGCGATCGAGGAACGCAACCAGCTCATCGCCGAGGAGGAGATGTCGGCGCGGCGGCGCGCCACCCTGCTCCTCGACGACCAGGACTCCTACCTGGAGGCCCAGGTGATGAGGGACGAGAAGGACTCGGCGATCGAGCGACTGGCCCGGCGGGCCGTCGCGGTCCAGGAGGAGGTCGCGAACGCGGCGTTGGACGCCTGGCGCGACCGCGAGCTCGGCCGGATCCACGACTCCCTCGACGACTATGTCGCCATGGCACCACCGCCGCCCGTTCGACCCACCCGTCCCGATCTCGCCGTCCGGGTTCCTCCCTACGACGAGGCAGACGAGCCCACGCTCACACCGGACTACGAGCCGCTGACCACCCGCTACGAACCGCCGGCGCCGCGCCGTGGCTCCCTGACCCACCCGGGTGAGCTGGCCCTCCCGAACGACGACGACCGACGGCTGGCCTAACCGGCGCGAGAGCCGACGCCAGTTCCGGTCACCTGGCGATCAGCGGTTGCAGGAGGTTAGCCCGACGAGCAGGTGGTGGTAGCACGACAACTCCGCGAGCCTCTCGCAGGCCCTCCCGGAACGCCCGTTTCCACCCGTCGCCGCTGGTGAAGCTCCACGGTGCGAGAAGCCCTGTATCCGGCCTTCTCGAGATGCCAGGAATTCCCCCGGGCACGTGACCGATTGTGCCAGTAAACGCACGCTGTGGGCCCCAGGCCGGCCGCAACGTAAGATCGGCGAGCAGCATCCGGAGGGAGTCGCGGAACCGGGCGCAGACGGCGGCGCGGCCGCTCGCCGGAGCCTGGATGCCGGTGCGATGGGATGGTTCGGGGGAGCGGTGACGGAACGGCTGGCCGACGAGGAAGTGATAATGCTCGCCCGCGTCTTCCATCGCTCGTCCAGTGCCATGATGGTGCTCGAACGGGCCGGTCTGGAACGTTGGCGGCAGCCGTCCTGGACGGAGCGGACCTCGCTGGAGTTCTGGGAAGAGGTACAACGACCAGCTCTCCCTGGGAGCGTTGGCCGACGGCCGGATCAGCCTCCTGGCCGCGGCGGCGCAGCTCTACCCCGCCAACAAGGTTTTCGCGACGGCAGGCGGAGCGACGCCCACGGCGGCCCCGGCCGGCGCGGTACCTCCGTCGGCCGGCAGCGTCCTGTTGGCCGTCGATGCGGTGCGGTTCGGCCCGGCGGGGGTGGGGCGGGACGGCCTGCGCCAGCTGCTGAACCGGGCGGCGCGCGACGGCGGGCTGCCGGCCGACGCGGTGAGCGTCCAGGACCGGGGTGGCGGGTTGCTCGGCGTGCTCCGCGACGACGTGCCGGCGGAGCGCGTGGTCGCGGATCTCATGCGGGGGCTGCGGCTCGTGCTGCACGCCTACAACCAGACGCGGGGCGAGAGCGGTCGCGTCCGGTTGCGGGTGGCGCTGCACCAGGGGCGGGTCGTCGCCGATGAGGGCGCCGGCGTCCGCGGTGACGCCGCCCAAGCCGCCTCACGCCTCGTCGACACGCCCGCCCTCAGCCGCCTGCTCGGTGAGTTCCCCGCCGCCGAGATGGCCATCATCATCTCGGCGGCCCTGTTCGCGGCCACCGTCGACCGACGGCTGCGCAATCTGGATCCCGGCGCCTTCCAGCGGGTGGACACGGACGTGCCCGGCCTCGCCGGCCCCGCCTGGGTGCAGGCGGGGCCGGCGGTCGCGGGAGCGGCCGACGGTGCGCAGGTGCCCGCGGCGGATCCAGCGCTCGGGTCCGCCGCCGGTGGCGCCGATCGTCACCGAGGAGCCGCGCACCGTGGCCGGGTGGGACTTCCTCGTCTCCGCCGCGGAGGAGGACGGCGCCTGGGGCGAATGGTGCGCCTGGCAGCTGGAAGAGCAGGGCTACCAGGTGCACCTCGACCTATGGGACGTCGTCGCCGGGGATCACTCGGTGAGCCGCCTCGACGAGGCGGTGTCCCACTCGAAGCGGACCCTCGTGATTCTCTCCGAGCACTACCTGGCCTCGGAGAAGGTGCAGGCCGAGTGGCAGACGGCATGGCTGGCGGACCCGACCGGGATGAAGCGGCGCCTGATCCCGGTGCGGGTCGCCGACTACCACCCGGAGGCTGAGATGGGGCTGCTGCAGGGTATCAGCCCCATCAACCTCGTCGGCCTGGGCGACGACGCGGCGCGACGCACCTTCGTCGACGAGATCCGCCGGGCGATCGAGGGCCGGTACCGGCCGAGCGAGCCGCCGCCTTTCCCCGGCCCTCCCCGGCGTCCCTAACACTCAGGGTCCGGCTATCGCTCAGGGCCCGGCGATCGGAAGGTGAATCCGACTGCCGGCGGCGGCGAACTCCGCGGCCTTGGCCCGCAGCCCCGCGGCGATCGTCTCGTCCGCCGAGGCCGGGTCGGCGTTGTCCGCGGCGACCCGCACCTGGTGAGAGATCTTCATCGAGCAGAAGTGCGGCCCACACATCGAGCAGAAATGGGCCGTCTTCGCGGCGGGGGCCGGCAGGGTCTCGTCGTGGTAGGACCGGGCGGTGTCCGGGTCCATCGCCAGGTGGAACTGGTCGGCCCAGCGGAACTCGAACCTGGCGTCCGACAGCGCGTCGTCCCAGGCCCGGGCGCCGGGGTGCCCCTTGGCGAGGTCCGCCGCATGCGCTGCGATCTTGTAGGCGATGACGCCGGCCTTGACGTCGTCGCGGTCGGGCAGACCGAGATGCTCCTTCGGGGTGACGTAGCAGAGCATCGCCGTGCCGTGCCAGCCGATCACGGCGGCGCCGATCGCCGAGGTGATGTGGTCGTAGCCGGGCGCGACGTCGGTGGTGAGCGGTCCGAGCGTGTAGAACGGCGCGTCGTGACAGATCTCCCGCTGCAGCCGGACGTTCTCCTCGACCCGGTGCAGCGGGACGTGACCGGGCCCCTCCACCATCACCTGGACGTCGTGCTCCCACGCGACGCGGGTCAGCTCACCGAGGGTGGCGAGCTCGGCGAGCTGGGCTTCGTCGTTGGCGTCGGAGATCGAGCCGGGACGTAGGCCGTCGCCGAACGAGAACGTCACGTCGTAGGCGGCGAGGATCTCGCACAGCTCGGCGAAGTGGGTGTAGAGAAAGTTCTCCTCGTGATGGGCGAGGCACCAGGAGGCCAGGATCGAACCGCCGCGCGAGACGATCCCGGTCCGGCGCCGCGCGGTCAGCGGCACGTAGCGCAGCAGCACCCCGGCATGGACCGTCATGTAGTCCACCCCCTGCTCGCACTGGCGGATGACAGTGTCCCGGTAGGCCTCCCAGGTCAGCGCCTCGGGCCGGCCACCGACCTGCTCCAACGCCTCGTAGATGGGCACCGTCCCGACCGGGACCGGGGAGTTGCGCAGGATCCACTCGCGGGTCCGGTGAATGTCCGCGCCGGTGGACAGGTCCATGACGGTGTCGGCGCCCCACCGGGTCGCCCAGACCATCTTCTCGACCTCCTGTTCGATCGAGGAGGTGACCGCCGAGTTGCCGAGATTCGCGTTGATCTTCACCAGGAAGGACCGGCCGATCACCATCGGCTCGGACTCGGGATGGTTCACATTCGCCGGCAGGACAGCCCGCCCGGCGGCGATCTCGGCCCGCACGGTCTCGACGGGTACCCCCTCGCGCAGGGCCGCGAACTGCATCTCCCGGGTGATCTCCCCGCGGCGTGCGCGGGCGAGCTGGGTGACGGCTCCCCCGCCGGGCCCGGCCCGCAGCGCACCGCGCCCGCCGGCCGGGGCGGTGTCACCGCGGGCGGCGACCCACGGAGCCCGCAGCGGCGGCAGACCCCGGCGGACATCGATGTCCACCGCCGGATCGGTATACGGGCCGGAGGTGTCGTAGAGGACGACGCTGTCCCCGGTGGTGAGGACGACCTCCCGCATCGGCACCCGCAGGTCCGACTCCGCGCCGACGAGCCAGGTCTTGCGGCTGCCCGCGAGCGGCCCGGTCGAGACGGCCGTCTCCCGGGGCGCGGCCGGTGACCGCCTCGAGGCGGACCGCTCCGGCGAGACTGCCGGAACAACGTCCAAGATTTCCTCCGGGATAACAACAGATTCCGGCCGGGAATCTGCGTCGCTGACGCCGGAAAAGTCCCGGGAAGAAGCGGATGAGGAATGACCGTCGACTGGCGACATCATATGAACTCC
>NZ_CADCWT010000230.1 GCF_902806485.1 Candidatus Frankia alpina | reverse complement strand
CCGGGCCCACCCCCGTCGTGCACGACCTGAATCTGGTCCTGCGGCCCGGGGAGGTCGTGGCGCTGCTCGGGGTCAACGGTGCGGGCAAGACGACCACGGTCCGGGCCCTGGCGGGGGAGCTGCGGCCCCTGCGCGGCGAGGTGCTGTTCGACGGGCGCCGCACGACCGCGCCGCTGCAGCGTCGCGCCCGCGGCGGGTTGCGTTACATCACCGAGGAACGGTCGGTGTTCATGGAGCTGTCCGTCGCCGACAACCTGCGTCTGGGCGGGGGCGATCGTGAGCGGTGCCTGGAGCTGTTCCCGGAGCTGGCGCCGCTGCTGCCGCGGCGGGCGGGCCTGCTCTCCGGTGGCGAGCAGCAGATGCTCACCCTGGCGCGCGCGCTCGCGGCCGACCCCCGGGTACTGCTCGCCGACGAGCTCTCGCTCGGGCTCGCGCCCCTGGTCCTCGAACGCCTGCTGCTGGCCGTGCGCGCGGCCGCGGACCGGGGTGGGGCGGTGCTCCTGGTCGAACAGCACGTCCGGGACGCCCTCGAGGTCGCGGACCGCGCGTATGTGCTCAGCCACGGGCGGGTGGTGCTGGAGGGCGAGGCCCGTGAGCTGCGCGGCCGCATCGGCGAGATCGAGCGGACCTACCTGTCGAACGCCGAGCTGGCGACCGGCTGATCCTCTCATTCGACGGCGGGCCTGGCACTTTAGTGAGGTGAACGCCGTTGACACCGCGGTGCGGTCAGGGCGGGGTGAGCGGACTTGAACTATGAGGTGAGTCGCATGGGACAGCGATTGGTCCTCGTCTCCGCAGACGGTCACACCGGAGCCCCGCCGCAGGCCTACCGCGACTACATCGAGCCAGAGTTTCTCGGCGACCTCGACCGCCTGAGAGCGGAGAACGACGAGTGGCTGGCCGTCGTGATCACCGCCAGGGGCTCGTCGGAGGAGACGCTCAAGGTGATCGACGGCCGAGAGGCCATCCGCACCGGCGGCGAACTCGTCGCCCTCGCCCCCGGCGGCTGACCGCCCCCGGCCGCTCCCCGCCGGTCTTCGCCCGACGGCGCAGAATGCCGCCGAGAAATCGATCCGTGGAATATCTGGAGCGGATCGAGACGCCGACCCTCTTACTCCTTCTGCTGCCCGCGTCAGGAATGCTTACGAGGCGCTCAATCAATACTTGCGGACCGGGATACAAGCTGGTAGACAGCAGGCTGTAGCCCCGGTATGAAACAGCTCACACCTTTTCTGGTAAGGTTCGGGACCCGTGGGGAGCACATGGTCGGGAGCAGGAATTCGCGAACGTCGGCGATTATCGTCGGATTATGCCTGGCACTAGTGCTGGCGGCATACGGAGGATCTTCGTCGAATGACAGCAAGGGCGGCTCGCCGAGCGCGCCGCCGGCCATTACGTCGAACGTCAGCGCCAAGATTATGGTGATCGGCGACCTGACCAGCACCATTCCCTTCAAGGTGCCGGAGGTCGTTCCGGTGGCGCGTGGGGTGCTCCGTGGTTTTCCCAACGTGCGGATCGAGACCTGTGACGCGAAGGGAACGTCCGGCGGCTATCAGATCTGCGCCCGGCAGGCGATCACCGAGAAGGTCGCCGGCGTGATCCAGGGCTTCGTCACGGCCCAGGACCAGACGGCGCTGACCAAGGCCGGCATCCCGATGGTCGGGGTCAGCGACGACACGAGCCCCAACTCCTTCCCGGTCAGCTCGTCGTTCGCGCTCTACGTCTCCCTCGGGGTGGGCCTGGCCAACACGGGCTGCACCCGGCTCGGCATCGTCTACCTCGACGGCTCGGACTTCCTCATCGACTACATCAAGCGAGGATTCGAGTCCCGAGGCGGCAAGGAGGTCGCGCGAGCCCCGGTCGCGGCCAACGCGGCGGACCTGTCGCCCGCGGTCGCCAAGCTGACCGGCGCCGGCGCCACGTGCGTGGCGGTCAGCCTGGTCCCGAGCGGGGCGGCGCAGGCGCTCACCGCCCTGCGCCAGAGCGGCCGCACGCTCACGATCGGCGGTCTTCAACGAGGACCTCCTCAGCTCGCTGGGCAGTCTCGCCAACGGCCTCATCGTCGTCGACAGCCAGCTCAACACCCATGACACCGCCGCCGGCGGGATCGGGCAGGTGCAGGCGGACGCGCGGGCCGTCGACTCCAAGACCAAGCTCACCGAGCAGGCCGTCGTCGCGTGGATCGCCGCGCGGCTCGTCGGGTCCGCGCTGCGCAGCACCTCCGGCGAGGTCACGCCCGTCTCCCTCACCGCCGCGCTGAACGGCCTGCGCGGCGTCGACCTCGCGGGCGTCGTCCCGCCCTGGACCTCGCAGCCGCTGGACAACCCGTCGTTCCGCCGAGTGTTCAACCACTACGGGGTCAACTACGAGATCTCCGGGGGCAAGGCGGTTCGCAAGGGCGACTTCTACGACATCGCCCCCATCCTGTGAACCAAGTGATCCACGGGGGATCGAGATGACCGAGGTATTCAGATTCGCCGCGCTCGGCGTGGGTGCCGGCGCGCTGTACGCGCTGGCCGCCGTCGGACTCGTCCTGGTCCACCGCGGGTCAGGCGTGGTCAACTTCGCCCAGGGCGCGATGGGCATGGTGGGCGCCTACGTGTACTTCGAGGGCCGCGGGGGCGACCTGCCCGATGCGCTCTCGGTGGTCCTCGGGCTGCTCGCCGCCGCCGTGCTCGGTGCCCTGTTCCACCTGCTGGTGCTGCGCCGGATGCGGAGGGCGTCCGGCCTCGCCCGGATCGTGGCGACCCTCGCCCTGCTGGTGGTCCTGCAGTCGGTGGCCGTGCTGCGCTACGGGGACCTGCCGAAGGTGATCCCGTCGATGCTGCCGATCGAGCCGGTCAGCGTCTTCGGGGCACAGATCGGGCGGGATCGCCTCTACATCCTCGCCATCGTCGTGGTGCTCACCGCCGCGCTGTGGGCCGTCTACCGGTTCACCAGGTTCGCCGTGGCGACCAGCGCGGTGGCGGAGAACTCCCGGTCGGCCGCGGCCCTGGGCGTCTCGCCGGATCTCATCGGGGCGGCGAACTGGGCGATCGGCGCGGCCCTCGGCGCGCTCGCGGCGATCCTGCTGGCGCCGATCACCGGACTGGGGCCCGCGAACCTCACCTACCTCGTCATCCCGGTGCTGGCCGCGGCGGTGGTGGGACGGTTCGCGTCCTTCCCGATCACCCTCGCCGCGGGCCTGGTGATCGGGATCGGGCAGTCCGAGGTGACGCGGTATGTCACCGCACCCGGTCTGGCCACCGCCATCCCGTTCGTCCTCGTCGCGGTGGTGCTGCTCGCCCGCGGGCGGACGACCGCCGGGAAGGGCGACAGCTTCGGCCGGATGCCGCGGCTGGGCGCCGGCCGTCCCCACCGGCTCGCGACGGGAGTCGCGGTGCTCGCGGCGGTCGCGTGCATCTGGTGGCTGCTGCCCGCCGAGTGGGTCAACGCGTTCGGCCTGCAGATGATCGTTGCGATCATCCTGATGTCCTTCGTGGTGGTCACGGGCTACGCCGGTCAGGTCTCCCTGGTCCAGATCGGCTTCGCCGGAGTCGGGGCGCTGATGACGGCCTGGCTGGTGGCCGACCACGGCTGGCCGTTCTGGCTCGCAGCCCTCGCCGGCGTCCTCACCGTCGTGCCGGTAGGGATCGTGGTGGGCCTCGGCGGGCTGCGCATCCGTGGGGTCCACCTCGCGATCCTCACCCTGGGACTGGCGATCTCGCTGGAGGCCGTCGTGTTCGGCAACCCCCGCTACACCGGCGGGGTGGAGGGTTACCACGTCGGCGGCATCCGCGTGTTCGGGCTGGCGGTCGACGCGTTGACCTTCCCGAAGCGGTACGCGAGCCTCGTGCTCGTCGTCCTCGTCATCGTCGCCCTGGCGATCGTCAACCTGCGCCGGTCCCGCGCCGGGCGGCGGCTCATCGCGGTGCGGACCAACGAGCGCGCCGCCGCGGCACTCGGCATCTCCGTGGTCGGCGCGAAGCTCTACGCCTTCGTCCTGGGCGCAATGATCGCCTCGTTCGGCGGCATCCTGCTCGCGTTCCACGATCCCGTGCCGAGCTTCGGCGCCTTCGCGGGCCTGCAGTCGGTGACGGCCCTGCAGAACGCGGTCCTCGGCGGCGTCGGGGCCACCACGGGGCCGCTGGTGGGCAGCTCGTTCGCCCCGGGGACCCTCGGCCAGCAGATCTTCAGTTTCCTCGGTGCGAAGGTGGCGCTCTACCTGGCGCTGGCGAGCGGGGTCGGGTTGCTGTTCATGCTGACCTCCGCGCCCGACGGCCTGGTGTTCCTGCGCCGTCGCGCCGACGACCGGTTGCGTGCGCTGGTGGCCGACCGCCTTCCCCGGCGGCTCTCCGGGTTCCAGCCACGCGCGCGGCGGGCGACCACCCCCGCGTCCGAGTCCGCGACGTTCGAGTCCGCGACGTCCGAGGTCGGGGGGGCAGGGCGCGCGGTGAGCCAGGAGCAGCATCGCGTCCCGCCGCTCGCGCTGGAGCTGCGCCGGGTGTCGGTGCGCTTCGGTGGCGTCGTCGCGTTGCGCGAGCTGAGCCTGTGCGTGCGTCCCGGCGAGATCGTGGGTCTGATCGGACCGAACGGCGCCGGCAAGAGCACGACGATCACCGGTTTCACCACCCTGGCCGGTGGCGAGGTGCATCTCGGCGAGACGCGCATCGACGGCTGGAGCCGCGAACGGCGGGCGCGCGCGGGGCTCGGCCGGTCGTTCCAGTCACTGGAACTGTTCGAGGACCTCACCGTCCTGGAGAACCTGCAGAGCGCCTGCGACCGCCGGGACAGCCTCGCCTACGTCACCAACCTGGTCGTCCCGGACCGCAGCCGGCTCACCCCCGCCGGCTGGGCCGCGGTCGCCGACTTCGGACTCGCGCCGTTCCTCGACACGCCGGTCCAGGACCTCGGCTACGCCCACCGGCGGATGCTCGCGGTGGCCCGCGCCGTGGCGGGCGGCCACAGCGTCCTGCTGCTCGACGAGCCGGCGGCCGGGCTCGGCGACGCGCAGACCCGTGAGCTCGGCGCGGTGCTGCGCCGGCTCGCGGACGAACGCGGGATGGCCGTCTTCCTCGTCGAGCACAACGTCGACGTGGTGCTGCGCACCTGCGACCGCGTCTACGCGCTCGACTTCGGGGTGCTGATCGGCGCGGGCACGCCGGCCGAGATCAGCGGTACGCCGGCCGTCGTCGACGCCTATCTGGGCACCGCCCGTTTCCGCGCCGACGGCGCGCAACCTGCCCCGGACGGACCGGGCGACGGCATGCGACCTGGGCCGGACGACGCCGGGGACGCCGGGGACGCCGGGGACGCCGGGGACGCCGGGGACGCCGGGGACGCCGTGCGGGAGGAGACCCCCGAACCGGCCCACGGCACCGCCTGACCCAATCCGGCACGACCCCCGTCACGGCACGACACCCGTCAGGGCACGAGGAGACGATCGGCATGAGCGAGGAACTCACCTGGCTTCCGGCGTGGCGCATCCGGGAACTGATCGGCAAGCGCGAGGTGTCCTGCGTGGAGGTCACCGAGCACTTCCTGGGCCGCATCGAGGAGTTCAACCCGACCCTGCGCGCCTTCGAAGAGGTCGACCACGCCGGTGCCCGCGAGCAGGCCCGGCGCGCCGACCGGGCGGTGGCCGGCGGCGACGTCCTCGGGCCGCTGCATGGGATCCCGACGTCGGTGAAGTCGCACATCCGGGTCGAGGGGCTGCACTACGTCCAGCCGGGCACGGATGTGGTGTCGACCTTCGACGACATCTGCGTCGAGCGCCTGCGCCGGGCCGGGGCGATCATCATCGGCACGAACACGATGATGGGCGCCGGCGCCGACCTGACGCTCGCCCGGGACCGGCCCGGCGTGTTCAGCCCGTTCAACTGGGACGCCGAGGCGCTCAGCCCGTGGGACACCACGCGCGTCCCCGGCTGGTCGAGCTCCGGCGGCCGCCGCGGCCCGGCTGCTGCCGGTGACCATCGGCTCGGACGGCGGAGGCTCGACCCGGCTGCCGGCCGCCTACTCCGGGGTGGTGGGTCTGCACACCTCGCGCGGGCTCATCCCCCACGTCAACTACGACAAGCCGACGATGCTGCTCACCGCCAGTTACGGCCCGCTGGCCCGGTACGTCCGCGACGCGGCACTGTTCACCCGCGCGATGAGCGGCGGCGACGGGCGGGACTACGTGTGCCTGCAGGACGACACCCCCGATCCGGTCGAGGCTCTCGATCGGGGCGTCGAGGGGATGTCGATGGCGTGGACCGAGGACTTCGGCTTCGCCGCGACCTACGCCACCGCCGACAGCGCGCGGATCATCGACGTCGCCCGGGTGGCCGCGCACAGCCTCGCCGCCCTCGGCGCCGTGGTCGACCCGACCGACGAGGTCTGGGAGGACCGCGCCGAGCGGGGCACCGTGCGCTGGACGATGGAGCCCTCCGTCTACGAGGTCATGGTCGGCACCAACCCGGCCCCGCTGCCGGCACTG
This sequence comes from Candidatus Frankia alpina, assembly GCF_902806485.1. Lineage (GTDB taxonomy): Bacteria > Actinomycetota > Actinomycetes > Frankiales > Frankiaceae > Frankia > Frankia alpina. The sequence goes on along the minus strand of NZ_CADCWT010000230.1, from coordinate 1,010 downwards.
GACCCGGTGCTCTACCGCGAGCAGGCGCAGTCGCGGGCGCGCAACTGGGAACGTTTCCAGCGCCTGTTCCGGCGACACGACGTCATCCTGTCGGTCACCGCGCAGCGGATCGCCGCCGGCGTCGAGGAGTGGGAGCGCGCCTGGACCGTCGACGGCCCGACCTTCCCGGGTGGGAGCTTCGCCCCGGTGTACTGCAGCCACACGATGATTTTCAACTGGCTGGGGTTCCCCGCGGTGACGGTGCCGTGCGGCTTCGTCGACGGCCTGCCCGTCGGGCTGCAGATCGCGGCCTGGCACGGCCGCGAGGACCTGGTCCTCCGCGTCGCCGAGGCCTTCCAACAGGCGTTCCCGCGCGACGAACGCCCGGCCGTCAGCTAGATGGGAGCGGTTCGGTCGGTGGTGGTTTGGTCGGGGGCAGCGCGGTCGCGTTCGAGGGACCGGTGGGCGCCGTCGAGCACCAGGTCGAGCCCGGCGGCGAACTCGGCATCCGCGTGCTCGTCCAGCGTCAGCGGCGCCAGCATGGCCCCGGAGGTGTAGAAGAACAGGACCCGCACCACCCGGTCCGCGCCGGCCGGGGAGAAGCCGACGCCCCGCAGCGTCCCGTTCAGGGATGTGTAGAGCCGATGCGGCATCGGGTCGGCGACGTGCGCGGAGATGTGGGTCGCCATCCCCGGGTAGGCGCCGACGACCTCGCGGAAGCGCAGCAGGAACGACCGGATGCCCCGGCGCCAGTCCGCGCCGGTCGGCTCGCACGAGCCGACCCGGGTGTAGAGCTCGAGCGTGACCAGACGCAGAAGATGTTCCTTCGTCGGCACGTGCTTGTACGTCGCGCCGACGGCGACGCCCAGGTTGTCGGACAGGCGGCGCATGGTGAGGCCCTCCACCCCGTCCGCCCCGATGATCTCTAGGGCCTCGCCCACGATCTCGACTTCGTGCAGTGCGCCGCGGCGGGGCCCACCGCGGCCGGTGCCACGGTCACCCCTGTTCGCGGCGACATGCATGCCCTACAG
>NZ_CADCWT010000229.1 GCF_902806485.1 Candidatus Frankia alpina | reverse complement strand
GGAAAGGCTCATTGTTCCGTCGCCCCTTGAGCGCCTTGCCGACGACCTCTTCGGAGTCGCCGTAGGCGTCGGCGGTGTCGATGAGGTTGATTCCCGCGTCCAGTGCTTTGTGGATGATGCGGGCCGAGTCATCGGGGTCGGGGTTACCGATGGGCGTGGCGAACATCAACGCGCCGAGGGCATAGGGGCTGACCCTGATACCGGTCCGGCCGAGCGTGCGGTACTGCATGCAACATCTGCCCTTTCTCCGCAAAAAGATCGTCTCTCGCACCCGCGGGGCGCCGCCGGTCCGGCGGTCCGGCTTCCAGCGTGCGGCGGTGCGGGCGCCAGCGGGAGAGACGTCCTTATCCGGGGACGGGCAGTCCCTGGCTGCGTCCGGCGTCCCGGGCATGGCGGAGGTGTGGACAGAACCGAACTCGCCGACTTCCTGCGCCACTGCCGTGCCCGACTCGCCCCTGCCGACGTGGGGCTGTCGCAGGGTGCGCGGCGTCGCACCCCGGGACTGCGCCGCGAGGAGGTGGCGCAGCTGGCGGACATGTCCACCGACCACTACACGCGGCTGGAGCAGGCCAGGGGCTCACGCCCGTCCCGCCAGATGCTCGCCGCCGTCGCCCGCGCGCTACGGCTGACCGGCGACGAACGGGACCACCTGTTCCATCTGGCCGGCGAGGAGCCCCCACGCAGCCAGCCGACCACCGAGCATGTCCGCCCCGGCCTGCTTCTCGTCCTCGACCGGCTGACCGACACTCCCGCCCAGGTGGTGAGCGACCGCGGCGATATCCTCGCGCAGAACGCGATGGCCAAGGCGCTCTACGGTGACGCGTCCGTCCGCCCCGAGGCGGAGCGCAACGTCGCCTGGCGCTACTTCACGGACCCCGCCGCGCGGGAACTCTTCCCGGCCGAGGACCGTGACCGTGGCGCCCGGGCAGCAGTGGCGGATCTGCGCGCCACATTCGCCCGCCGCCCGGACGACACGCGGCTGGCAGCGCTCGTACGCCGGCTCCGCGCCCGCAGCGAGGAGTTCTCGGCGCTGTGGGACACCCACCAACGTCGCCGTACGCCGCGCGCCGGCACCAAACGCTTCCTGCACCCGGTCGTCGGCTTCCTGGAGCTGGACTGCGAGGTACTGCTGAACCCGGAGCACGACCAGCGGATGATCGTCTACACCGCCCGCCCGGGCAGCAGGTCCCACGAGCGGCTGGAACTGCTGCGCGTGGTCGGCCTCCAGGATCTGATCCGTGGCTGAACCGCTCCGCCCGGCCCGCTGACCCAGGTCAGATGCTAACTATGCAGCTACCAGCATCTGAGCCGTCTGATCTTGGCTGCTGGCCCTGAAATCGCTGTCCGTCCGGTCGCGACGAGGGCTCTGACCAAGAGTGATGGCCAGTGACCGCGTCGACGGGAACATCATCTATCGGATCGAACGGGTGTTCCGCGTGCCTGGCGGTTCCGGAGGCTCCGGTCCGTCTGGTGACCGCGATCCCGGGGTCGTTCTCAGGCTGAAGTCGCTCGCGACGTCGGCGTCGGCGCATCGGTATCGCGTACCGTCCGCAGACACGCGCGACACCGCCATGGTTTTTCCACACGGGTGGCGAGCGGCGATCACTGTTCGCCGAGAATCCGTAGATCGTGGTGATCCCTGAAGTACAAGTAGTCCTTGAGGTTCAGGGCGGCGAGTGGCAGGTTGCGGGTGAGGCGGCAGGCCGCGATCCACATGTCGTTGACCGGGCGGGGCCGTCCGGCCCGGGTGGCGGTTGCAGAGAGTTTGCTCCAGGCGTTGGCGACTGCTTCGTCGCCAGGGAGCACGGGGATCCCGGAGAGCCAGTCGGCGAGTTCCTGACGTCGGTGGCTGCCCCAGTCTCGCAGGCCGGTCCACGTGGCGAACTCACCGAAGGTCACGAAAGTGATCAGTGGCCGACGGCCGATCAGACGAGTCGCCACGGGCCGTCGGGCCTGCGCTTGTGGCTCAGGGAGGCGACGTCGGTGTCCAGGACGACGGGCTGCACAGCGGCGGCTCAGGCGACGTCGCGTCGACACCCGGCGTAGGTGAACGCAAGGAACTCGTCGAGCTCCTCGTCAGAGTCGAACGTGTCGGCCGCCAGGTCATCGAGGGACCGGATGGGCTGGGTACCTCGCGCAGCCGGCAGCTCCTCAACTTGGCCACTCGGAGGTTCTCGGCTACTCCGGACGATCTGGAATCGGCCGCTCGTCCCCGTGTATCGCCAGTGCATCGCACAAGAGGCCGACCCGCGGTTCACGCGACGGTGAAACCACCGTCGACGGGCAGGATCGTTCCGGTGACCAGACGGGCGCCGATCAGGTATTCGATCGCGCCGGCGACGTCGGCGGCGGAGCCGATCAGGCCGGCGGGCACGCTGCCTGCGGCAGCGTCGAACTGCGCTTGGCGCTGGTCGGCGGGAAGGAAGGACCACCACGCCGTGTCCACGACTCCCGGCGCCACGGCGTTGACGCGGACCGGCGCGAGCTCGGCCGCGAGCGGCGAGACGATCCGCTCGATCGCTCCGTTCACGGCCGCGAAGGTCACCGTTCCGGGAAGAGCGGCCCGGGCGCTGGCGGCCGAGATCATCGTGATCGACTCGGTGACCTGCGCCTCGCGGATTGCGTGGATGTAAGCGAACAGCTTGGCGGTGAACGCCGTCTCGAAGTCATCGAGGCTGATCTCGCGGATCGGTCCAAATCCGGCCGCGCCCGGGCTGAAGGCGAGCACCAGATGTTCGAACGAGCCGAACCCCTCGAAGAACGCCGCGACCGCCTCGCGGTCGGTGCCGTCGAGCTGCTCGGCGCCGGCCACGCGACCAGCGAGCGCGGTGAGCCGGCCCTGGTCGCGTCCGGTGACCGTGACCTCAATGCCGGTCTTGGTGAGCTGCTCCGCCGTCGCCAGCCCGATCCCGGCGGTCCCGCCCATGACTACTGCGCGCATGGCCTGCCCTCTCCTAGTTTCGGTTCGCTACGTCTCGATACTATACGAGACGTAGCGACTTGTATTTTTGAGCCATGACAGGGGAACGTCCGCCAGGGAGGCCACGCAGCGAGGCCGCGCGCCGTGCAATTCTCGTCGCCGCTCTTGAGCTGGTGGCCGAGACGGGTTACGGCGGGCTGACGATCGAGGGCATCGCAGCCAGGGCAGGCGTGGGCAAGCAGACGATCTATCGCTGGTGGCCCTCCAGGGCCGACGTCCTGCTGGAGGCCGGCGCCGCGAAGGCCGATCTCCTTGTGCCAGTCGCAGACCAGGGCAGCTACGCGGCCGATCTGCGGGTCTTCCTCGGTGCGAGCTATCGCTTGGCGAACCATCCGCAGCTCGCCGAACTGCTACGCGCGTTGATGGCCGAGGCCCAGATCGACGCCGCGTTCGCCGGCCGGTTCCGTGTCGGCTTCCTGGAGCGCCGACGGGATGCGCTCGCCATTATCACCGACCGCGCCCGTCAGCGCGGCGACCTCCCCGACCGGCCCGCCCCCGGCACCGTGGCCGACATCGTGTTCGGCACCCTCTGGTATCGCATACTCGCCACCCACCAGCCCCTTGACCCCCAACTCGTCAACGACCTGGTCGAAGTCCTGGCCTCCACGCCACCAGCTACCCCCGCGGGACCACCAGCCGAGCGCAGGTCATGAGGTGCCGCCGCCGCGCTCACCGTCGCGGCGTCTTGACCAGCCCGCCGACTCGACAAGCAGCTGACAAACGCCACCCGAAGTTGTACCGTATCTGGTACGACTAGGTGTTCGGGAGGTGGCAGGATGGTCGCGGCGATCAGTGCCAGTGAGGCACGTAAGACGCTGTTTCCACTGATCGAACAGGTCAACACCGATCACACACCGGTGGAGATCGTCTCGAAGCGGGGAAACGCGGTCCTGGTGAGCAAGGAGGACTGGGACGCCATCGTGGAGACCAGCTACCTGCTGCGCACGCCCGCGAACGCGCGGCGGCTGATGGAAAGCGTGGAGCAGTGGCGTACGGGCGGCGCGGTCGAGCGTCCGGTGGGCCCTGACGAGTGAAGCTGGCCTGGACCGACCATGCCTGGGACGACTACCTGTACTGGCAGGGCCAGGACCGCAAGACACTAAAGCGCATCAACGCCCTGATCACGGACATCAAACGCGATCCGGAAGGGCAGGGGATCGGCAAGCCCGAACTGCTGCGCAACAACCTCGCCGGCCTGCGCTCACGACGGATCGACGACGAACACCGCCTGGTCTATGCGGTCGATCCCGGCCAGATCACGATCATCTCCTGTCGCTACCACTATCGGTAGTCGAGCCTGTCGCGTCCTTCGGGTTCACGGCGGCGAGCGGCCGGTTGTGGGTGCGACAGCAGGCGGCCTGTGGACCACCCGGCGGGGGATAGCGGCGTTGGCGAGACGGACGTCGAAGCATGGGAGAGAAGCCTGGAAAGGCTGTTCTCCCGTGTCGCAACATGTTTCCGTAGCGACGAGTCGGTGGCCCAGGCCAGGATGTATCTGACGGGCCTGCTCTCAGGTGTCGAGAGAAAGAACGGGCGGACCCTCGCCGAGCATGCCGGGGATCCGGCCCCGCACAAGATGCAGCGGCTGTTGAACTCCTACGCCTGGAACGCCGACCTCATGCGGAACGCGATCCGCTCCTAAGTGCTGGAGAACCTCTGCCCGGGGTGTGGTTGCTGTTGGATCGGCGGGGCTGGTCGTGTCAGTTGCCGATGGCCGGTCCCGACCACGCCCAGGGCGATCCCCGAGCCGATAACACGGAAGCCGGCAACCAGTCCGGTGCGAGACCGTCCCGGAAAGCACGACGACAGCCCGTCGCCCGCCCCACGGTCATCGAGCGGGTCGACGCCGGCCAGTTTCCGCCGCGCGGACTCGCCACACAGGAGAGCCGTCCTCCGGCAGCCCTACGCCGCCCGCCGCGCCGTTGAACGACTACCTACAGGAGTCGACTGCTGCGGAGCCAAGGGGGGCTCGAACCGCACGCCCGACCTCTCGACCTGCGGTTTCGACGAGTGCGGGCGCATCCCAGAAGTGAGAGCCAACCTGTTTCCGCAGGTCGAACGGTCCGTGGCACTGCGTGGCGGGGTGAATGGGGATCGAACTCGCGTTCGACGGCTTACGGGTCCGTGGCTCGGGGGCGTAGCCGGATCGCCGTGCCCGTCACGACCTGCCACACCTCGTCGGACGCGGCGGCGAGCTCGGCGTTGAGGTGACCGAGGGCGTCGCGGAAGCGGCGGCCGTCGGCCGTCGCAGGCACCACCCCGGAGCCCACCTCGTCGGTCACCGCGACCACGCGCCGCGCGGTGTGCCGCCACGCCTCGACCAGCTCGCCGGCCCGGGTCGCCAGCTCCGCCGGGTCGTCGAGCAGCGCGGCGACCCACAGCCCGACGCCGTCGACGAGTAGCGGCGGCCCCGGCGAGCGCAGCAACGCCACCAGGTCGAGGGTCTCCACGGTCGTCCACGCCGCGGGGCGGCGCTCGCGGTGCGCGGCGATCCGCGCCGACCATTCGGCATCCGTGGCGTCCGGGGGCGCGGACGTGGCGACGTACACCACCGCCGGCTCGGCAAGCAGCCGGCGCTCCGCCTCGGCGGACTTCCCCGACCGGGCCCCACCGGTGATCAGCACCCGGTGCGGCGGGCGCTGCGCCGTGCTCGCCGGTGCCGTGGGCGGTGCCGCGGGGGCGGCGAAGCCAGCGAGCGGTGCGAGCGGCGTGGCGGGTTGCGGCTGCACTGCCGGAGCGGGGGAGCGGACGGGGACGAGCGGCGCGCGGGGGGCGAGGTCGAGGACGGCGCCGTCGGCGGGAGCCTGCGCGCCGAGCAGGGCGAGCCGGCGGGCCAGCTCGTCCCCGGGCGGGTTGCGATGGCTGAGGTGGACGGCGAGCACCCGGGTGCCGTCGACCACGGCGCCGCGGCGGCGCAGCTCCGCGACGAGCTCGGCGAAGGAGGCCAGGTCGAGGTGCTCGCCGAAACCGGGCCGGTCCCCGTTGTTCTCCTCCAGCAGCACCACGTCGTACGCCCGGCCGGTCACCGCGGCGAGCGTCGGCGCGGGCAGCGGCGCGGCGGTGTCGCAGCCGTAGAGCAGCCGGCCGCCGTCGGGGGCGGTGACGTCGTAAAGGACCGCCGGGCCGATGCTCGCGCTGCCGTGCCGGGCGGCCAGCGGGCGCACGAGGTACCCGGCGTCGCCCGCGCCGAGGCGCAGCGGATCATCGCCCGGCGACCCACCGCCCGACGACCTGCCACCCGCCGTCGCCGGGACGAATCGCAGGGCGGAGCCCTCTCGGGCCGGGTCAGCGCCCTCCCAGCGGGTCAGGAACTCGCGGCATACCGCCAGCGCCGCGGGCGGCCCGACAACGTCGAGCGGCCGACCGGCGGCGGACGACCACGACCGCCACATCAGACTCTCGGGGCCGAGATGGTCGGGATGCGCGTGGCTGATCAGCAGATGGCGCAGGCCGGAGAGCCGAACACCGAGCCGGGCGGCGGTCCGCGGCACGTCAGGGCCGCAGTCGAGGAGCAGGGCGTCGTCGACGAGAACGGCGGTCTGGCCGCGGACCTCGTGCTTGCGCGCCCAGGCGCAGGAGGCGCAGTCGCACCACGGGTTCGGCCAGCCGTCCGCCGAACCCGTGCCGAGCAGCGTCACCCGCATTGTGGGGCCCCCGTCACCGCGTCCGGATCAACCGTGCGGGTGGCGCTTGCGCTCCCATCGGGTCATCAGCGCGAGCACGGCCGCCAGCAGGAGGATGGCCACGAAGGTGACGATCACGGCAGCCCACCAGGCCAGGGGCGGGTCGTGCTCCGCGGACTCGGCGGCGAAGGCTGCGGCGTTGTAGACGGTCGTTCCCACGCGGGTTCTTCCTCCTCGAACGGATATACCGGATGTGCGCTCGACCGGATGTCCCGGGTGGTTCCGTGACCATGTCCGTCAGGGCTGACGTTACCGGCGTCGAGGACATCCTGGCGTGGGTGTCCGCCTGCGCGCCAGTGGCGTGCGGCACCGAACCGTCGGTCTGCTCCGCCGATCCGCCGCGGAGCATCGGCCCTGGCGCGGGCAGCGATGGGCGGCGCGCTGATCCGCGGCGCCGCGCCGATGCAGGGCACGCGGTTGGATGGGTCCACCGGTCGACCGATCGGGCGATCGCGCAAGGCGGCTGGCCGACTCGGGCCGCCCGAGTGAAGGGACCACGCATGACCTGGACCTGGCGTTACGAGGGTGACGACGGAGCGATCGTCGCAGTCGGCGGTGCGTCGAGCTCCGAATCCTTCACCAGTCAGAGCGACGCCGAGACCTGGCTCGGGGAGACGTGGCGCGATCTGCTCGCGGCGGGCGTCGTCCAGGTCACGCTGCTCGACGCCGGACGGCGCATCTACGGCCCGATGAGCCTGCGCCCGGTCACCTGATCCGTGCCGTCTGTTCGGTTGACAATCCTCAGGCTAACGTTGTTAGCTGGAGCTGCGGCTAACGATGTTAGCTGATCGTCGTCCGAAAGGTTCAAGGCTCATGACCGAGTAGCGTGATCAGCCGTCGTCCCGTCCCGCCGGCGCGCACTACCTGGCGCCCGGCTGGTTCACCCGCAACGTGGCCAACCGT
>NZ_CADCWT010000228.1 GCF_902806485.1 Candidatus Frankia alpina | reverse complement strand
AGATATCTAGCGTCTACGCGTCGGCTGTCCACGGCTACACAAAAGCGGTAAAGATCTGGTAATCGCTGACCGACGGCGAGTCCACCACGAATCCGACTACTCGCGGGTCCCTGCGGGCACTCCCTCGGCCGGGGCCGGGACGGCGGCGCGGGCCGACGAGCCTTCCGAAGCGGTCGAAACCGGGTCCACGTGGGACACGCCAAGGCCTGCTTCGTCACCTCTCGTAACCTTCAGGCCCGGCGGACCGATGCGCCCCACGCGGCTACCGTAGCCGGTGACCTGGCACTATGCGCCAACGCTCAGCAGCCGCCGACCGGACGTGGACTAACGATGTGTCATGCCGATCGGTCCGCGTCGCCGTGTAGACCAATGACGAAGTCCTCAGCGACACCGGCCTGCTGACGCAGGGTGGCGAGCTTCTCCTCGGCCAGCACGACCCAGGTGCGCAACAGCTCGCGCAGCTCGGCGCGGCGGGCGTCGGAAATCTTCGGATCGGACAGCTCGTCGCGGACCGACAGCAGCGAGCGCATCTCCTCGAGGGTGAATCCGAGGGATTTCATCTTCTTGATGACGAGCAGCCGGTCGACGGCCTCGTCGCCGTACAGGCGGAAACCGCCGGGTGTGCGGCCGGCGGTGGTGAGCAGCCCGGCCTCCTCGTAGTACCGGACCGTGCGCAACGAGAACCCGACCCGCTCGGCCACCTCACCTATCTGATACGTGGTTCCGCGGGCCGCGCGGAGCGCGGATGGATCGCGACGCGTCGTGGACAAGGTGACCCTAACGTTCGTGGCTCGACGCCGGGAGCATGGCTGATAACAGACGACTCTACGACGTTCCGGACAGCAAGCCGATACGGGTCGCTTCAGCTCACCGTGCGCCCCCGGACACCACCGCGATCGCCGTCACCTGCGCCACCTGCCCGCATCGGTCGACGCGGGGATCGCGAACGGGCAATCTCTGTGTCGAGGCCCAGCCCGGAGGCCGCCCGTCGCGGGCATCATCATCGGCAGGATCCGGCCGCCCGGCCGGTGGAACGAGGAGAGCGTTGTGCTGACCAGGATCGACCACGTCGGGATCGCGGTGGCTTCGCTGGCCGAGGCGATTCCGCGCTACGAGGAGGCGTTCGGCCTGAAGGTCGTGCATCAGGAGGACAACGACCGGCAGGGCGTGCGCGAGGCGATGCTGCTGGTACACGGCGGCGAGGCCGGCAACTCCTACGTCCAGCTGCTCGAGCCGCTACGCGAGGACAGCCCGGTGGGGAAGTTCCTGGCCAAGCGGGGCCCGGGCATCCACCACATCGCCTACGGCGTGGCTGACATCGACAGTGCCCTGGCCGCGCTGACCACCACCGGTTTCGATCTGGTCAACTCCACGCCGGTGCACGGCACCGCCGGCAGCCGGATCGCCTTCATCCACCCCAAGGGGCTCGGCGGGGTGCTCACCGAGCTGGTCGAGGCCGCCGAAGGCCACTGAGCGCCGACCTGTGTACCTTGCCCTTCCAGAGGGATAAATCGGGCATGAAACCCTCTGGAAAGGCAAGGAAGTACGAGAGGGCGTAGGACTGCCGAGCTGATCAGCGGCGGCTCGCCGAGGCGGAGGAGGCGGCGCTCGGGATCGGGTCGAGCGGCGTCACCGAGGAGCCGTTCCACTGGTAGCGGACCGTGGCTCCACCGGCGGTCGGGCAGCACATCGGATCGCCCGGCTTGTAGAGGTCGTACTGCAGGGCCACCACCCGGTCGGTGGACCAGATCCAGCGGATCGTCGCGCTCGCCTGAGGCAAGTCCTGGCCGATGAGGGCCCCGCGGTGGAAGAAGAACGCCCGCTGTGGGTGCCCGTCCGCGGAGGTCGAGCGCAGCCCGACGATCACGCTGAGGTCGCTGTTCTGGTCGTAGCCGCCCAGTGAGATCGGCGTATAGCCGGCGGCGCGTACGACCGATGACGCCTTCGACGCGCTGAGCGCGGGCACGCCCACCGCGCTCGGCGCCGCCGAGGCGATGCCGGCGAGTCCTCCTACCAGTATGAGTGCACCGATCATCACTGAAACGGCAAGTCTGCGACGTAGAGTCATGAGATACCCCAGGTTCCGTGTTGACCCGACCACGCTAGATGCCCTCTTCGACGCCCGCCGCCCGAGCAGGGCCTATGGGCGGTATGTCGCCCGGTTCGACCGCAATCGCCATCCGACAATCGGCACGCGACGGCCGGCACGCGGCACTCGACGGCCGGCGGGCGGCACGCGACGGCCGGCGGGCTGTCGCGGGATGCAGGTCAGCGGTCGGAGGAGGCGACCGAAGCGCGGCCGTGGCGGCGGCGGGCGGCCCAGCCGACCGCGGCGAGCAGTCCGGGCGGGCGTTGGAAGGCGGCCAGCGTGGTGCCGGGCAGCGGCAGGCGCAGCGTGGCCACCGAGCGGGGACGGGCGAACTCGCGCAGCCCCTCGGCGCCGTGCACCCGGCCGAAGCCGCTTTCGCCGCTGCCCCCGAAGGGCAGGGCGGGTATCCCGGCGAAGGAGAGCACGGCATTGACCGACACCATGCCGGCGTCGAGTCGGCGGGCGATCTCGGCGCCGCGGCGGCGGGAGAACACCGTGGCCCCCAGCGCGTACGGGGTGCCGTTGGCGAGGGCGACGGCCTCGTCGACGTCGGCGACGACACGCACGGTGACGACGGGACCGAAGGTCTCCTCCTGCACGGCAGGGCTGTCCTCGGGGACGTCGACGAGGACGATCGGGGAGATGAACGTCTCGCCCACCGCGTCGACTCCGCCGAGCAGGGCCGTCGCGCCGCGGGCCAGCGCGTCGCGGACGTGGCGGCGCACGACGGCGGCCTGGCCCGGCGTCGTCATCGCCCCATAGGGGGCGTCGGGCTCGCCACCTGGCCGCACCCCGGTCAGGACCCGGCGGAGCTCGGCGAGGAACGGCTCGGCGATCGCCGCGATGACGTAGATCCGTTCGACGCCGGCGCAGGTCTGCCCGGCGTTCGACATCGCCCCCCAGGCGGCCGCGCGGGCGGCGGCGACCACGTCGGCGTCGTCGGCGACGATGCACGGGTCCTTGCCGCCGCACTCGATGACGACCGGGGTCAACGACTGCGCGCAGGCCGCCATCACCTTGCGGCCGCTGGCCGGGGAACCGGTGAAAGCAATCTTGTCAGCGCCGGCGGCGCAGAGCGCGGCGCCGGTGGCACCGAACCCGGTGACCACGCCCAGCACCCCGGCGGGGGCCGCCGGGTTCGCGGCGGTGAAGGACGACGCCAGCCGGCTGCCCAACGCCGGGATGTACTCGCTGGGCTTGAACACCACCGGGTTACCGGCGGCGAGGGCGTACGCGATCGAGCCGACCGGGGTCAGCAGCGGGTAGTTCCACGGCCCGATCACCCCGACGACACCGAGGGGACGATACTCCACCCGGGCGGTGTGATTGGCCAGGAACGGGCCGGGAAGTACCCGACGCGTGCGCAGCACGCGGGCGGCGTTGCGGGCCGCCCAGCGGATGTGTTCGAGGGTGAGCAGCAGTTCGATGCGGGCGTCGGCGGCGGACTTGCCGTTCTCCGCGTGGAGCAGCTCGACGAGCTCGCCGTCGTGGCGGACGAGATGGGCGGCCCAGCGCAGCAGGTGCTCGCGGCGCCCGGCGGCGCCGAGCCCGGCCCACCAGGGCGCCGCGGCGCGGGCGGCCACCACCGCGGCCGAAACCTGCTGCGGTGAGGACACCGGAAACCGACCCACGACCGCACCCGTGACCGGATTCGTGGAGACGAACGTCGACCCGAGCGCGTCACCGAACGCATCGGTCGAATCAACCTCAGCGCCCAGGGGCACAGCGGCGCCGGCACCGGCGGGAGAGGCCCAGGGGCCGCTCGTGGCCGGCTGGCCAGGCACCGCGACCGTCTCCGTCCCGGAGGCAGCCGGGTAGCACGGCGACGTCGTCGTCGCAGCCTGGTGCACCGCACGCCCTTCGATGGTCGTCGCGGATCCCTCCTACTGGAAGCCTTCCCGGGAAAGCATAGGTCGCGCCCGCGCCGAGGTCGACCGCGGCTACAGGAAGGAGCCCCGGTAGGCGGTGAACCATTCTCGCTGAGTCCGTTGGTCGGCCGTCTCGTCCACAAAGACGTTGCCGAACATGGTGGCCGCGGGCGGCGGGTCCAGGGCTAGGCAGTCGCGGCGCAGGTCGGCCGCGGCGTCGTCGGCGTGCTCGCGGACCTCGTCGAACCAGCCGGCGGCCACGTCGGCGGCCAGCAGCAGCCGAAGTCGGTCGATGGGGTCCCGCGCCCGCCAGATCGCGAGCTCCGCGGCCGGCTGGTACCGGGTCGCATCGTCCGAGGTGGTGTGGGGCGCCATCCGGTAGGTGTTGGCCTCGATGAGAATCGGGCCGCCGCCACCGCGAGCATGCTCGAGCGCCCAGGTGGTGACCGCATGCATGGCGAGCACGTCGTTGCCGTCGACGCGCACGCCCGGGAAGCCGAACCCGTCGGCGCGGCGCGCCAGCTGCATCACCGACTGCCGTCGGGTCGGAGTGGAGATCGCCCACTGGTTGTTCTGGCAGAGGAACACCACCGGCGCGCCGAAGCTCGCCGCCCAGACGAACGCCTCGTTGGTGTCGCCCTGGCTCATCGCGCCGTCGCCGAGGTAGACCAGCACGGCGCCGTCGCGGTCCGGATCGCCGGTGCCGGCCGCGCCGTCGAACACCATGCCCATTCCATAGCCGACGGCATGCAGGGTCTGCGAGGCGAGGACGATCGCATAGTTGGCCATGTGGTGCTTCGCCGCGTCCCAGCCGTCGTGGCTCACCCCGCGCAGCAGGCGGATGACCTCGGCGGCCGGCACCCCCAGGTGCCAGGCGACGGCGTGCTCGCGGTAGCTGGGGAAGACGAAGTCGTGCGCCCTGATCGCCGCCGCGGAACCGACCTGCGCCGCCTCCTGCCCGCGCAGCGGGATCCACAGCACCAGCTCACCCTGCCGCTGCAGGGCCGTGGCCTCCTCGTCCAGGCGGCGCGCCAGCACCATCGACGAGTAGAACGTCCGGCACAGATCGTGGTCGGCGAGGGCGACGAAGCGCGGGTCGGTAACCCGGATGCCGTCCGGAGCGAGCAACCGCACGCCGGAGTCGGCCGGCTCCGGCGGCGGGATCGACATCGCCGGTGGTACGGCGGCCACCGGAACCGGTCCCGGTGGCCGCACCGGCCGCTCCGCAATCAACTCCGGCCCGCGTACGACATTCATGGCGAGTACCTCTCCCCCACCGAAAGATCGCAGGACGTCCTACGATCGGAAACCATCGAAAAGAGCCGTATACCGGTAATACAGTACGCGGTCCGGGATCGACGGGAACGCTGGATCACCTCACTTCATTCACGCGGTACTCCTACCCCCGTCGACCGCCCGGGATTCCAAGGACGTCCGACGATCGGAAACAATCGAGCGGTAAACGGTTCGGTTGTGAACCCACACGAAACTTGAGCGCCGCGACAACTCACACAGGTAAGAGGAATATTTCGACCGGAACCCAAGCGGTCGCGGAGCCGGACCCTGATACCCGCCCCATGACCATCCACCCAGGGCTGACCCAACCGGTCGGTAACGCGGCGCTCGCTGCCGGTGGGGGCGTGGGTGCGGTCCGATGGGCACCCGGCGCGGGGCGGCCCCGGCCCGGCGCACAATAGCGCCATGGCAGGCGAGGCGGGACGCGTCCGGGTGGTGTTGGAACGGTCCGGCGGGCTGCTGGGACGGCCGATCCGGCGGGAGCTGGACAGCGCCGACCTGCCCGAGTCGGAGGCAGTCCGGCTGCGCGAGCTGGCCCGCGGGGTGGGCCGGTCGAAGGTGAGCGGGGGTCAAGGGCGCGGACCGGTTCGTCTACACCCTTGAGGTCGACTACACCCCGGCAGTCGACCAGCAGGGTGAGCGCGCCGTGCGGACCTTCTCCGAGCCGGTCCCGGAGGAACTCGGCCCGCTGCTGGCCCTGCTGCGGGCCGCTCCCCTCCTACCGGCCCGCGGCCACGACGCACCGCACTGACCCGCGCCGCCCCACGCTGATCCACGCCGCCCCGCATCGAGGCGGAAAATCATTCGCCGGGCGGCCGTGAACCGGGCATCCTGAACTGGCGGAGCAGCATGGAAGCCGAAGCATGAATTCTCCCCGACCGGACCGCCCGCGAGAATCCGGGTGACCGGGTTGAATGCGTTCGGTCGGCAAGAGGCGAATAGCAAGGCCCCCGCCCCCCGTCGAGAGAAGGAACCAACCGATGAGCCCCGTCGCGACGCTCGACGCAGCGGCGCACCCGATCTGGCTGTGGACCCGGCCCGAGGAGGTCGAAAGCGCCGCACTGGACCAGCTGCGCAATGTCGCGTCCCTGCCCTACATCCATCACCATGTCGCAGTGATGCCCGACGTGCACCTTGGCTACGGCTCCGTGATCGCCCTGCGTGACGCCGTCTCCCCCGCCGCCGTCGGGGTCGACATCGGCTGCGGGATGGCCGCGGCGCGGACCAACCTCACCGCGGCCAACCTGCCCGAGCGACCTGGGTCCGCTGCGGGCCGCGCTGGAGGCGGCCGTCCCGGTCGGGATGACCGGCCACCGGGAGCCGACCGCGCGGGCCCGGCGCCAGGACGACCTGTGGAGCACCTACGACACGTTGCATCCCCGCGTCGCCGGGCGGCTGGCGAAGGCGATGAACCAGCTGGGCACCCTCGGCTCGGGCAACCACTTCCTCGAGGTATGCCTGGACACCGACGACGCCGTCTGGATCATGCTGCACTCCGGTTCGCGCAACGTGGGCAAAGAGCTCGCCGAGGGCCACATCCGCGTCGCCAAGCAGCTCGAACACAACGCCGGCCTGGCCGACCGCGACCTCGCCGTGTTCCTCGCCGGCACCCCCGAGATGAGCGCCTACCGCCACGACCTGCACTGGGCGCAGACGTACGCGCGGCGCAACCGGGACCTGATGCTCGCCGCGGCCGTCGAGGCGCTGCGCGGTCCGCTGCCCGGGTTGCGGGTGCCCACCCCGCCGGCCGACGGCCCGCACGCCGGCGACCGCGACTTCGCCCTCGTGAACTGCCACCACAGCTACGTCGCCGAGGAGCACCACTTCAGCGCCGACGTGCTCGTCACCCGCAAGGGCGCTATTTCCGCCCGGGAGGGCGAATACGGCATCATCCCCGGTTCGATGGGAACGAGGTCCTACCTGGTGCGCGGGCGGGGAAACCCCGACTCGTTCCATTCCGCCAGCCACGGCGCCGGCCGCACGATGAGCCGCAACCGGGCGCGGCGGACGTTCACCGTCGACGACCTCGCCGCCCAGACCCGCGGGGTCGAATGCCGCAAGGACGCCGGCGTCCTCGACGAGATTCCCGCGGCGTACAAGGACATCGACACCGTCCTCGCCCGCCAGAGCGACCTCGTCGAGATCGTCGCCCAGCTGCACGCCGTGCTCTGCGTGAAGGGCTGACGGTCCTGACGGTGGCGACGGGTCAGACGTAGGCCTCGTCGACGTAGCACCAGCGCCAGTCCTCGCCCGGTTCGAAGGAGCGGACGATCGGGTGGCCGTGCCCGGCGGCATGAGCGCTGGCGTGCCGGGACGGCGAGGAGTCGCAGCAGCCGACGTTGCCGCAGG
>NZ_CADCWT010000227.1 GCF_902806485.1 Candidatus Frankia alpina | reverse complement strand
ATTTACGATCCCGGCGATCTGATTCGAATCAGCCATCGCGGGTTTCGGAAAAACTCCATTGTCATCGGTTGCCGAGGTGCAGGCGGTGCAGTATCCGGGACGGCAGGACCGGCGGGCCGAGCCGGCGCACAGGTCCATCGCGCCGTTGGCCGACCGGATCGCCGAGGTTCTCGTCCCCCTGGCCGACCGGCCCCTGGTCTTCCTCGGGCACAGCATGGGGGCGATCGTCGGCTTCGAGGTCATCCGCCGGCTCGCGGCGGCCGGGGGACCGGTGCCGTTCGTGCTGTTCGCCTCGGGGCGGCGGGCGCCGTCGGTCGAACGGTTCGAGACCGTCCACCGCCGTGACGACGCGGGCTTTCTCCGGGAGATGCGCGAGCTTGGGGGAACCGATCCGCGGGTGCTCGCCGATCCCGAACTCGTCGAGATGGTGCTGCCGCCGACCCGTGCCGACTATCAGGCGATCGAGATGTATCGCGCGCCGCGCGACGCGGTGATCAGTACTGCGGTCGTCGCGATGGTGGGGGATTCCGATCCCAAGGCGACGCTCGCCGAGGTCGAGCTCTGGCGCGAACACACCACCGGTTCGTTCGAGCTGAAGGTGTTCCCCGGCGGCCACTTCTACCTGACCGATCAGCAGGGCGCCGTGGTGGAGGCGGTGTCGGAGGGGCTCGCCGCCGCGCGCGACGCCCGTCCGACACCCTGAGATCGCCCGAACGGCCAGACCCGGGGGCAGTCGCCTCGGAGACCGCCTGCGCGAGGGCGTGCACGTTGCTACCACCGCGTCGACGTACGCGCGTCGTCACGGCAGTCGTCGAATGAACCCGAAGCAGGAGGACAATGATGCCGGTCGAATTCGTCAATGCCGCTAGCTGGCGTGAGCCGGGCGAGGGAATTGCGGCTGACTTCTGGCGTGGCAAGCTCGACCCAGAGTACGTCCGTCGATACACGCGCACGCTGGAGGATTTCGGGTTCGACTACACGTTGGTGGCCTACCACTCGGCGGGTCCTGACCAGTACGTCCGCTCGGCTGAAATCCTCACCTACACCGAGAGGCTGAAGCCGATGGTCGCCGTGCGGCCGAACACATCGTTCCCGACGGTTGCCGCCCAGGCGCTGTCCACCCTCGATCAGCTGGGCAGGGGGCGGATGGCGGTCCACATCATCTCCGGTTCGAGCAACGAGGAGCAGCAGCGGCAGGGCGACTACCTCGAGAAAGATGCTCGCTACCGGCGCTCCGCCGAATTCGTGCAGATCCTGCGGGATGTGTGGAAGAAGGAAGAGCCGTTCTCGCACCACGGCGAATTCTACGACTTCGATGACTTCGGGCCCGGTTACCAGACTTATTCCGGCGAGCCGATACCGGTCTCCCTCGGCGGATCGTCGGATTACGCCTATGCGGCGGGCGGCGCTCAGGCGGACATCTTCGCGCTGTGGGGCGAGCCGCTGGAGCAGACCAAGCAGCAGATCGACCGGGTCTACGAGGAGGCGCGGAAGGTCGGCCGGACCGGCAAAATCCGCTTCTGGGTCACCTTCCGGCCGATAGTAGCCGAGACCGACGAACTGGCGCAGCGCAAGGCTCGCAAGCTCGTCGAGCAGGCCAAGGCCCACTACGGCGAGGTGCTGAAGGTCAACCTGCCGAACGTGGGCTCGCAGCGTCTGCGCGACATCGCGCAGGAGGGCGAGACACATGACGGCGGTGTGCTCTGGACTCCGCGATCGATCGCCGGGGCCGGCGGTGCCTCGTCGTTCCTGGTCGGCTCGCCCGAGACCATCGCGGAGGCGCTCGTCCGATACGCCGAGCTTGGTGCGGAAGTGATCTCGCTGCCGACCCTCGGCAACATCGGCGATGCCATCGACACAGGCCGCTACATCATCCCGATCGTGCGCAAGGAGCTCGCCCGTCGCGAGGCCCGCGAGGAGGTCGCGATCTAGCAACGCACCCGGGAACCTCGCCACGATCCGTTCGACCGTCACCTCCTCACAACGCTCGGTGACGGCGAACCGGCGCCGCGGGCGCGATCCGCCCGCGGCGCATCCGAGCCGGTCACGCCGGCGGGGCGGCTGCGTTCGCGTGCGACCGAGCATCCGGTCGAGGTCGCCGCGGCGGCGTCCGATCCGCAGGTCGGGCGGATCGAGCTCGGTGAGGGCATGTCGTTCGGCTTCGGGGTCGCCGAGGCATCGTCGGTGCGGGCCCGGGTGGAGGGCTCGAAGGCGACGTTCGCCTCAGTACGCGACTCGGCCGACCTTCAGCTCGGCCCGACGGCGGACGGGCTGAAGGAGGTCATCGTCCTGCGGTCGGCCGACGCGCCGACCACCTGGACGTTCCCGCTGGCGCTGACCGGGCTCACCGCCCGGGACGACGGCGACCAGGTCCTGCTGGCCGACGGCGCCGGCACGGTCCGCGCGGCGATCCCACCGGGCTGGATGGAGGACTCCCGCACCACCGGCGGCCTGCACGCCACCTACCGCGGGGTCGCCTACCGGCTGGTCACCACGAAGGACGGCGGCCAGGCGCTGCAGGTCGACCTTGACCGGGCGTGGCTCGCCGACCCCGAACGGGTCTACCCGGTCAACGTCGACCCGACGGTGACGACCCTGCTGACCGGCGCCGACGACACCTATGTTTTCTCGGCCCATCCGCAGACGAACTACGCCAATGATGTGGCGATCCGCGCCGGTGTCTTCGGCTCGGACGTCGTGCGCGGCTACCTGAGCTTCCCCGGCCAGCCGGGCCTGACCGGCGCCAACGTCGTCAACGCCCACGTGAAGATCGTGAACTGGGACTCCGCCGGTGGCTGCACGCCGTACCCGGCGTACCTGCGGCAGGTCACGATCCCCTGGTACGGCGGCAACATGACCTGGCCGGGCGCCACCCTCGGCCCGGTCGTCGCCGAGAGTACCTTCGCCCACGACGGTGACCTGTCGGCCTGCCCCGCGGCCTGGGCGACCATCGGTCACGACGACACCCGCCTGCGCGATCTGGTCAACACCTGGACCCACGACGCGAACGCCAACTTCGGGCTGGCCCTCACCGCCTCGGAGACGGACGGCGCGGCGCTGAAGGCGTACTACTCCAACGACTGCTGGTGCAATCCGGCGGATCCGCCGTCCGACCTGCGGCCGAAACTCGAGATCGAATGGTCTCCCTACGGCGCTGAATACTCCTACCCGAACGGCGTGCCGCAGTGGGTCACGCCGATGACGCCGACGACCTCGGGAACCACGACCATCCAGGTGAAGAACACCGGGCAGAACCCCTGGCCGGCGAACAGCAACTACAAACTCTCCTACCACGTGTACCAGAACGGCGTCCTGTACGACCAGGAGGGCGCCGAGACGAACCTGCCCACCACGGTGAATCCCGGCGCAAGCATCGATCTGGTCGCCGCCATCGACCCGCTGCCGGCCGGCAGTTACGAAATCCGCTGGGACATGAAGGAGGCGGGCGTCTCCTGGTTCTCCGGCCAGGGCATCGACTACCTCTCGATGCCGCTGACGGTCTCCAGCACCGCGCCGATCGTCTTCCAGCTCTGCACGGGCGCGGACGCCGCCTCCGGCACCTGCTGGACGTCGGGATTCCAGGCCGGATCGACCTGGCAGCCGCCCACCGGGGCCCTGACCTGGGGAACCATCTACTACTGGCGTGGTCAGGTCTCCGACGGTGCCATCCAGAGCGCCTGGACAGGACCTATCGCCCTGCGCCCCGCACTGGCTCAGCCGCCGGTGCAGTCCCAACTCGGCAACGACCCCTACGTCCCGCCCGTCGCGCAGGTCCACCCGCTCACCCAGAACTATGTCGCGACGGTGACCGATGCCTCTACCGCGGCGGTCGGACCGGCATTGTCCCTGGACCGCACCTACAACAGTCGCAATGACGCAAACGGCCTGTTCGGCACCGGGTGGACGGTGAGAGTTGGCAGCTTCTCGACGGCACCTGGGGAATCTCCGACAACAACGCCTACCTGGTATCCGGATCGATCTGGCAGCGCAACGCCGCGGTGATGCCGGCGGCGGCCGACGGCACATTGCGGTTCACCGTCCCCGTCGCTCAGGACGGTGTCGGCGTCGCGTTTCGCGTCCAGGACATCGACAACATGTGGATGCTGTACGTCCAGCCGTCCACGAACTCGCTCGTGCTGGCGAAACGGGTCGGCGGGTCGGAGACGCAGGTCGCGACGATCGCGAACGCCTGCTGCGCCGCGAGTGACACCTACGCGGTCACGATGTCCGGCGGCCTGCTGTCCGTGCTGCGCAACAACCGGGTCGTCGGCTCGGCCAGCGACATCGCGTTCAGCATCGCCGCCTACCTGGCCGCCGCCGGCACCCGCAACACCGCGACCGTCGTAGGCGCTGCGGACGGCGCCTTCTCCTTCGCGATGCCCGTCGCGCAGGCCGGGGTGGGGCTCGTCTTCCGCTCCGCCGACGCCAACAACTTCTGGCGCCTCGTTGCCCAGCCCGCGCGAACTCCTGGCAGCTGATCAAGCGGGACGACGGCGTGGAGACCACCGTCGCCACCGCGGCCGGAATGTGCTGCACCGCCGCGGACGTGCTGCGGGTCGAGACGAACGGCCCGCAGATCCAGGTGCTGCGCAACGGCACCCAGATCCTGTCCGCCAACGGCCCGGCCGTGCTCTACGGCACCCGGGTCGGCCCGTTCGCCGAGTCCACCGGCGCCGGCCGCATCGACAACATGATCTTCACCGCGGCCACGACCTTGGCCGAGAAGGCCGGCAACTCCTACGCGTTCCGCTCCGACGGCCGTCTCGCGAAGATCACCGACGTGTCGGGCCGCCAGGTCGTGCTCAACTACGACGGCGACGCGCGGCTGACCTCCACAACGAACCAGACCTCCGGCCGGGCGATCACCTTCGCCTGGTCCGGCGGCCACATCAGCTCCGCGTCGACGGCATCCGTCGCCGCCTACAGTGGCCCGCTGACCTGAACCTACGGCTACAGCGGCGACAAGCTCACCTCGGTCACCGCCCCGCACACCAGCACCCCGACGACCTACGCCTACGCCGCCAATGGTCGGCTCAGCCAGGTCACCCTGCCCCGCGGCACCATCGACACCAAGATCGGCTACAACACCGACGGCACCGTCGCCTGGCGGGAGGACGGCCGCGGCAAACGCACCACCTACGCCGTCCTCGCGACCGGCGCGACGACCACCATCCGGATCACCGATCCGAAGGGCCACCCCACCGACTGGGACTACCGCAACGGCCAGCTCGTCGCCCACCGCGACGGCGGCGACGAGCGGACGTTCAGCTACAACGACCGAGGCTTCCTCAGCCAGATCCGCGACGAGAACGGCAACCTGCTGCGCCTGCAGACCGACACCCGCGGCAACGTCATCGGCCGGACCACCACCCGCGCCATGATCGGCACCGCGCCGGTGCTGTTCACCGAGTACTACGCCTACTTCCTCGGCGCCCCCGGCGACCCGCGCAACGACCTCATCACCGCCTACCGCGACGCCCGCTCCGCCTCACCCACCGACGACACCTACCGCACCGCCTACACCTACGACGCCTTCGGCAACCTCGTCACGCAACGCACCCCCGCCACCGCCGACTTCCCCACCGGGCGGACGCAGAGCTGGACGTTCACCACCGGCACCGAGACGGCCGTCGTCGGTGGCGGCACCGTGCCGCGCGGGCTGCTGGCCTCGATGACCGACCCGCGCGGCAAGACCGTCACCTTCGGCTACGACAGCAAGGGCGACCTACGCCGCGACCAGGACCCCGTCGGCCTCGTCCACCGGTACGACTACGACGAGCTCGGCCGGCGGCTGACGGCCAAGGAGATCTCCGACAGCTTCCCGTCCGGGCTGACCACCACCAACACCTACGACAAGCTCTCCCGGCTCGCCACCACCACCGAACCGGGCGTGCTCAACCCGATTACGAACGTCACCCACACCGCGGTGACGACGAACACCTACGACCTCGACGGCAATCTCACCCAGACCACCGTTGCCGACTCCACCGGCGGCGACGCCACCCGCAGCACCACCTACGCCTACGACGGCGCCGACAACCAGACGTCGATGACCGTCGGCGCGGGCAGCCCGCTCGCGGCGACGACGACCCTTACCTACGACAACAACAACGTCGCCACCTCGACGGACCCGAACGGCACCGTCACCGCCTACATGTACACCGCCAAGAACCTGCCGGCGACGACGACGCTGAAGGACTTCGTCGACGACCCGGTCGCCTCCTCCCCCCCGTGACGTCGTCCTGGACTCCCGCGCCTACGACCCGGCCGGCCGGCTGGCCTCCGACACCGACGCCGAGGGCCGCACCGTCACCCACACGTACTGGCTCGACGACCTGCCCCGCCAGGAGATCCTGCAGGGCTACCGGCCGCCGGACCTGGCCACCGGGACGCTGTCGAGCTCGTCGGCGCGCGACATCGTCCTCGCCGACCGCGCCTACGACGCCGCCGGGCAGCCGGTCGCCGTCACCGGCGGCGGCGGGCTGCGCAAGGCCGAGACCGCCTTCGACGCCGCCGGCCGGGCCACCACCAGCACGATCGCCCCCGCCACCGTCGCCCGCACCGCCACCTACACCTACGACGCGAACGACAACGTCACCTCGACGGTGTTCGGCGCCGCCGGCACCAGCGCCACCGAACGCGTCGACGCCGCCTACGACGACGCCTCCCGGCCCACCTCCGCGACCGTCTTCGGCGACGGCACCGCCACCTTCGTCACCAGCTTCCAGCACGACCAGCGCGGCTTCCTCACCGCCGGCACCGACCCGCGCGGCTACGTCGCCGGCGGCCCGCCGAACGCCGCCTACACCAACACGGTCACCGTCAACGCCGCCGGCCTGACCGCCCAGGTGAAGTCCCCGCCCGTCGCCGTGGAGGAGTGGGGCAACAGCCCCAGCGACCAGCAGCAGACCGTCGACACCGGTTACAACACCTTCGGCGAGGTCACCCAGGACCGCGACGCCCGCGGCATGGTCACCACGACCGTCTACGACGTGCGCGGCCGGGTGACGCAGCGCTCCGGGCAGCCCTACACCCCGCCCGGCGGCTCGGCGCTCACCCCGACCGAGTCGTGGACCTACGACGACGTCGGCAACGTGCTGTCCACCGTCGACCCGCTCGGCGCCTGGTCGTTCGCCGCCTACGACGACCTCGACCGCGTCTGGGCGACGACCGCGACCGAACGCTCCCCGTCGGCGACCTTCACCACCTACACCGACCACAGGTAGGGCGCCGGCGACGTCACCCGGGTCGTCACCCCCGTCAACACCGCCTCCGGCGCGTCGCAGACCGCCGTCTACAACGACGCCGGCGACCTCGTCGAAAGCCGCGACGAGGGCAACAACCTCACCACCTACGGCCACGACCTGGCCGGCCGGCTCACCTCGGTCACCGACCCGCTCGGCCGCGCCACCCGCACCACCTACGACCCGGCCGGCCGGGCGGTGCGCGTCGCGCAGTTCTCCCCGGCGGGCACCGAGCTGCGCGCCGCCACGATCGGCTACGACGCGGCCGGCAACCCGACGTCGACCCGGCACGGCCACCAGCACGGGGCTAGTAGGGCTTTGTTAGGTGTCGTTGAGTTGTGGTTTCAAGCGATCTGGTGACGGAT
>NZ_CADCWT010000226.1 GCF_902806485.1 Candidatus Frankia alpina | reverse complement strand
AACGGGGCCGATACTCCGCGTAGCAGATCGCAACCTAGAACGATCTTCCCGGGGCCCTGCTGCGTCACGAGGTGACCGCCGTGCCACCCGTCGTCGGCAACCGCGGGGACCTCGCCGCCCGGCCGCGCCGGCTCCGGTGCCCATCCCGATCCCCATCGCCCGTCCCCGGGTCCGGCTACGTTCCCGCCGACGTCCCCGGTCAGGGGGCCGACCGGGACGACGAAGGCGCCGCGGACGGGGTGGCTCCACTGATCGGACTGGACGAGCTGGCGCAGCTGACCACGGGTCAGGCCGGCGGACATCGCCTGCTGGAAGGTGATCACCCCACCCTGCCAACGCGACGGCGGAGTCGAGACCGGGGTAGCGACGGATGACGGGTCGGGTCGGCGGGGACGAGGCCGAAAGGGAAAAGGTCATGAACCGAGAATCCAACAGAATCTGCCCTCCGGCCAGAGGCAACATGAAAGCTGTGGATAACCGTCACAACGATGGACGGTCAGCAGATCAAGAATCCCGGGAACAGCGACAACCACTTCCTACTCGCATCGCATCCTTATTCGAAGAAATGGTCGGGAATGGCATCCGGTGACAGCCGGAACACCGGCGGCGTGTGGGTCCGCGCAGCCCGGCCTGCGCGACCCGATCACCGCGACCCGGCGGGCGTAGTACGCCGCCCGCAGCCCCGCCGCCTGGCCGATCGCCGTGACCTGGCTGCCGTGCGGCACGACGATGGTGCCATCCGCGGCGGGCGTCGGCGTACTAAAGGTGACGCCCGCCGTGTCGGCGAGGCGGGTCACGGCCGTGGCCGGCCCGGTCAGGCCGGCGAACGAGCGATCGAACTGGTCGAGCCAGTCGCGCAGGCGGCGAGCAGGCTCAGCAGCGCGACGAGGCAGCCGATCAGGGCTGCCGGGGACCGCACCCCTGGTGACCTGCCGCCGCGCTTCGTCACCCGGCCCTGCTCGCGAGGCCCATGGCGTAGTCGAGCCACCACCGGCCGGCGGCCGGGCCGCCGTTGCACGCGCCGTCCGATTCCCCGGGCACCTTGATCCACAGATAGGCATCCGCCCGGGGATTGCCGGTTCGACCGGTGGGTGCTATGCCCAGCCCGCGGCCGGGCGGGTTGCACCAGCCGTTGTCTGCGGCCGGGCCATGACCGTTGCGGGAGGTGTCGACGACGTAGTGGGAGGCGCCGCCGAGGGCCACGACGACCCCGTCGCCGTAGGCCGTCTCGTCGGCGGTCTCGTCGAAGTTCGACACGTTGAGGGCGAAGCCCCGGGCGCGGGCGACGCCGGCCTGGCGCAGCCGGGCGGCGGTGTCCGCGGCGGAATGCCAGGATGCGTTGCCGGCGTCGAGGTAGACGTCGGCCCCGACCGCGGCGAGCTGGTCGACGGCATAGCCGAGCATGGCGTACCGGGCGGTGGCGGCGGCCGGTGCCAGGCAGTCGACCTGGGCCAGGGCGTCGGGTTCCAGGATGACCGCGGCGGGGCCGGCGCCGACGCCGGCCGCGAAGGCGGCGGTCCACGCCCGGTAGGCGGACTCGTCGGTGACGCCGCCCGCCGACTGGCCGCCACCGCAGTCGCGCTGCGGGATCGCGTAGGCGACGAGCACCGGCAGCGCGCCGGCCGCCCGCACCACCCGGACCACCCGGACCACCCGGACCCGGTCGGCGACACGGGTGCGCACCGTGGCGGGATCCGGATCGCCGAACCAGTCCGCGTGGGAGCGGTCGGCCAGCCGGGAGAGCGTCTGCGCCCCGGCGGGATCGACGTAGAGGGCCGCGGCCGCGAACGGGTCACCCGCCGTCGCGCCGACGACCGCGGTCAACCCGGCGGCACCGGTCGACGCCGCGGCACCGGCGGACGCGGCGGCGAGCCCGCCCGCAGTTGCCGCCGAGCTGGCCGACGCCGCCGGACGGGGGGAGGGTACCGGCGTGAGGGCCACGCCGACCTTCGCCGGCGCGACGGTGCCCGGCTGCGCGGCGACCGTGCTCGATCCGCCCGAGCCTTCGTAGGCCGGCTCGATGACGAGCTGCTCCAGCCCGAAGCCGGCGAACACCATGAGCCCCGCGAACGGCCAGAGCAGCGCGAAGAACCGGCGGCGGTGGCCCCGCAAAGCGCCCGAAACCGCCGAGGCACGGGGAGAGACCGAGGTACGGACCGCCGACGGAACCGGACGATGATGACGGCGGTGCCTCGAGGCGTCCGACACACGACCTCCGAATACACGCGACCGCGCGCGCTTGACGCACAGTGCCCCGATGTCGGAAAAAGCATATCGGTCGCGACAATGGCAACCAACCGGCGGGTATCGGAAATCTCCCGCCCCGGGAGACTCCCTCCCCCGCCCGGGGGTGCGCGTCATCCGGCAGGTGCGCGTCAATGGCAGGTGTTCAGCCCGCGACGTTACGCACCAGCTCCGCAGCCTGTTCCTGCCACCACTTGCCCGCCTCCGGATCACCCCGGTCGCATTCCCCGTCGCTCGCGCCGGGGGTCTTCACCCAGAGGAAGGCGTCCGCGTGCGGATATCCCGTGCTGGTCGTCGGCTTCTCGCCGAGGCCGCGGCCAGGCGGATTGCACCACTGGTTCGTCAGCCCGACCGCCGGGCCGCGGCCGTTGCGGGAGGTGTCGACGATGTAGTGAGCACCCCCGACGAATCCGGAGAGGATCTCGGCGCGGGCCACCTCGTCCTCGGTGCGGTAGAAGTTCGCCACGTTGACGGCGAAGCCCCGGGCGTGCGCGACCCCGGCCTCGGCCAGCCGCCGGGCCATGACCGCCGGGGCGATCCAGCCGCAGTTCGCGCCGTCGAGGTAGACGCTGGTCGCCGGCAGCGCGCCGTACACGTCGACCGCGTCGCGCAGCAGCGCGTAGCGCTCGGCGGCCTGGGCCGCGTCGAGCTTGTCGATCTGCCCGAGCGCGTCGGGTTCGAGCACGATGACCGCCGGCGCGCCGCCGATGCCCGCGGCGATCTGGCGGGTGAACTGGCGGTAGGAGGCGGCGTCGGGCAGCCCGCCGGGGGAGAAACCGGCACCCACGTCCCGGTGCGGGATGCCGTAGACCATGAGCACCGCGGTGGCTCCGGCCGCCGCCGCCGCCGCGGCCCGGCTGTGGACCTCACCGACCACGTCGGTGATCCAGTCGCCAACCGGGAAGGCGGTCGAGGTCTGCACGAGCGGGGCGATGGCCGCGGCGTCGGCCGGGTGAGCCTGCGCCTGCTGCGCCGCCTGGCTGGCCGGGTCGACCAGGAACGGGCCGCGGGGCGCACGGCCCCGCGCGGCGGCCCCGTCGGCGGCGGACGACGGGCCGGTCCTGGCACTACCGCCCGCAGGGCAGCGGGTCGGGTCGGGGGCGGGCACCGCGGTCGCGGCGTCGGCCCCGCCCACCGCGCCGCCGGCCGACTTCCCGCCGCCGTCCGGGCCGCACCCGACCAGCGCCACGACCAGCGCTACGACCGCTGCGAGGACGGCGGCGACCCCGCGGGGACGGCCGCAGGCGCGCGGGTACCTGGACGTCGGCACGAAGGCACTCCTCTCGACGGTGGCCTCGCCGACCCTGGGGTGGGGTGGCCGCCGCGGGAGACCCACTCCCCTGCCGGCCGCGGCGGCAGCCGTCAGGGGGTCACGTGCACCCAGGTCGCGACCGACGGCACGTTCCCACCGTTGTCGACGAAGAGCATGTACCAGTCACCCGGCAGTACGTTCGGATTGTCCGGCACGCTCACGGTGACCGTACCGTCCGCCTGTTCGGTGATCGGCAACGCCACCGATCGTTGTTCGGTATCGGTCACATGGGTGTACGCGCCGGGCCGTATCAGTCGGACCTTGCCGATCTTCTGCGAGGTGCGCAGGGTGATCGTGGTGCCTCGGGTGATCGTGGCCGGGGCGCTGCGGATCACCGGGCGTTCTCCGGCGTACAGGTAGGGCGGCGAGTAGACCTCGACGCGGGTGTCGAAGGTGTTGTCGTCGCTGAGCGGGTTCGAGCCGAACACCGCGACCCGGCCGTCGGGCAACAGCAGGTACTCGGAGTGGTAGTCGCGGCCGACGTGCGGATCGGCCACCGGGCGGAACGTCTTCGTCGCCGGATCGTAGATCTCGGCGGTGAGGGTGTCCTTCGCCCGGTAGCGCTGCGACCCGCCGGAGACCAGCATGGTGTCGTCGGGGAGCAGCACCGCGCCCGGGTACCGCTTCGGCGAGCCCAGGTCAGGGCCGCGTTGCCAGGCGGGCTGCGGCTTGGACAGGTCGACGATGGCGGTCCGGTCGGTCGTCACCTGGGTGTCACCGACGACGCCGCCGCCGCCGATGAACATCACCTTCTGGTCCTGCGCCGGGGCGAGCAGCACGGTGCCGGCCGTCTCGTTGACCTCGGGCAGCGGCAGCCCGGGAACAGCCTGGAACTGATTGTTCGTCAGGTTCCACAGCCCCGACTGGCGGGCCTCCAGCGACGCCGGGCCGTAGCCGGCGTCAGCCCCGGAGAAGAACAGCCGGCCGTCCGCGGTGAGCAGAAGCGACGGGTAGGTCGGAAACTCCTTGCGCAGCTCCGGATGCTCGATCCAGGCCGCGCTCGCGCCGTCGTAGGACTCGGTGTTGCCCGGGTCGATGTCGCCGTTCTCGTTGAGTCCGGAGACGGCGACGACGGCCCCGTTCGCGAGCGTGACCAGCGTCGGGTACCAGCGGGCGTGCTGCAGGAACCCGGTCTTGACGTACCGCTGGCTGATCGGATCGAACAGGTAGGAGTCCTTCAGCCCCTCATATTCCTTTTTCTTGCCGTCGGGGGCGTCCTGGGCCAGTACCTCGTAGGCCTTCGTCCCACCGGCGATGAGCAGGTCGCCGTTGGGCAGGAACGCGTGGCCGGCGCAGAAGACGTCCCATGGCGTGTAGATCTTCTGGAAGCTGTTCGCCGTCGGATCCCACAGGACGGTCTCGAACCGCTTGGCGCCGAAGTTGTTCTTGTCGTTGCCGGAGCCGGCCATCAGCAGGACCTTGCCGGTGCGCAGCAGCGCGGCGTGGATCGAGCGCGAGCCGCTGTCCGCGACGATGTCCCACCGCCCGTTGTCGCGCACGTACCCGGGCTGGTGGAAGCGCCACTCGTCGTAGCGGTCGGACGCCCAGGAGTCCATGTACGGGAAATTGCCGGCGATGACGACGAGCACGATGATCGTCGCCTGCAGGAGCCGCCGACGCCGCCGGGAGGCCGTCGGCGCGGCGGCGACGGGGGCCATCCGCGGGTCGTCGAGCGGCCGCGGTCCGCCCGGCGCGGGCAGGTCGGAGACGGTCGACGGGTCGGGATCCGGCGGGGAACCGGAACGCCGGGGACGGTCGGCCATCAGCGCAGCTCCTCAAGCGTGCCGTCAAAGGTGACGCGGCGGCGGCGCGGGGTGAGCCTCATCGTGACGTCCTCGACGTAGGCGGGCAGCTCGCCAGCGGCGGACACCCCGGCCAAATCCTTGTCGCGCCGGGTCAGAACGGTCTCCTGCTCGGCGTACACCGGCTCGTCGTCGGCGTAGGCGGGCAGGTCGGCCGGCAACTCGCTCGCCCGGCGCTCTCGGCGCCGCTCGCGCCCGTCCGCAGGCCGGTCGTGATCCCGCGACGGCTGCCCCTCGGGAGCGGGCAGCGTGCGGGTGATGACGGTGTCCTGATCGACGCCGCCGACGCGAGCGCCGCTGCCGCCCTCGCCCTCGCCGGCGGCACCGGCACCGGCCGCAGCCCGGGCCGCAGCGGCGGCCGCCGCGGGGGCGGACAGCAGGATGGTGGGACCGTCCACGCCCGTGGGACCGCCCGCCCGGCCGGCTGACTTCGCCGACGCGGCGGCCGGAACCTTCGGCCCGACGAATCGTCACGGTCTTGTCACCGACGCCCGGCGTGCCGGCGCCAGCCAGCTCCACGGGGATCGGCACGTGCTCCGTAGCCGGGTCGGCGAACATCCCGACGACGGCGGCCGGCACCTCCTCGGTGACCGGGTCGAGGGCCGACGGGTACCCGGCCGCGGCCGCGCGGACGGGTGCGGGCGTGGCCGGCCCGACGGTCTGCGGCGCGCGGCGCGGCGCCGGCACGTGCGCGGCGGGCAGCGGGTTCGGCGCCGTCGCACGCCGCGGCGCCAGGATCGGTTCGAGGCGCCACAACCCGATCGGCAGCAGGCAGGTCACCAACGACAGCGAGACCCAGATCATGTTCGCCGGGTACAGATGGCCGAGCGAGGCGGCGGCCGCGATCGACCCCGCCGACCAGACGGCCCAGAACAGGTGTTTGCGGAATGTCAGCAGCCGGTCGGGACTCGCCTGATCGCCCTTCGGTGTCACGACGAAGCCGAGATTGCGCCGGAAGATCGCCCCGACGAACGCCGTCGAGTAGAACGGCGTGTACAGCACCGACACGAAGATGCCGAACATCCCGGCGCTGCCCGCCTCCTCGTACGGGCTGGTGTTGAACCGGCGCAGCCAGAAGTAGAGCAGCAGCCGGGCGGCGAACACGTCGATGTAGAGCGCCAGCCACGCCGAGATGTGCACGACCACCCCGGTGGAGCCGAGCGCCATGTAGGTCGTGGTGAGGATCATGCCGAGGATCCAGGTCAGGGCGACCGTCGGGTAGTGGAGCATGAGCGTGGCGTAGTACAGCCGCGGGCCCCAGGCGAGCTTGCGCATCCGACCGGCGGCCTCGGTGACGAGGACCTCGTTGGCGCCGCGTGCCCACCGCAGCTGCTGGCTGAAGAAGTCCGTCCAGGTGGCCGGGCCCTCGCCGACGGCGATGACGTCCGGGGTGTAGACCGACGTCCAGCGGTGGTTCGTCTGCGGGTTGCGAGCGCCGTGCACGGCGAAGGACGTCGCGAGATCCTCGGTGATCGAGTCCTGGAAGCCGCCGATCTGCCGCCAGGTCTCGACCCGGTAGGCGTGGTTCGTGCCGACGAACATTCCCGAGGCGAACCGGTTCGCGGCCCGCTGGATGACCGAATGGAACATGTAGTTCTGCGCCTCGGCACCACGGGTCAGGTAATGGCGAAAGTTTCCGTAAACCTGCGGGCCGACGACGAAAGCGACGTTCGGATCCCGGAAATAGCCGAGCATGCGTTCCGCGAAGTTCGGCAGCGGAATATGGTCCGGGTCGACGGAGAGCACCACATCGTAGGTGTCACCGTGCGCGTCGAGCCACGAGTTGTGGTTACCGTGTTTGGTCTTGGCCCGGAACCGGCCGCGGCCGGTGTTCCAGCGCTCCACGCCCTTGCGGAAGAAGTGGTTGACCCCGATCTCGGCACACATCGCGCGCACCGCCGGGTCGTCGCCCTCGTCGAGCAGCCAGACGTCGATCGTCGCGTCATGGCGGATGTTGCGGGCCGCGATGAGGGTGGCCCGGACGACGTCGATGGGCTCCTTCGCCGGCACGATCGTCGTCGTGAAGGCGACCCGCAGACCCTTCGGCAGCCGAACGGGTACCGGATTGCGCATGATGTAAGCCGACCAGCACAGGGTGATCGAGTTCAGCAGGCGGATACCCTCTGTCACCACGATCAACCAGAACATCACGGCGTTGCCGACCTGCACGGCGGTCGGCAGGTACTTCGAATGCGGGTAGTGCTGCGGCTGGATCAGCCACACAAAGAACAGCGACGACACGCCCACGGTGGCGATGAGCTGCGGCAATACCTGGTGGAGCGCACGCC
>NZ_CADCWT010000225.1 GCF_902806485.1 Candidatus Frankia alpina | reverse complement strand
GGCCCGGCGGCACCGGATCGGGGATGGGCGACGGCGGGACGGGGTCCGGAGGCGTCGGCAGCGGGCCCGGGCCGGGCGGCGGCAGGACCGCCGCGGCCGCCGATCCCAGGCGCTGGCCCGGCGCCGGAACAGGGGTGAGGCAGAGGGTGTCCATCTCGTGGCGGTGCCCGCGCAGCGCCCGACGCACACCACAACGACCGGATCGGACGCAGGGGGTGGCCGTGTCCGCGCTCGATCACTACCGTGGCGACCCATGACCGGGTTGGGTGGAGCCGCGGGTCCGCCCTGGGTCGTCGTCCATCGCACCGAGCAGCGCATGTCGCGGATGGTCGGGTACGCACGGGCCGCCTGTGCGACGTTCGTGGTCATCCCGCTGTTCGGGTGGGACCGGCTGCGCCATCCCTGGCTCGCCGTGCTGATCGTGGTCGCCGCCGCCACCGAGGCGAGCTGGTTCGCCTCGCGGGCATGGCGCGGGCCGGACCGGCTGTCCCGCCGGCTGGTGCTCACCGACGTCGCCTTCTGCGTGGCGCTGATGCTGGTCGGCTCCCGCGCAGCGCAGCCACACGAACGCAACAAGCTGATGACCGAGCTGGTGCCGTTCAGCCTGGTGGCCTCGGCCGGTGTCGGGTTCGGCCTGGGTCTGGGGCTGCTCGCCGTCGCCGCGGTGGCGATCCTGATGGCGGCGTGGAGCCTGGCCGTGCTGCCGGACGTCTCCCTCAAGCTCGGCTCGGACCTGCTGGGCTTCGCCCTGTGGTACGTCGTCGCGATGCTCATTGCCCGGGAGCTGCGGATGCTGTCCATGGCGACCGCGGCCGCCCAGGACGCGGCCAGGGCGGCCGGCCGGGTAGCCGTGGAGCAGGAACGGGAGGCCGAGAGCCTGCGCCAGCGCGAGATCACCCACCGGGAGATCCACGACTACCTGCTGCCCATCGTCGACCACGTCGCCGGCGGCGGCACCCCGTCCCCCGCGCTGGTCCGGGAGGCCAGACGCGGGGCGCAGCGTGCCCGGCGGATCATCATGGACCCGCGCGGGCTGGAACCGCGAGTCCTCGACGGCGACGGTGGTGACGGCGGTGGCGGTGACGGTGGTGACGGCGGTGGGACGCCCGCGCCGGGCGAGACCGGGTTCGAGGCGATGATGTCGGCGGTCGTCGACACGTTCGCCGACGAGGGCCTCGCACTCGTCCCCTTCGTGGCGATCCAGGGCGAGCCGCCCGCGCCGGTGTGCGAGGCGCTGGTCGCCGCGACCCGGGAGGCGCTGCGCAACGTCGTGCGGCACAGCGCCGGGGTGGACGAGGTCAGCCTGTTCGTCGATGGCGACGCGGGCGCGGTGCTCGTGGTCGTCCGCGATCGGGGCGTCGGGTTCGACCCGGCGACGGTCCGCCCCGGTGGCGGGATGAGCGGCAGCTACCAGGCCGTGCGCCGGCACGGGGGGCAGGTGCTCGTCACCGGCCAGCCGGGCGGCGGGGTCTAAGGTGACGCTGCGCTGGCCGGCCCCGCCGGCCCCGCCCAGCCCGCCAATCCCGCCCAGTCCGCCCGATGGCGGGACACCGTCTCCCGCGCCCGAGCAGGCGGACTCGCGGTGAGCGCCGAGCGCCGGCCGATCTCGGTGGCGATCATCGACGACCATCCGATCGCCACCGAGTCGCTGGCCGCCCGCTTCGTCGGCGCCGGGTTCTCGGTCCTCGCGCCGGCCCCGAGCCTCGAGCCGTTCGACCGCAGCGCCGCGGCCGTGGCCGACCTGCACACCCGCGGTCTGCCAGTCCTGACCACGTCCGGGGTGGCGACTCCCGACGAGGTGCTCGACGCGATCGCCGCGCAGGCCCGCGGGTTCGTCGACAAGACGGCGCCGGCGCAGCAGTTCGTGGCCGCGGTGACCGCCGTGGCCACCGGCAGCTACCACGTCTCCGCCCGACTCCCCGGTTTCCTGCTGGAGGACGCGCAGCGGCGCCCGCTTTCTCGCGGCGAGCTCGACGCCGACGAACGCAACCTGCTGCGCGGCCTCGCCCAGGGGGATCATCTCGACGAGCTGTGCGCCGAGTGGGGTCTGTCCGCACCCGACGCGCACGGCCGGCTCGCCCGGATCTTCGACGCCGCCCGTCGCCGGCGCCGGCTGCACCGGCCCTCGCCGCGGGAGGCCGAGGTGATGGTCCTCGTCGGGTGCCGGGGCCTGTCCCACAAGGAGGCGGCCAGGGCGATGAACGTCAAGGCCAGCGTCGTCGCCGACTACCTGCGCACGGTGCGGGCCAAGTACATCGCGAGCCACCCCGACGCCCCGCCGACGATCCCCCCGAGCACCGCCGCCGCAATCTGGGCCCGCGAACTCGGCTTCGACTGAGCGCCACTTCGCCCCGTCGCGTCCCCCGGTTTTCGTGGGATTGCCCGATGTCTCCCGCACCCACACCCTCGTCAAGATGGGTGGGGGCGCAGAGAAGGGGGACCGGACCCGGGCGGACCGCCTGCGTGCGGCATTCCTCGCCTCCTTCCTCGACGCGGCGGCGTTGCCGCGCGGGATGTGCCGGATCCGGCCGCCCGACACCGTGACCCCGCCGCCCGACACCGTGGCCCCGCCGCCCGGCGGTCGGACGGTGCACCAGGGCCGGGCCATCTGGCTGGGTACGCCCGACGCGGAGCTCTACCGGCTCGACGACACGCGCTGGCTGCTGCCGAGCCCACGCCGGGCCGGCGAACTCGCCCGGGAGCTGCTCGAACCACCGGCCACCCCGCCGCTCGCAGATGCGGGAGACGACCCGCCGGGCGCCGGGCACGTTAGCGTTCTTCAGGTCGGTCCCGTGGTGGCGCGGCTACAGGCCGTCCCCGGCGAGGGTTCGGCGCTGCCGGACGGCCTCGCTGCCGACCTCGACCGGCTGGCCGCGCAGCAGATCTCGGTGCTGGCCGGCGCGGCCCTCGACCTGCGCCGGCCTGCCTGGCACCCCGCCCGGTGGATTTCCCGACCGGGCCGGTGACGACGGCGGAAAACCAGCAGGGAAACCAGCGGGGAAACCAGACTTCGACGGCTTGCGCCAGCGCTTTTCCCCCGATGAATCGGGGATGGCGGGCGCCGTCGACATCCCGCACGATGAGTCCAGGGACCGCGCCGGTGCGACGGGTCAGGCCGGTTCGCCGGGGGGACGAGACGGCCAGGTGCCGAATCGGGGGCGCACCGGCGTGGTTCCGCGGGCTGCCGGCCGTTACGGGGGAGGCCGGCAGTCCGCCACCGCAGCCGGGCACCGCCCGGCGCCGCGCCGCCAGCACTCCGCGGCAGCCCCCCGCGCCACCCTCACCACAGGCCGCTGCCGCGACGCAACCACGGGCGGCAACCGGATACGGACGGTCAGTCCCGTTTTCCTGGTGTTTAGCGAGGGTGTCGACGGTGCCCCGGTCGGCGCCGCTACGATCTGCCCACCGGAGTCGTGGACAGGGGGTGCCGTGGGCGAGCCGATCCTCGCGATCGACTACGGTACCTGCAGTGCCCGGGCGGCTCTTGCCGTCGAAGGCCGCATCGAACCGGTCCGGGAACCCGCCAGCGGCTCGGTGAGCTGGCCGGCGTCGGTGTTCGCCGACGGGGGCAACCTGATCGTCGGCACCCTCGCCGAACGCCGCAAGCGCATCTGGCCCGCCGCCTACCGCGGCGAGATCAAACGTGACCTGGCCCGCGACGGCGCCGTGCCCCTCGACGGCCGCGGCTACCCGGCCCGCGTGCTGGTCACCGCCGTGCTCGGCGCTCTGAAGGCGGAGGCGGAGCAGCAGCTCGGCGGCCAGGCGCTGACCCGGGCCGTCGTCACCGTGCCGGCGAGCTACGACCCGGCCGGCCCGCTGCGCCGGCTCATGATCGCGGCGGCGGAGGCCGCCGGCTTCGTCGACGTCGACCTGCTCGCCGAGCCGGTCGCCGCGGCCTGGTCGCCGCTGGTCGGCGCCGAGCCCGAGCCCGGTTCACTGATGCTCGTCTACGACCTGGGCGGCGGGACGTTCGAGGGCGCGTTGGTCTCGGTCGGCGAGAACGGCCGGCACGAGATGATCGCGCACGCAGCGCTGCACGACTGCGGCGGGCGTGACCTCAACCAGATCCTGTTCGACGAAATCCTCGGCCTCTACGGTCCGGGGCTGGAACCGCTCTCAACCCGCCGGGCATCGGCGACATGTACCAAACCACGGCCAGCCGCACCCGCCACGAGCTGCTCGACTTCGCCCGCGCGGTCAAGCACCAGCTCAGCGACATCGCGGTCGTCGAGGACGTGTTCAGCCCGGCGGGCCTGCTGGTCAGCATGCAGCGCGGCCGGCTCACCCAGCTCGCCTCGCCGACCCTGGCCCGCACGATGGCCTGCTGCCAGCACCTGCTGGAGACCGCCGGGTACGGGCCGGACAAGCTCGGCGGGGTACTCCTCGTCGGCGGCAGCTCGCGCATCCCGGTGGTCACCGACGTGCTGGAGGGACGGCTCGGGGTCGGGCACCGACTGGCCCGGCCAGCAGCTGTTCTCCCCGGTCGACCCGGAGCTCGCGGTGGTGCTCGGCGCGGCGGCCTGGGCGTCATCGGTGTCGACCCGGCGGACCACCGCCGCGCGGCCGAACCCCGTGTTGCAGCCGGCCCGCTGGGACATCCCCGGCGGGCGGGCGACGATGGTTCGCTGGCTGGTCGAACCGGGGGAACGCTTCGACTCGGGCGCCGTGCTGGCCCGCGTCCGGCTCACCGGCGGCACCCTGTTCGACCTGGCCGTCGAGGGGCCGGGCAGCCTCATCCACACCCACGCCGAGCCCGGCACGCCGGTCCGCGACGCCGACTGGATCGCGACCACCCTGCCTTCCGGGCCCGCGCCGCTGGGTTCGCCGGGCGCCGCGGACCTGCGCGGCTTCGAACGCAGCAGCCGCCCGTCACTGCACGTGGAGGTCACCGCGCGCGCGACGCTCACGGGCCACGAGCGCGACGTCACCTCCGCCGCCTTCTCCCCCGACGGCGGGCTGCTCGCCACCACCAGCAAGGACGGCACCCGGCTGTGGGACGTCGCGACCGGCCGCGTGGCGACGACGCTCAGCGGGCGCAAGAGCCTGGTCGTGCACGGCTGCGCGTTCTCCCCCGACGGCAAGCTGCTGGCCACCACCGGCAGCGACAAGACCGCCCGGATCTGGGACGTCGCCACCGGCCACCGGCCGCCAGACGGTGACGCTGACCGGTCACCGCGGCCCGGTCTACGGCTGCGCCTTCTCCCCCGACGGCAGCCTGCTCGCGACCACCGGCACCGACCGCACCGTGCGGCTGTGGGGCTCGTCGACCGGCAAGAACATCGTCACCCTCAACGGCCACCGCGGCACCGTCTACGGCTGCGCGTTCTCCCCCGACGGCCGGCTACTGGTCACCGCGGGCGCCGAGTCGACGCTGCTGTGCGACGTCTCCGTCGGGGAGGCCATCATGAGCCTGCCCGGGCACACGAACTTCACCGGCGGCTGCGCCTTCTCCCCCGACAGCAGCCTGCTGGCGACCGCCGGCAACGAGGGGACCCGGCTGACCGACGCCGGCAGCGGCAGCACCGTCGCGACCCTGCCCGGCTCGGCCCAGAGCTGCGCCTTCTCCCCCGACGGCCGGCTGCTGGCGACGGCGAGCACCGACGACACCGCCCTGTTGTGGGACGTCTCGACCGGCGCGGCCATCGCGACCCTCACCGGGCACAGCAGCACCGTGATGAGCTGCGCCTTCGCCCCCTTCGGCCTGCTGCTCGCCACGACCAGCACAGACATGACCGCCCGCCTCTGGGACATCATCTACACCCCCTGAGGCGGGGGCCGGAGCGTCAGCCGGTGGGCAGGTCCCGGGCGAACAGCGCCGTGACCTGTTCCCAGTGCCGCTGCGCGGCCGCGGGATCGTAGCTGAGGTTGTCCCGGACGGCGAAGCCATGCGCGGCGGTGTACTGCTCCAGCTCGTAGCGGGCACCGGCCTTGTCCAGCGCCGCGGTGAGCAGCTCCTGCTGCTCCGGCGTGCAGGATCGGTCGTCGGCCGCGACGCCGAAGTAGAGCGCGGCCTGGATGACCTCGGCCCGCAGGTGCGGGCTGGTCGGCTCCTCGGTGGCGATGCCGCCGCCGTGGATCGACGCGGCGGCCGCGACCCGGTCCGGGATCGCGCCGGCCAGGATGAAGGCCATCAGCCCGCCCCGGCAGTAGCCGACCGCGCCGACCTTGTCGGCCCGCACGTCGGAACGCCCCTCCAGCACGTCGAGCAGCGCCGCGGTGTCACGAACGACCGACGCCGGGTCCGCCTTGCCCATCACGGCCGTCAACTCGGCGCGTAGATCAGGATCGGACCACACCTTGCCCACGTCGAACGAGATCTTGCCGGACCGGTAGAAGAAGTTCACCAGCGCCACCGCGTATCCGAGCGAGGCGAGCTGGGCGGCCATGTCGTGCATGACCGGGCGAACACCACCGGCGTCCGGGTAGAAGATGACGACCGGGGGCGTCGCGCCCCCGCCGCCGTCGGGGGTGTGCAGGTACACGTCCATCACACCGTCGGCCGTGCGTACATCAAGTTCGGTGACGGGCACTCGGTTCGCCTCCCGCTGGTCCTGGGCCCGGCCTGATGCTGGGCCGCAGCCATGCCGGCAAGCAGCATCCTCCATCGCGCCCCGAGGAGGCGCGGACGGCCCCCGCGGAGGCGGAGGCGGAGATGCCCGGGAGGCTCAGGCGGGACTCGCGGAGTCCGCGCCTTCGGCGTCTGCCGCATCCGCGGGCGGGCACTCGAGGCCGAAGTCCTCGAGCACAGCGCTCGGCGCGACGCCGCAGCCCACCTCGTAGGTACCGAGCTGGACGAGCTTCCAGCCGCCGTCGGTGCGGTGCAGCACGCCCTCCGCCCGGTCGAGGTCCTCGACCGTCGGGTGCAGCTCGGTGTACGCCCAGCTCGGGTCGCTGCTCGCGAGGGCGGTGCCGGCGACCTTGTACTCGTTCGCCGGGACCTGAGCGGTGTACGGGCTGGTGCGTACCGCCTCGGCGATCGCGTCGGCCTCGCGGGTGGAAGGAGCCACGGTCTCGGCGTCGCGGACCGGCGACACGATCACCCCCGTGCTCGCGTTGGCGACGGTGGAGGAACCGGTACAGGCGAAGGCAGTACCCACTGTGACGACCCCCGCGGTGACCAGAGTGGCTGTGGGCAGTACCACCCGACGCGCCACGCGAGGGCGCACGCCGTGGCGGACGGACTGAGGACGACGGTGTCGAGCCATGCGAAGCACGTACCCAGTTTGCGCGGGTGAACCCCCCTTGGGGCACGATTCCCCGGTCGTCCTGCCGACAGACCACAGCGTGCTCCCGGGGGGTCCCCGCCGTCACCTGGGTGGCAGCCGCGTGACGTCGGGATCGTCACCGTGAGACGAGATCGACGCCGGCACGGAACGCGCCGAAAGAGGTAGCGCGACCGGGCCCCGCGGCCGGTCCCCGCCGCCACCGTCAGGCCCGCTAGGCATGCCACTGCCAGCCTCGCCCTCGAGGCCCCCATCAGCTGCCAGGCCTGTCGACGTCGGTCAGGGCGGCGCCGTCGATCTCCGTCCGGCCTCGAGGTCGATGCCGCCGTCCTCCCCGAGCCGGCGCGGCCCGCCGGCGGCGGCCAAGCGCGCCGCCCGTCCGAATCAGCCGGGTTCCTCAGCCGGCGTCGCTGGTCAGGTCCGCTTG
>NZ_CADCWT010000224.1 GCF_902806485.1 Candidatus Frankia alpina | reverse complement strand
CGGGGGTGGTCGGACCGGGAGTGGTCGGAGCAGGGGTGGACGGGGCGCACGCAGGGTGTGGCTCGACGGGTCGGACGTGGAGAGGATCGCGACAGTGAGACCGGGGTTCGTGCTCGAAGTCGACGAGCAGACTCCCCCGCTGCTGGTCCATTCCGGCGCCGGGGTGCTGCTGGAACGGTTCCCGCTGGGCACGCGGGTGGCGTATCCGCCGCAGCCGCGGCCGGGGGTCGGTGACGTCGCCGCGGCGATCGCCGCGGCGATCGCCGATCCGGTGGGCAGTGCGCCGTTGGCGGCGTTGTTGCGCCCGGGGATGCGCCTGACGATCAGCGTGGACGATCTGCGTACCCCGCAGCCGCGGATGCGGCGCGTCGACGTGCGGGGGCGGATCCTCGAGCAGGTGCTGACCGTGGTGGCGGCGGCGGGTGTCGACGAGGTGACGCTGGTGGTGGCCAACGGGCTGCACCGGCGGTTGGGTGCCGCCGAGGTGGCGGGGATCGTCGGGGAGCGGGTATTTCGCTCGTTCTGGCCGACGCAGCTGACCTGCCATGACGCCGAGGACGCCGCGAACCTCGTCGAGGTCGGTGTCAGCGACGCCGGGGAGCCGGTGGTGATCGCCCGGGCGGTGGCCGAGGCCGATCTGCTCATCGCCGTCGGGATTGTGCAGGGCCCCGGGCAAGGGGGGCCCGGAGCGCTGGTCGAGGGGTTGTCGTCGTATGCGTCGCTGCGCGCGGTGCATTCGGTGGCGGCGGTGACGCAGGCCGCCGGGGCCGGCGCCGGCGGCGGCGGCGGGACGGTAGCCGGCCGGCTGGTGGAGCCGGCGGCGGTGGCCCGGTTGGGGGCGGTATTGGGCGCGGCGGTGCCGGTGATCGCATAGTCGGCGGCCGTCGCGGCGGTGGCGTGGCAGTCCGTCGACGCCCAGCAGCGTGTCGATGTCGACGGGCAGAGTGACGTCGTGGTCGTGGGGTTGCCCCCGTTCGGGGCGTATCAGGGTGGGGCGCCGGCGGATCCGGTGCTGGCCGCGCACGGTGCGCTTGCTGAGGTGTTCGCCCGTCATCGGGGGCGGCCCGTCGTCCGGGAGAACGGAGCGATGATCGTCTACCATCCGGTGGCGGCGCGGTTCTCCCAGCTGCATCAGCCGTCGTATGTGGACTTCTACGAGGAGGTGCTGGCCGAGTCGAGTGATCCGGCGACGGTCGAGGCGAAGTTCGAACGGCAGTACGCCACCGATCCCTGGTATGCGTCGCTGTACCGAACGTCGCTGGCGCATCACGGGGTGCATCCGTTTCACCGCTGGTATGAGACGGCGCCGGCGCGGGCGCATCTGGCCGAGGTGGTCTTCGTCGGGGGCGATCGGGCGGTGTGTGCGCGGCTGGGCTATCGGGCGGCGTCGACGCTGGCGGATGCGTTGGAGATCGTGTCGGGGTCGGTGGGGCGGGATCCGTCGATCACGTACCTGCACAGCCCGCCGCAGCTGATCACCGACGTGCGGTGAGACCGAGGTGCGGTGACGGCGGCGCGCTGTGCCGGTGGCGGGGTCGCGCCGGGACGGGTGGGTCACGGGCGCGGTGGATGGGACCGGTAGGACGAGGGTGTTCGGGACGGATGGGTGATCGGGATGGGTAGGCCGCGACGGGGTGTGGGGCTGCGTGAGGCCGCGCGGGGTGTGCGTCGCGGTGGCCCGCCGGTGGTGCCCGCCGGCGACGAGGGCCGGGGGGGGCGGTCGGCGGCGCGGGAGTTCCCCACCGGGTGGGCGCGTAGCGGTGCGGCGCGCACGACCCGGTCGGCGTTCCTCGGTGGGGTGATGAGCCCGCTGCTGCACGCCTCGCTGACCGCGCACGCGCACGGCGGTGAGGTGTTTGACACTGTCCGCGACATCCCGGTGATCATTGTGTCGAATCACACCAGTCATCTCGACGCGCCGCTGCTGCTGTGTTCGCTGCCGGGGCGGGTGCGTTCGCGTACGGTGGTGACGGCGGCGGCGGACTACTTTTTCGACAGTGTGTGGCGGGGCGCGGGCAGTGCGTTGGCGTTCGCGACGGTGCCGATCGACCGCAGTGGCGGGGCGCCGTCGTCGACGCCGATGGACCTGTTGCGTGACGGCTGGAATCTGGTGATCTTCCCGGAGGGGACGCGGTCGAAGGACGGGGCGCGGGACCGGTTCCGGTTGGGGGCGGCGTATCTGGCGATCAACGCCGGGGTGCCGGTGGTGCCGGTGGGGGTGCGGGGGGCGTATGCGGCGATGCCGCGGGGCCGGTCGTGGCCGGTGGCGGGCCGCCCGCAGGTGACGGTGCGTTTCGGGCGGCCGTTGCGGGCGGCGCCGGGTGAGGATGTGCGCGCGTTCACCGCGCGGCTGGCCGCCGAGGTCGACCGGTTGTGCGTCGAGGATGCGACGAGCTGGTGGGATGCCACCCGTGCCGCGCTCGCCGAGCAGCCCGCCGACTCCCCCGGCGGTGCGGCGAACGCAGCCGGTGCGGCGCCGCGTCAGCCCGCCGCCGACCGCGACCGCGACCGCGAGGATTCGTCGGTCGGCGGGCCGTCCGCCGACGGGGCCGCGATGACGGCCGTCGGCGAGGCACGCACACTGGGTCGGCATCGGCCCCGCGCCGGGGTGCGGCCCGGGGCCGGCCCGGTGTCGATCTCCGCGCGGCTGCGCGGCGCCCCGGCTACGCCGACGGCGCGCTGGCGGCGGATCTGGGCGGCCACCGAACCGCTGCCGCGCAACACCTCCCGCTCCCCCTGGCGCTGCTGAACACCGCAGGGTGACGGTATTGGCCGACGACGGCTGGTGGTACTGACCGGATGATCCCGCCGGCCACTCCCGTCTGTGGTTCCTGCGTCCCCATCCGGCCACGCGCACCCACCTGGCCCACCGTCACGTGATCTCCTGCCTGGGGCGCTGCCGGGGAACGGCTGCGGCGGGCCGATCGGGTCAGGGTAGCTCGGGCCGCCGTGGTCTTGCAAAGGGTAGGGGCTCTGCGACTGGCCGTAGGGTGCCTGCGGCTGCGGGGCGCCATCGTGAACGGCTGGACCGACCGGTCTCGGCGATGCCCTCGCCCCGACTACAATGATCTGTGATATAAATCACACGAAGATCGACATGTGGATAATCCTGTTCATGGGGCGGTGAGTAACTCGGCGTGACCCTGTGGATGTCCTGTGGGGAAAGGGTCATCCAGTACGACGGGGAGAAGTTAAGGCGTTGCGGTACGTATCTGGCGCGGTATCACTGACGCATGGCTCTGCTGCGTCTGACCGCCCGGTCCACCCCACCCGCACACCAGCCCGGGTCCGCCCGCGCGGGCTCGCCGACGCCTCCCGCCCGGATCATGGGCCCCGCTGCGGCCGGATGGCCGGGTGGGGCGCCCACGCTGCCCCCGAGCGTGGCGCGGGTCGCCGCCCGCACGCGACTGTCCGCCGAGCTGCTCGCCGCGATCCTGGAGGTCGACCAGCGGACCCGGGCCACCCTGGATGACATCGAACGCGCCGACGCGCTCGCCGAGCGGCTGCTGGTCCGCCGCGGCCACCGCCTGCGCGCCGCCGGGGCCGCTGGTCCAGCCGCCCCGGGCGCGGCCTGCGGTGATCCGGCCACCGAGCGTCCGACCGCCCTGGCTGCGGCCTCCACCGAGGGAGTGTGCCGGGTCTCGGCCTGACGGGCCGCTACCTCGGCTGGCACCGGGCACCGTCCCCGGCACCGGGCACGCACCTGGGCCGACGCTGGACCACACCGTTTTCGTAACCTTCGGCAGTCATCTGCTCACCCTGTCGGCACCGCTCGGCCACGGCCGCCCATGCGCCTGGGTTTCCGGCCGGAATACGGCCAGATCATGCCGGGGCCTGCGCACGGTTTCACGGCCCAAAACCGTGCCGAAGCCTCGGCATGGCTCTGTGCGCATGCGGTGACAGAGCGATAGGAGAGGTGAACCCGCAGGACTCACTCGTCAAGGCTGCGGTCCGCGGCGTCGCGGTGGGAGGCAGGGCGCGGGCCGGGCCGAACCGATATCGCTGGGCTCACCCGGTGACCTGGCCGCGCCGCGGGACCCCGGGCAGCTGAACGACGCGGTTCGGGTCTGCGCCGGGTGGAGTCAGGTGGCGCCGGCGGTGCGGGGGGCGCGGTCGACCGGGGGCGAGGAGATCAGCAGCAGAATCTCGTGCACCCGGGTGGACAGCAGCCGTGAGGGACGCACGTCGAGGATGGCGACCATCTCGTCGAGGCCACCGCCGGCGGTGGCCGGGTCGTGGTTGACCAGCGTGGTGGCCAGCGCCCCCAGCGCCCAGCCGCGTTCGAGGGTGCCTGGGGTGGTGATCGACACGGCGCGATACCCCGCGGAACGGGCGCCGGGCACGGACAGCCGGGCCATCGCGTCGGCGACGACGCAGGCCTCGCGGACGTCGTCGAAGGCGGGCCAGCCCGGATGGCGTAGGCCGCGCACGACCGGGCGGTTGCGCAGGCGGGCCAGCGCGGCGTCGACGCCGGGTTCGTCCCCGGCGGCCGCGGCGAGGGTGACCTCGGCGGCAGCGGCCCAGCCGTGCAGGTAGGGATCTTCGACGGCGGCGGCACGGGCGGCGTCGAGGCGGCCGTCGGCGAAGGCGATGGCGGCGTCCAGGCTACGGGAGGTGCCGGTGAGCAGCCGGTCGTCGAGCTGGGCGGCGAACTGCTCGGTGAGGGTGGCGAAGCGCCGCGCGGAGGTGTTCGCGCCGGTGTCGGCGGACAGTACGCCCAGGTAGAACGACAGGTAGCCGGCGACGCGGGTCAGCTCGATGTGCACGGCGGGTGACAGTCGCCGCGCCAGGGCGGCCTGCACGCGGCGCCAGTCGCCGATGATCGGGCCGAGCAGGCTGGTGTGGGGCGCGCTGAGCAGGGTGGTGGCGTAGCGGTAGAGGCGGTCGTCGAACTCGCTCAGTGCCAGTGGGTCGGGGTCGGCGTAGGCGATCTCCCTGGAGATCATCGCCGCGGCGCGGGCGGCGCCGGGCAGGGCGAACCTGTCCGGCGCCTGCGTGCCCGCCAGCTCCACCGCATCCATGCCCTGCATCCCCTCCACCTCCCGGCCGGGCTTGCCCGCCGCCGGCCTGCTCGCCGGGCCCGTGCCCGCCGCCACGTCCGGGCCGTGCCGTGGCCCGGGCGGGCCGCCGCGGCGCGGTTGGCGTGCCTCGGCGGCGCGGGCCGCGGGCGGTACCCGAGCCTGTCCGTCGCGTCGCGTGACCGGCGGGTGCCGGAGCTGGGCTTCGACCTCGGGCCGTCGGCGTCGCGTGCACGGCGATGGTTCTCCCGGCGGGTGGTCGGATCGGCGGACGATGCGACGGTGGGCACGCTACCGCGCCCACGGGGGGGTCTGTACAGAGGTTCGACGAACTCCACACCGCCCCCGGGTTGTCCAGGGGGGACATTCCGCCTCTTGTCGGCGGCGGATGTGGCGTGTAGAGGGGGCCGCGGTGGTCCGATCGGGCCGGGCGTCCCGGATCGCGGGCCTGGTCAGGGCCGGCATCGGCGCGCCGGGCCTGAGCGGACGGTGTCGGCGGTGACGGCGGCGGTGACGGCGGCGGTGACGCTGCTCACCGCGGCGGGGGGCTCGGGTCGGACCGGGCCGGGTGGGCATACCGGTGTTGCCGGGCCGTCCGCGTGCCCCCCGGGTGGGGGTTACCCGCGGGTGGTGGGCGCCGGGGCCGCCGCCGCTTGACATACCGTCCGGTCGGTTTAGTGTAGGATGTATGGGTGATGCGGTGCCGATGGTCCCGGCGACGGCCA
Organism: Candidatus Frankia alpina; assembly: GCF_902806485.1. Classification (GTDB taxonomy): domain Bacteria; phylum Actinomycetota; class Actinomycetes; order Frankiales; family Frankiaceae; genus Frankia; species Frankia alpina. The sequence goes on along the minus strand of NZ_CADCWT010000224.1, from coordinate 1,920 downwards.
AGGGCGAGGCGACCCGCGCTCATCTGCTGCGCATCGCGGCGGTGGTGTTCGCCGAGCAGGGCTACGCCGCGACGACGATGGCGCAGCTCATCGACGCCAGCGGGTTGACCAAGGGGGCGTTCTACTTCTACTTCCGGTCCAAGGCCGAGCTGGCGCTCGCCGTGCTCGGCGAGCAGAAGACCCGTTTCCTCGGCCGGGTCGTCGCGGCGCTGGCGGGCCGGGAGCGGGCCGTCGACGAGCTGCTCGCGATGGTCCCGGTGATGGTCGAGCTGATCGAGGGTGACCCGGCGGTGTGGAGCGTCACCCGCCTGGCCCGGGAACTGGCCGGCGAACCGCAGCTCACCGCACGGGTCCGTGAGCCGATGGCGGCCTGGGTGGCGCTCGTCGCCGGTGTCGTGCGCCGCGCGCAGGCCGAGGGTGATCTGCGCGCCCACGTCGACGCCGACGCCCTCGCCGCGGTGCTCGTCGCCGCGTTCGACGGGTTGAAGTCGCTCACCGACGTCCTCGACGGCCCGCGGGCCTCGGCCCGCTTCGTCGAGCGGGCGGGGGTACTGGTCGACCTTGTCGACCTGGCGTTGTGCGGCGGGCGGGACGACGCGGGCCCGACGCGGCCCGGTGAACAGACCGATCAGATGGCAGGGAGATGCTGATGGACCTGCAGGGACAGACCGCTGTGATTACCGGGGCGTCGACGGGCATCGGCGCGGTGTTCGCCCGCGAGCTCGCGGCGCGTGGTGCCGACGTCGTCCTCGTCGCCCGGAGTACCCACCGGTTACAGAAGGTGGCCGAGGAGATCACCGCCCGGCACCCGGTGCGCGCCGAGGTGGTCGCCGTCGACCTGTGCGACCCGGGCGCCGTCGACGTCGTCGCCGAACGGGTCGCCGTGGCCGGGGGCCGGGTGGACCTGCTGGTCAACAACGCCGGCTTCGGCACCCACGGCGATCTGGCCGCCGCCGACCCGGTCCGCCTCGCCGACCTGGTGCGGCTCAACTGTGTCGCCGTGGTCGCGCTGACCGCCCGTTTCCTGCCGGCGATGGTGGCCCACGGGCACGGCGCGGTGGTGAACGTGGCGAGCACCGCAGCGTTCCAGCCGCTGCCGCACATGGCCGTCTACGGGGCTTCCAAGGCGTTCGTGCTGTCGTTCAGCGAGGCGTTGTGGGCGGAGGTGCGCCCGGCGGGGGTGCGGGTGCTGGCGCTGTGCCCGGGTGCCACCGAGACGCCGTTCTTCGACGTCGTCGGCACCCGTGACGGCGTCGTCGGCGCGGTGCGCACACCCGAGCAGGTGGTGGCCGCCGCGTTGCGCGCCTTGGAGCGGGGCCGGCCGGTCGCGATCGACGGGCGGCGCAACGCGCTGCTGGCCCGTGGCGGGCGCCTGCTGCCCCGGCGGATGCTGGTGAGGATCGCCGAGCGCACCATGCGCCCGACGCCCGCCCGCACCTGAGCGCCGCCCGCACCAGACGTATTCCGAGCCCCTGGCGGCGGTGGTCCGGGTGCACGGTGGTGCGTCGGAGCACGACGCTGCTCGTAACCATTGGCTGAATCATCCGCTCCTACAAGGACACGGAAATCCGACTTTCTCCGTCTCTGGCCACGCTCGTGGCGATGCGCGTCGATATGGAGTCGCTGCTGGCCGGTCAGGAGTCCGGTTGACCATCGCTGGCGGACGTGAGGGGGGTCCGGGTGCGATCGAGGATGGGACGGACGGTGTGGGCGAAGTGTTCGCCGTGCAGGGTGAGCACGGTGTCCTTTCATTCAGGGCCAGCCAGAGCACCAGCAGGCCCCGGCGACGCAAAGACCGACCAGGACGCTGACGCCGGGCCGGCTGAACGACAGCCCGACGAGCGCACCGACCCCGACCAGCACGCTGAGCGGGAGGAGCCCGATGCCAGCGTCTGCTGGACGGCGAGTCGCTCTGCAGGG
>NZ_CADCWT010000223.1 GCF_902806485.1 Candidatus Frankia alpina | reverse complement strand
TCAGAACCTAAGTTCCCGGTATTGCCCGCCGGGGTGGCGCGGCTTTCGTAGCGCGGATCCGCCGGGCCGTCATGGTTTTCCCACGGCCGGCCCGCCCGGCGATCGGCCTGCCGCGCCCGGCCTGCTGGACCGGGTCAGCTTCACCGGCATTCAACCCCCCATCCGGGAGGGCGAGGGCCGGGAGCCGCCTGGGGCTGCCCGGGATGGGGCGCGGTCGCCTGTGGGCGGCGGGCGCGCCCGACCGGGCCGCCGTTTCCCGGATGATGAGCGGGCCCGGTTCGGCGGGGGTTCCCCACAGGCCGGCGAACCCGTTGTCGGCACCGCGATCCGCCGGGATGACGGTCCCGGCGGCCGGGAGCGCGAACGCTACGGGGGCCGCGCCCATACGGATGGTCCTGCTCCTGGGCTCGCCGCGCGCCCGGGCGGACGCCGGCGTGGCGGCCGGCCCGGCCTGCTCCGCTTACTGCAGGCCGCGCTCGTGCTGGCGGTACTGGTCGGCGGGATGTCGCTCGGCCGGACGCTGGCGTTGCCCGGGGATACCGGGACGATCTCGCGGCTCGCGGACTGGGGCCGTGCGAACCACCTGTCGTTCCTGGTGGATCGGGTCGACGGGCTGCGCTGACGACCCGTGGGCGTGGAGCGGCCGCGGGCCCGCCGGGTGATCCGTCGATGGCCGCAGCGTGATGGCCTGCCGGACGGTACCGGTAGCCGCTTTGGTGGTCTGCGTGGGAATGTCGTCGCACGCGGTAACTTAGTCGGCGGTTTGTCGGGTGGAGACCGATTGTTGTCACCGTTGTCTTACTTGTCGCTTTTTGGTCGCCCTTGCGTGTGATCAAATCAATGGACGGGTAACCTGGGAACTCGGGGGCGAGTGGCCTTCTGGCTGCTCAGGCACAGGAAGCGGACCCGGCCGAAATTGGTGCCTCCCAGTTTGCCGAATCCCCTTGCGCCCGGCGGCCCTCGGCGTGTCCAATCGGTATTGGTAGGTCTGTCGCATTCCGTCGACGGCGTCTCGCGAGCGCCCGCCACCGTCGGGCGTCCTGGTCGCCGATGTTCGACCGAACGCGTGCCCGGGCCTGCCAAGGCATCCAAGGAGGCCACGTGCGTCCGAGACTCGCAGTAGCCCCTGCGGTCCCGCTGGCCGGCGACGCCGGTCACGGGGTGCCACAGCGGGACTGGACGGCTCCGGGTCTCACAGGGGCCGGCGCCACCGGGTCCGACGTCTCCGACGGCCCCGGCCGGCCGGCCACCGAGGCCGAGGCCGCCGCCATCACCGCCGCCGTTCTCGACAGCCCGCTGGTCGCCACGGTCGCGGCGGACGGCCTTCGCATCGGCGGCATCCGTACCTCGACCGGCGCGCCGGACTGGGCGTTCGCCGTCCTGCGCACACCGGGCGGTATCGACCCGGCGATCGCCGTGCTGCGCTGGGACACCTGCTGCGGCTGGGTGTTGGACCAGGTCGGCACGGCCCGGCTCAGCCTTGTGGCAGGCGGTGGCCCCTCCGTGCGCCGCGCGGATCTGCCGGTCGCCGGGGCTGCGACCGTCCGCCAGCTGGACGGCGCCCGCCGAGGTCGTGACCCCGGCGTCCGGACAGGTGACGCGGCGCGTTCGGGGTAGGTCGCGGCGCTGTCTGCGTCCGGCGCCGGGCCAGCTACCGTCATGATGGTGTCGATGCCGGCCGATCCCGCGCCAGACGAGTCCATGACGCTCGTGGGCTGGTTGCGCGCGCTGCCCGACGAGGCGATCACCCGGCTGTTCCTGCTGCGACCCGATCTCGCGACACCGCCGCCGCCGGACTTTGACGTCCTGGCCGCCCGGCTGGAGATCCGGGTGAGCGTCGCGCGTGCCATGGAGCGGCTCGACACCAACGCGTGCGAGGTGTTGGAGGCGCTGACCATCCTGCCCTCCCCGGTGACGCTCGCCGAGCTCTGCGCGTTCTGCGGGCACGCCGAGGTGGCTGGGGTGGTACGCCGGCTGCGTGAGCTGGGTCTGCTCTGGGGTGACGATGGCGCGCTGCGGGTGGTCGGCATGGTCGTCGACCTCGTGGGGGCGCGGCCGCTCGGGCTCGGCCGGCCGGTGCGCGAGTGCCTGTCGGCCTACCGGCATACCCAGCTCACCCGGATCGCGGACGCACTCGGCCTGATCCCGCCGACGACGGATTCGGCGGAGTCCGGGACCGGGTTCACCGCCCGTGCCGATCTCGCCGTCGCCGGTCTGTTCGCCGATCCGGCGCAGGTCTGCGGCCAGCTTGACGGCTGTTCCGAACGGGCCCACCAGCTGCTGCGCCGGCTGGCGGCCGGACCCGCGCTCGGCACGACCACCGAGGCCGGTCGGCTGCTCCCCGTCGCCTCGGCCCGCAGCCCGGTCGAGGAGCTGCTCGCCCGGGGTCTGCTGGTCGGGATCGATGACGACACCGTCGAGCTGCCGCGGGAGGTCGGCCTTGCGCTGCGCGGCGACGAACCGGCCGGCCAGCTGCATCCGTATCCGCCCGAGCCGACGGGCGCCACTGTCGGTGCCTCGGCCGCCGACGCCTCGGCCGCGCTCGCCGCGAACACCGTTGTGCGCTGGATCACCACCCTGCTCGACGCGTGGGGCGCGACGCCCGTGACCCCGCTGCGCACCGGCGGGCTGAGCGTGCGCGACCTGCGGGCTACCGCGAAGCTGCTCGACGTCGACGAGCGGACCGCCGCCTTCGTGGTGGAGCTCGCGGCGGCCGCCGGACTCGTCGACGCCACCGCCGGCGTCGACATCCAGTACATGCCCACCGCGGCCTACGACCGCTGGGGCATCGACCTGGTGGCGGCGCGGTGGGCGGTGCTGGTCGAGGGCTGGTTGCGGTCGCCCAGCGCTGCCTGGCTGGTCGGCGATCGGGACGAGCGGGGGCGCCAGATCGCTGCGATGTCGCTGGAGGTTCGCCGCTCCGCCGTGCCGGACCTGCGGGCCCAGGTGCTGCGCGCGCTGGCGGCGGCGCCGGCCGGGGTGGCGCCGACCGGCGAGTCGCTGCGCGCCCTGCTGACCTGGCGGGCGCCGCGGCGGGCGGGCACGCTGCTGGCCGGGATGATCGACGGCACGGTCGCCGAGGCGGAGCTGCTCGGCCTGACCGGGCGGGGGACACCGAGCACCGTCGGGCGGCTGCTGGCCGCGCGGCTCGACGAGGAGAACGCCGACCCGGCGCGGGTCGTCGGCCTGCCGATCCGACCGGCCGGCGGGGACGCGGCACTGTGCACCCGGCTCGCCGACGCCCTCACACCGCTGCTGCCCGAGCCGGTCGAGGAGCTGCTGCTGCAGGCGGACCTGACCGCGGTCGCCCCCGGCCCGCTGGTTCCCCGGGTGGCCGCGGAGCTCGCGCGGATGGCGGACGTCGAGTCGTCGGGGGCCGCGACCGTCTACCGCTTCTCCGAGGTCTCGCTGCGCCGCGGGTTCGACTCGGGGCTGACCGCCGAGGACATCCACGCCGCGCTCGGGCGCCTGGGCCGCACCGGCGTCCCCCAGGGGCTGACCTACCTGATCGACGACACCGCCCGCCGGCACGGCCGGCTACGCGCCGGTTCCGCGTCGAGCTACCTGCGCTGTGACGACACCGCACTGCTCGCCGAGGTGGTCGCGAGCCGCCGCACGCAGGCGCTGGGGCTGCGCCGGATCGCGCCGACCATCGTCATCTCCTCGCTGCCGACCGGCGAGGTGCTGGCCGGCCTGCGCTCCGCTGGATATGCGCCGGTTGCGGAGGCACCCGACGGCAGGGTGGTGCTCAGCCGACCGGCCACCCATCGGACTCCGGCCAGGCCGCGCCCGGCGCCCGTGGATGTTGCTGACGGGCGGCTCGCGCAGGCGCGCGACGTGCTGCGGCTGGTCCGCCGCGGCGACGACAGCGCCCAGGCGATGCGGGCGGCCGGCGGCGTCGCCGGCGCCGAGATCGGACTCACCCGGTCCGCCCCGCTGATCCTCGTGATGTTGCAGGGCGCCGTCCGGGACCGGCGTCGGGTGCTGCTCGGGTACGTCGACCAGCAGGGCACGTCCAGTGATCGGATCGTGCGGCCGACCGCGGTGGACGGTGGTTGGCTGACCGCCTGGGACGAGCTCAGCGCCGGCCCGCGCCGCTTCGCCCTGCACCGGGTGACCGGGGTAGCCGACATCGACGAGATGTTCGGTGGCGGTGGCGCTCCGGCGCCGGCCGACTGGACGACGGCCACCCCGGACGCGGCCGATCCGACCTGAGCCGTGGGCGCCGGCGGGACGGGGGCGCAGACCTGTCGGCGGGCGCCTGTACCGTCGACGTACGTTGCCTGCACGGTGTGGCGGCCCCGCCGGGACCTTCCTGGCTGGATCGATGCCATAGGGCGGACCGGGAGGATGGTGAGGGTGGCGGACGGCCCGTTGATCGTTCAGTCGGACAAGACCCTGCTCCTGGAGGTCGACCATCCCGGCGCGGCCGAGGCCCGAGCGGCCATCGCCCCGTTCGCTGAGCTGGAGCGGTCCCCGGAGCACGTGCACACCTACCGGGTCACCCCGCTGGCCCTGTGGAACGCCCGCGCCGCCGGGCACGACGCCGAGCAGGTGGTGGACGCGCTTGTCCGCCACTCCCGCTACGCGGTCCCGCACGCGCTGCTCGTCGACGTCGCCGACACCATGGACCGCTACGGTCGGCTGCGGCTGGAGAACGATCCGGTCCACGGCCTGGTGCTTCGAGCGCTCGACCGGGCTGTGCTCGTCGAGGTCGCGCGGGCGAAGAAGGTCGCGCCGATGCTGGGCATGCGCATCGACGACGACACGATCGCCGTGCACCCGTCCGAACGCGGCCGCCTCAAGCAGTCGCTGCTCAAGCTCGGCTGGCCCGCGGAGGACCTGGCCGGCTACGTCGACGGCGAGCGGCACCTGATCGAGCTCCGCCAGGACGGTTGGGAGCTGCGCGAGTACCAGAAGGGTGCGGTCGCGGGCTTCTGGGAGGGTGGCTCCGGGGTCGTCGTGCTGCCCTCGGGCGCGGGGAAGACCCTAGTCGGCGCCGCGGCGATGGCCCAGGCCGGCGCGACCACGCTGATCCTGGTCACGAACACGGTCGCCGGTCGCCAGTGGCGGCACGAACTGCTGCGCCGCACCTCGCTGACCGAGGACGAGATCGGCGAGTACTCCGGCGAGCGTAAGGAGATCCGCCCGGTCACCATCGCGACCTACCAGGTGATGACGGCGCGCCGCAAGGGCGAGTACCTGCACCTGGACCTGTTCGGCGTCCGCGACTGGGGTCTGATCGTCTACGACGAGGTGCACCTGCTGCCCGCGCCGGTCTTCCGGATGACCGCCGACATCCAGTCCCGTCGCCGGCTCGGCCTGACTGCGACCCTGGTGCGCGAGGACGGCCGGGAGGGCGACGTCTTCTCGCTCATCGGACCGAAGCGGTACGACGCGCCGTGGCGCGAGATCGAGGCGCAGGGCTGGATCGCCGCCGCGGAGTGCACCGAAGTGCGAGTCACGCTGACCGACGACGAGCGGATGACCTACGCCGTCGCCGAGCCGGAGGAGCGCTACCGGATGTGCGCCACGGCGCGCAGCAAGCGGGCGGTGGTGGAGCGTCTCGTCCGCCGGCACTCCGACGATCGGGTGCTGGTGATCGGTGCCTACCTCGACCAGCTCGACGAGCTCGGCGAGATGCTGGGCGCTCCTGTCATCCAGGGCTCGACCCGCAACCGGGAGCGCGAGCGGCTGTTCGAGGCGTTCCGCACGGGCGAGATCACCACGTTGGTCGTCTCGAAGGTCGCGAACGTGTCCATCGATCTGCCGGAGGCCGGAGTGGCGGTGCAGGTCTCGGGCACCTTCGGCTCCCGGCAGGAGGAGGCGCAGCGCCTCGGGCGGGTGCTGCGGCCCAAGGCCGACGGCCGGGTGGCGCATTTCTACACCGTGGTGGCCCGCGACACCCTCGACCAGGAGTACGCGGCCCACCGCCAACGATTCCTGGCCGAGCAGGGCTACGCCTACACGATCGTCGACGCCGACGACATTCCCGACCCGCGTGACGCCGAGAACCGCAGCGACCTGACTGATCCGGCCGACCTGGCAGACCCGGACAACCTGGCTGATCCCGATGACATCGCCGACACCGGCGGTGCCGGCGGGCGAGACTAGCTCGCGGCTGGCGGTACTGGCTCGAGTCCGCGGCTGCTCACTCGGCGTCGGGTGGGTCGATCAGTTCGGCGGGCCGAACGGTCACCGGGAACGGTCGGGTCGCGTTGAACTCACCGTGTGGGCCGGCCGCGCTGGTGGTCACGTAGGCGCCGCACACCAGCTCGAACGCCTCCAGCGTCGCCGTGTCTGGATCGATCAGCCAGCATGCCGGCACGCCGCGCTCCCGGTAGAGGTCGAGCTTCAGCGTGCGATAGTAACGGCGGGTGCTCGCGTCCGCGACCTCGACGACGAGGTAGGGGGTCTCCTGCAGCCGGCGGCCCGCCACCTCGGCGCTCGGCGCCACGACGATGTCCGGCACGAGCAGGCAGCGCGCCGACAACTGCACCCCGACTCCGGCGGGAAGCACGTGCGCGCCGGAAGTGGCTGCCTGCGCCAACAGCCGGGTCAGCCGACTGGTCACCCGGGCGCGCAGTGGCGTCGGCCATGGGCGCAGGACGCACAGCCCGTCCAGCAGTTCCAGCCGGGCATCGGCGTACCCGCCTGCGTCCAGATCCTCGACCGTTACGGGAGGTGCGGGCACGATGACGGACGGGCGGTGGGAGCGGGACTGCGCGGGTGCCTGGACCACGGTGCCTATCGTGCCCCGCCGCGGCGGCCCTGTCGAAAGACCGGCTGCGTTAATTGTCCGTGTCGCGTAAATAGTCGAGCCCTAACATCCCCCTACGGTGAATTGTTGAAAAGAAGTGACATAAAACTCTTGTCGGCCTCGATACCCGATGGTAACTTGATCGCCGATACCGACGGCCGAGAACCTTTCTTGGCGCAAGGTCGTCTTTGGGAGCGGCTCCCGGCGTTCGCTCCGTCCCAGCGGCGCCCGCTCCCAGGCCGAAGTGCCCGCCTCCGCGGAACCTCCCGTCCGCGGAGGCGGCCGCTTTCCCCGGATGGCGCCTTCGGCGCAGTCCGGGGACCCCTGCCGTGGGGCGCCGTTCGGGGTTTCTGTCAGATCGCCTTCGGCGATCTTCCTGGGGGAGCTATGGGGGCCTTCGGCGCAGTCCGGGGACCCCTGGCTGGGGGCGGTTGCCTTGGGCCTCCGATGTGTTGCGGACAGGTCTGGAATGTCTGCTTCGCCTTAGATGCGGCCGATGCAGCGGACAGTGCCCTTTCAATGTGACGTACGGCTCTAACGTCGATCACCCTAATAAAGGGGTATTGCCGCATTGATGTGCTGCCGCACCCGGTGAACTGCGGTGCGGTCTGCGCGGTATCGGGTCCCAAACCGTGCCGACCGCACCGCAATCGCGGGCGACGGTGGCGAGGTTGGCCAAGGGGATGGACGACGGCGGGTCGCGCTGGTGGAAGATCGGACGCCGTGGCCGGCCGGCGGTCGGGCGCGGACGCGAGGGAGGGCGGGGAGAACGGCGAAAGGCGGCCCCGGAGTCGGAGCCGCCTTCGTCGAGACGGTGGTGCTGATCCAGCGCTTGTGCTGGGGGTGAGGCAGGGGAGATGGACTAGAAGTCCATCTCGCCGCCGCCGCCGGGGACAGCAGGGGCCGGGTTCTTCTCCGGCTTGTCGGCGATG
>NZ_CADCWT010000222.1 GCF_902806485.1 Candidatus Frankia alpina | reverse complement strand
AGGCCCTGAAGCACTACACACCACCCAGGAATCCGCAGACCTCTACCGGCGCCTCGCCGACGCCAACCCCGCCGCGTTCCTCCCCAACCTGGCCGGATCACTGAACAACCTGTCCACCTTCCTGGCAGACGCCGGGCAAAGACCCGAAGCACTACACACCGCCCAGGAATCCGCAAACCTCTACCGGCAGCTCGCCGACGCCAACCCCGCCGCATTCCTCCCCAACCTGGCCGGATCACTGAACAACCTGTCCACCTTCCTGGCAGACGCCGGGCGGATGGACGAGGCGATCGCCGCCTTCGACACCTCCGATGACCGGCTTCCGGCCGGCGCTCGAGGCCGACTTGTCCTCGCGCGGGCAAGCTGGTTGGCGAATCGGAACGACCTGCGCGGTGCTCAGGACGGCCTCGTCCGGGCAGCGCGGCTCATCGACAGCGACCTGGATTCGGGTCACCGGAGCGAGGCACGCGGATTCCTGCGCCAAGCGGCCACCGAGATTGCCTCCGCCCCCGAAACGGTCGGCGGCAACCTCACCTCGCAGCTGCCGCCGTGGGCGACGCATCCCGTGGCGGATGCCACCATCGAGCTGTTCAACACCTGGGTATTGGCCGACGGCTGGGCGGAGCAGGAGAACTTCCTCGCTGGAGCGGGCCGCGCGCTACTCAAACCCGAGCCCCACACGGAACTCGGCATCCTCGCTGACCTCCACTCCGACAACCCAGCACTGCGCGACCTCATGACGATCCTCGCCAAGATCGCCGCTGACGGCTTCGACGCCACGCTCGCCCGCTACCGGGAGGACGACCGCTTCTGGACGCTCCTGCGCGGCTGGATCGACACCCCCACCTGGACGGAGTCGCACCGCTACCTGGCCGAGCATCCGGAGCTGCTCGCCGATCCGCGGACCCGGACCGTCCTCGCCGGCGACGCCGAGGATCCGACGTCCGCCCAGCACCTGGCGATCCTCGACCTCGCCGGAACCCGTTCGATCGACGACGTCTACGACCTGATCCTCGACCCGGCCGTCCCCCAGGACGAGGCGATGACAGCTGCCTCGGCCGGCGATGCTCCCACGCTCGCCAGGCTGCTGACCGCGACCGCCGTCCTACAGCTGCCGTTCGTTGGCCGGTTCGTGCTCGGCGTCCACCTGCTGCTCACCGGCGACCCTGAGCAGGCCGCCATGCTCATCGCGGACGCCACCGAGGAGGGCACCGACGTGCAGCGGGAGGCCGGCGCCGCCCGGCTGCGCCGGCTGCGAACCTCCCGCCCCGACCTCGCCGACTCGATCGACCGGCTCGTCGACCTCTGCGCCCCCGCCACCGACCCCCGACAACAGCGAGGACGACGTCGCCTGAGTTGCAGCGGGAGCGACCCTCACGGCGCAGTGGCGAGAACCCCAGGCAGATCCGCGAATCGGGCCTCGGCGTCCCGGCTGACAATGATTCGCCCGGTCTCGGCGATGAGGATGTTGGCGCCGAGGAGTCAGCCGTCGGCCCACGGATCATCCCCGCCCGCGGTCAGAAGGTCGACCGCCTCGGTGATGCTCACCCCGAAAGATCCGTCCGGAGGCATCGTGCCCGCGAGAGCAGCTCGAAGGTCAGCTCCGGTACGCCGCCGCGCCGGCCTGATCTCGGCAGCCGGATGGTTTCCCGCGTGATGACGATGGTCTCGCCGGCCTCGATCGCATCCAGCAGATCCAAGAACCTGCGGGCTGCTTCAGTAGCCGTCACCATCCGCATGACCATCATGATGTCTGACAATCAGATCCGTTCGCCAGTCGAGCCAGGGTGGACACGGACGCACCCGAGCCTCAAGGTGACGATCAAGGTGACGATCAAGGTGTTCCGCGGTTCCGCGGAACCGCGGCTACGCGCCGTACGGCAGTGAGACGCTCGCCATGCTCGCCTGACACCAGCCGATGCCCGACCGGTTCGACACTTGACCGGTTCGACGACCGACGCCGCGAGGCCGCCGACGCCCGATCGGGTGGGTCGCCGCCGCGCCCGCCCCCGGCAGCGGCGGCACGGGCTGGACCTGCACGCCAAGGCTGTCAAGAGCCCCCGGTCCGGCTACGGACGACTTTGGGCCCGGCGGTGGTGGCCAGGCGGCGGCGTAGCGTGCTGCCCATGGCATCGGTACCCACTGCACCCGTCGTCGCGGCCGGCCTCGTCGGCGGCTATTCGGCCGCCCGTCTCAGCGGGCGCCGGGAACTCGCCGGCGTCGTCCTCGCCGTCGCCGGCACGGTCTGCGGCCGCACCTGGCTGCGCTCCCGCGGCCCCGTGGTGACGGGCGTACTGCTCGGCACGTACACGGCGGCGTTCGGCCTGGCCCACCCGCTCGCGAAGAAGCTCGGAGCCTGGCCCTCCGTCCTCACCGCCGCCGCCACAGCCACGACCTACCTGCTCGCCGACCGGCCCAAGAGCGGCGCCTCCGCCTGACGTCTCGACCGGCCGGCCCGCCGGCTCAATCCGGGCGGCGTTGGCGGCGAACAGGGCGTCGCGCGCCGGGGCGGCGAGTTCGTCGACGAGCTGCGCGTACGTCCCGTACAGGTCGTCGTAGCTGCCGAACATGCCGTCGACGGGGAAGTTCGACGCGAAGAAGTAGCGGGCCGGGCCGAACACCTCCAGGCTGTGCGCCACCCAGGGCCGAAACGATGCGACGTCGATGCGATGCAGGGTCATCGCCAGGCCCGACAGCTTGCAGTGCACCCGCGGGCCGAGCCCGGCGAGGCGGGTCATGCCGTTGCGCCACACCGCGGCATGCTCCGGATCCTGCGCCAACGGCCAGCCGGTGTGCTCGACGACGACGGTGAGGTCCGGGAACGCGGCGAGCGCGGCGGCGGCCGCCTCCATCCCCTCCGGATGGACGACGGAGGTCGTAGACCAGGCCGCGGTCCTGGAGCGCGCCGAGCAGGGCCTGTCCGGCGTCGGTGTCGAGGTCGAGGCCGGCGCTGGCGCGCACGCCACGCAGGCCCGGCGCACCCGCCTGCGCGTCGAGCTGCGCCAGGATCCCGGCGGCGCCGTCCCGCCCGTCGACCCCGCCGACGATCGCCCGCGGCTGGCCGGTCTCCTTGGCGAGCCGGGCGATCTCGGCGGTCTCGGCCACGAAATGCTCCGGCGCGGCGGTCACATGCACGTACGCCTCGACGTTCCAGCGGCTCGCCTCGGCGAGGAACGTCGGCTGGTCGTAGGGCCGACGCATCCGGTCGGCGTCGGGCATGCCGACGGCGGCAAGCGAGGTGTCGGCGGCGGCGAGGAACGGATACCAGTCGGTGCGGGCCGGATCCCAGTGGTGGACGTGGGCGTCGACGACCCGTCCTGGATGTTCCACAGCAGCCTCCCGAGGGACGGTGCGATCAGCCGAACGGCGCGATGGCGTCGCGCAGCGCGTCGTCTGTCCAGGGGCCGAGCTCGGCGCCGGCCAGTGAGGCGGTGACAGCCGGCGCCGGGTGCGCGCGCAGGCCCAGCCAGCCGGGCCGCACGACGAGTTCCGCGCCGGCCAGCGACGCGGTGTCAGGCGCGGCGACGAGACTCGCCACCAGCTCCACGAGCGGGACGCGGTCGGCCGAGCGCGGGCTCTCCGCGCTGACCGCGAACACCGCCAGCCCACCCCCGGAGCCGTCGGAACCGGTCGAGCCGGTCGGAGTGGTCGAACCGGTCGGGGTTTCGTTGACGGAACGCGCGAGCTGGGTAACGGCCTGCGCGGCGCTGCGGGCGCCGGGGGTCACCGCGGGCACGACATGCACGACGCGCAGCGAACGTCCGGTCGCCGCCACGTACCGTGCGGCGGCGCGGGCCCACGCAGCGTGCCCGAGGATCGTCGGCGCCGTCCCGGCATGACTGTCCAGGATCGCGCGCCAGTCGACGCCAGGGCCACCGGGCCCCGCCGGCCCGCCCGCCCCATGCGTCCCGCCCGGCTCGGCGCTGCCGCCGCCCGCCTCCAGCCCGGGGGCGACGGTCGTGTCGGCGCCGATCCCGTGGGCGCCGTGGATGACGACCACGGCGTCGAGCCCGGCGCCGGTGTTCGCCGCGGCCCGGCGGATGCCGTCCTCAGCCGCGGCGAAGCCGGCCGCCGCGTCGCCGGCCCCGGTGTCGCCGATCGGCGCCGCGGCGGTGGCGTAGCCCCACGGGGCGAGCGTGGCGGCGAGCTGTTCGGTGAGCGCGCGATCGTCGCTGACGACCAGGCAGGCCCGCTCGGCGGGCTCCGCAGAGCCGACGGGTGCGGCCGCGAGCGGGCCGGAACGCGGGTTCGAGCCGCCGGTCGAGCGCTGCTGCGCCTGCGCGGGCGCCAGCACCAGCGGCACGAGCGCGCCCAGTGCGGCCGCGGCACCCACCCCGCCCGTCGCGACCGCCTCGATCAGGCGCGGCGGCGCGATCAGGGACAGCTCCGAACCGGCGGAGAACAGCACCCGCCCGCGGCACCAGCCGAACTGCTCGCTCGCCAGCCGGGCGGCGGCGGGGGCCATGTGCTGTGGCTGCGGCATCGCGGACAGGTCGAGGCCGCGCGGATCGGCGCCGACGGCGACGAGCCCCTCGGTCACCATCCTGGTCGCGGCGATCGGCGACAGCGCATTCACCGCCACCCCCGCGGGCAGCACCGGGCCGAGCTGCCAGGTCAGGGCGGCGACGGCCCGCTTGGCGCTGCCGTAGGCCGGGCCATCGACCGAGGTCCGGGCCAGCCCGACGCCGGAGGTGACGCCCACGATGCGGCCGTACCCGGCGGCCAGCATCCGCGGCAGTGTGGCGGCCAGCAGGTTGAGATATCCGCCGAGGTGGACGCCGAGCACCGCCGCCCAGTCCTCCGCCGAGGCGTCGGCGATGCGGGGGAAACGCAGGATCCCGGCCGTGTTGACGACGATGTCCAACGAGCCGAACCGCGCGACGGTCTCCTCGACGAGCCCGTGCACCGCGGCGGCGTCGGTCACGGAGATCGGTGCGGCGACGGCACGCCCACCGGCGGCCTCGATGCGCCGGACGGTCGCCTCGGCGCTGCGCTCCCCCAGCGGCTCGCCGCGCAGGCTGTCGCCGTTGTCCAGCACGACGACGGTGGCGCCGCGCCGGGCAAGTTCCACCGACACCTCCGAACCGATACCGCCCCCGCCACCCGTCACGATCGCCACGCGGTCCCGCACCCGACCGACCTCCCACCCGTCCCGTCAGAGGTGACGCCACTCACACGCTATGAGGCAGACAATTCACCGTCAACCAACTGGCTGGGGGCAGGCATCGGGCCTGCGGGCGCCGGCCGCGCTCACCGTGTTGCCTGCTCCCGCAGGCCGACCCAGAGGCTGTCGCGGGCCCGGGTCAGGGCGACGTAGAGCTGACGTCGTTCCAACGCGGCGCGCTCGCGGTAGGCGTCATCGGACTCGGCCTCGCGGCGCGGGCGTGGGAAGCGGTTGCGGTCCGGGATGTACACGCGGGCGAAGTCGAGGCCCTTGGAGCGGTGGTAGGTGCCTATCTTCACGGCGTCGCACGCCCTCCCGTCATAGCGGCGCAGCGGCACCGCCGGGATGCCGGCCCGGGTCAGGATGCGCTCCCAGCTCGCGACCGCGTCGTTCGTCGGGGCGAGCAGGGCCATGTCGCCGTAGCGCACCCCGCGGCCGTCGTGGGCGTCGACCAGGTCAGCGCGCAGCGCCGACGCCTGCTCGGCCGGGCCGGTGACGGCGACCTCGTGGATCTCGCCGCCGAGGCGATCGATCTCAACGTCGCGCCGACCACGCTCCCCGGCGACATCAAGATCGTCGAAACTGTCCGCGGCGACCACCTGCTGGGCGTACCGAAGTATCGCCTCGCGGTTACGGTAGTTGCGCGCGAGCACCGTGGATCGACCGACGACGGACACCCCGGCCTCCGCGAGCGTGAATCCCCCGGGGTAGACGGACTGCTGCCCGTCCCCGACGACGAGCAGGCCGTCGGGCCGGTCCCCGACGAGCGCATGCAGCAGCTGCAGTCCGACGCAGGTCAGGTCCTGCACCTAGTCGACGATCACAGCATCGAACTCGCCGCCGGACCGCTGCCGTGCCTGGTCACGAGCCCGCAGCAGCACGTCGCCGCGGTCGAGGACCCCGCGTGCCATCCGCAGCCGCTCATAGTGCTCGTACAGGTCCCAGACGGCGCGCCGGTGCGTCGGCTGCAGCGGCATGCTGCGTCCGATCCGGACCAGCTCGGCGTACTGGTCGAAGCTGGTCAGGCCGCGGCCCTTGATGACAGTCGCGATCTCGTCAAGCCAGTACTTCGGTTCCACGCCGAGCCGGCCCAGGACCGACGGGAGGCCGACGCGCCCCCACGCCAGCCAGAAGTAGTTTTCGGCGATCTTCTGCTGGTAGCTGGCCCGCTCGCCCCGCTCATCGAGATGACGAACGGCGAGGACGTCGACCGTGGTGAAATCGATACGACCGACGTGCTCGGGGGCCATCCGAGCAAGCAACGCGCGGTTGACCGGCCCGAGGGTGCTCACCACCGAGGTGAACAGCACCCGGTCGCCGCGAGCGGCCAGGTACTTGGCCCGGTGCAACGCGACGACGGTCTTGCCGGTGCCCGCCGCGCCGCGGATGCGGGCCGGGCCGGAGGACCGGCGGCAGACCAGCCGGGCCTGCATCGGGTGCAGCCAGGTCATCCACGCTTCTATCGGTTCGCGGGCCGCGGCGTCGACGAGCTCCCGCCACAGCTCGTCCCGGCTGAACAGCCCGTCCTGGGCCGGCGCCCCACCAGCCGGCGCGGCGGCGGTTGGCGTGAGGGCGGTTGGCGTGAGGGCGGTTGGCGTGAGGACGGTTGGCGTGAGGGCGGGCCGCGGCGGGCGTGCCCGGCGGGGTGAGTCGACCGGCCGAGTGCCGACGGCGGTGCCCCGCATCGGCGGGCATGCCTCGTCCAGACACGCCAGCGCCCGTTCCACGACGGCGGGTTCCAGCCGCAGCCCGCGCCGCACCAGGTTACGGGTGAGGTCGAGCTCGCCGGTGACCTGCACCCGGTCGAGCTGCTCGGTGCCGCGCCGCCCCGCGAGGACCAGCAGCGGCACCACCTCGGTCGGTGGCAGGCCGGCATCCGCCAGCACCTGTTCGACCGCCGCCGTCTGATCGGTCACCTTGCGCAGCTCGTCCTCGGCGTCCTCGTCGCCCCGCCACAGCCGGCCGCCGTCGACCCTGGCCTCGCGCCAGTTCTTCACGTCCACCACGAAGACGCCGCCCGGGCCGACCACCAGCACGTCGATGTTGGCCCGCCGGGTGCCGGGCCACCTGCGGTCGGGCAGCACCCGCCACCCCGCGTCGTCCATCCCGACGAGTACCCGGACGACGTCGCGCTCTCCTTGCGCCCCCGACTCCCAGGCCCGCTGGCTGCGGCGTAACTCGCGAAGCAGGTCGGTCAGGTGCTGAACCTGCCGTTGGACGCCGTCGATCTCCATGCCGATCAGGACGGCCTGACCGAACGCTGACGGCTCAGCCGGCACGTCCGACCGACCTGGTGACATGTCATCCCCTCCCGACCGAGAGTCACCGGGAATGGTATGCCTATATAGGAACTTTGACGGCGTTTGCCGTCGATGGCGTCCTGTAGCTGCCAATTCCTCGCTACGGCCGGCGCGGGGAGAGGTGCGCGGGAGGAGTGCACGGCCGTGGGATGGAGCGTGCGGCGCCGACGGTTCCGCCGTTGGCGCCGCAGGTTTCCCGGCGGCCCGGTCAGAGCCCGGTCAGAGCCCGGTCAG
>NZ_CADCWT010000221.1 GCF_902806485.1 Candidatus Frankia alpina | reverse complement strand
GACTTCGCCTGCTCGCGGTACTTGCGCGCGCTCTCGAGCTGGGGCTCGTGGTTGCGGTCGTACTGCTCGATCCACTCCTTGGGCAGGGCGCCCCAGGCCGGCCCCACGCGCAGCCGCTCGCCGTCGTGCAGCTGCTCCGCGGCGACGACATCGACGAACAACGTGCTTTCGTCGATGTCGAGGGAGTGGACGACCCGTCCCTCGACGTAGCTGAGCGCGTCAAGCAGGATCGGGGTGCCGGTGACGCCCGGCTTCGTCCGGAACTGGCTGATCTTCTCCCCGTCGCGGCCGGAGCTCCCGCCGAGACCCATGAGGATGTCGAGGGAGATCGCGAACTGCTCCTCCGGCGTCGCCGCCAGCAGGTGCATCGCGAACACACCGGACTCCAGGACCAGGTCGTGGGTCAGGTTGTACTTCGTGAGGCTGATCGTCACCCGCGGCGCCTCGGGCACGATGCTCGTGGCGCCGGCGGACAGCGACATCAGTCCGTTCGCCCGGCCGTTCAGAATGGTCGTGACCGCCACCGGGAACGGCCGCAGCCCGTTCAGCGCCGAAGCGGCTGCCTTCAGGTCCAATGTCATCGGGACTCCTCGCGTGAAGCCGGCACGGGGCCGGGCGGACGTGGACGCCACGGGGACCGTTATCCGGTTGCCCGCCGGCCGCCCCTGGCGGAACGTCGTGAACGCCGGCCACACCGTCCCCGTCCGGCAATCGGGATAGCGGGACCTGCCACATGTGGCATAGCATGCAAAGGGCCGACGCCGATCTCTGACAGCTTGTACACGCGACGCGGCTCGCTTGTCGAGCGTCGGCGATGGGTGTCGGCGGCGGGGGTCGATCGTCCGGGGGCGTCCCGCGGACCGGGCGAAATGTATCGTGCGTCTGACGAACATGTCACGGCTGCGGGGCGGTCGGCGCGCCAGGTCCGAGGGAGTGGTGAGGTGTCGGGAAACCCGGCGGGGCAGCACGACGGGGGGCGGATCACGGGCGACGCCGCAGGTTCGGGCGGGGGCGCGCATCGTTGCCGGGCGATCCTGTCGGTGCCGGCGACGGAGGAGAAGCGGATCCTGCGTTCCTTCGACCGGGGCGCCGACGAGCTCGTCTTCGATCTCGAGGACGCGGTGGCGCCGCAGCGCAAGGACGACGCGCGTGCCCTGCTGGCCGGCGTGCTCGCCGGGATCCTCGCGGGGCCCCGGGCGGACGGCGTCGGGGTGTCCGTGCGGGTGAACGCGATCGGGTCGCCGTGGTGCCATCTCGACATCGCGGCCTGCGTAGCGGCCGGCGGCGGCCCGCTGTCACTCGTCATCCCCAAGGTGTCGGACGCGGGCGATCTCGCCTTCGTCGAGCGGCTGCTCGACGGGGTCACCGCGGCCGTGGGGCGCACGGCGCCGGTCCGGGTGCAGGCGCTGATCGAGAGCGCCCAGAGCCTGTCCCGGGTGGCGGAGATCGCCGCAGCCGGGGGCCGGCTGGAGGGCCTGATCCTCGGGTACGCCGACCTCGGCGCGTCGCTGGGCCGGGCCCCGACCACGCCGCCGCAGCGCTGGCTGTACGTCCAGGACCAGGTGCTCACCGCCGCGCGTGCCCACGGCCTGCGGGCCATCGACGGGCCGTACCTCGGCACCGCGGACGACGCCGGGCTGCGCGCGGCCGCCGAGCATGCCCGCGAGCTGGGCTACGACGGCAAGTGGGTCATCCACCCGGCGCAGATCGCCACCGTGCGGGAGACGTTCACCGCCGGGGCCGAGGAGGTCGCCCACGCCCGTGCGGTGCTCGCGGCGCTGGCGGAGGCACACCGCCGCGGTGCCGGCGCGGTCGGCCTCGACGGCGAGATGATCGACGAGGCGTTGGCGGTCGCCGCCCGCCGCGTGGCTCGCCCGCGCGCAGTAGCCACCGGCGGTCTCGGGCGGCCTCAGGCGGCCGCGTGGCCGATCGGCCGGCCGTTGAGCAGGCCTCGCTCGATGACGGTGCCCAGCAGCGCGGCGGCCTCGTCGGGGGTCTTCGGCGGGGCCATGTTGACGGCGGTGTCCGGCAGCCGTTCGAGCAGGCAGAAGAACACGAGGCCGGCCACGTCGAGGTCGAGGGGATAGGTCCGTTCCACCTGGTCGAGCAGGGCCGCGTAGTCGGCCCACATCTCGTGCCCCACCTGGCGGCGCACCACGTCCAGGCGGGGGTCCTGCGGCGCCGACTCGATCCAGGTTCGGGTGACCCCGACGTAGCGCAGGTGGAAGGCGACGAAGTCGGCGAGCCAGCCGTGCAGCCGACCCAGGCCCTGCGGGTCGAGCGTGATGGCGCGGATCTCCACCCCGAGGCGGGTGCTGACCGCCGACGCCTCCGCGCTCAGCGCCAGCAGCAGGTCCAGCTTCTCGTCGAAGTACTTGTAGAAGGTGCCGCGGGCCAGCCCGGCCGTGGCGACGATGTCGTCGACGAAGGATAGGTGGTAGCCGCGCTCGGCGAAGCAGGTGATGCCGGCGTCGAGGATCTGGCGGACGGTCGCCGACGCGCGCGGGCTCAACGAGGCGAACCGCTCGGTCACCTCGGGCATCGGTGCGGGCGGGACCGCGGCCAGCGGGGGGCGGCGCACTGGGCGGGGCGCCTGCGCCGGCCCGGCGGTCTCGGCCACGAGCTGCGCGAAGGCGCTGGCCGGGGTGCGCGGGAACAGGATGAGCTGGAGGACGACGGCGAGGTTGTCGACGAGCTTCTCGACGGGCTGCCCGTCCCCGAAACCGCTGTGCCGGAAGTAGTTGAACCGGTTGACCAGGGTGGTGAGCGTCATCGCGGCGTCGGCGGGATCGATGCCCTCGACCTGCGAGGAGACCAGGCGTTCGGCGATCCGGTCGTAGTACGACTCCAGGAATCCGCTGATCATCGGACGGACCGACGTCCGCGGCGAGTCGACGTTCGCCCACTGCACGAACATCGTGGCGTACTTGTCGTAGACCCAGGCCCACTCGCCGAGCCACCAGTGCAGGTTGTCGAAGCCGAGAGCCGTGGGCCCGAGCGGGCCGATCCGGCGCACGACCCGCATGAGGGCGCCGCCGCACTCGTTGAGCAACTCGACGAAAATCGTTTCCTTGCTCTCGAAGTACTGGTATAGGGTGGCGCGCGACACACCGGCCGCGGTGGCGATCTCGTCGACCGACGTCCCGTGGAAGCCCTGCGACTCGAACAGGTCCAGCGCCGCTGTGACGATGCGCGCACGAGTGCGGGTGCCGCGCGCGCCGACCACGGGGCTGGTCGGACCGTAGCTGGCCCGTCGGAGGATCTCGTTCTCGGACATCTATGTCAGAGTATGCGATCCGCTCCGGTGTGGTAACGGCACCTACCCGGCTGGGCGAGTCGGGCTCGCGACGAGGGCGGCCCGGCGGAATGTCGGTACCCAGGGCTGGCAGGGAACCTGCGCGGGCTCCAGTCGACCGATCATCCAGATAGTGAAGTCTGTTGAGTTACAGGAATACATCCTGTCAGAAACTCGAAGTATGACGGAAAGATCTCTGCCCGCCGCGGCCCGCCCGGGACCGGGACGTGGACGGGCTGCCTGCGGGGCAGGCACGCCGACCGGTGCGGAGGGAGAGCAGGACCAGAATGCAGGCATGGACAACGAGGATGCTCGCATGAAGGCGATGAGCTTCGCGCAGACCGGCGGCCCGGAGGTTCTTCACCTGGTCGACGTGCCGCAGCCGCACGCGGGGCCGGGGCAGATCCGGATCACGGTGCGGGCGGCCGGGGTGAACCCGGTCGACTGGAAGATCCGCAACGGTTCGACCCTGCGCACCATACCCGTGGCGCTGCCCCATATTCCGGGCATGGAGGCCGCGGGCGTGGTCGACGAGGTCGGTGCCGGCGTCGAGGGTGTCGCGGTCGGCGACGAGGTGTTCGGCGCGGCGCAGAACGCCTCCGCCGAGTACGCCGTACTCGACGAGTGGGCGCCGAAGCCGCCCGAGCTGACCTGGGCGTAGGCCGGGGGCCTGGCGATGGCGGTCGAGACCGCCGTCCGCGGCCTGGACCTGCTCGGCCTGTCCGCCGGGCCGGCGTCGGCACGGCGCGGCCGGCGGCGTCGGGCTCGCCGCCGTCCAGCTCGCGCAGGCGCGTGGGGCGCGGGTGATCGGCACCGCCAGCCGGGACAACCAGGAGTACCTGCGCTCGCTCGGCGCGGCGGCGACGGACTACGGCCCGGGTCTGGTCGAGCGGGTCCGCGCGCTGGCGCCGGACGGGGTCGACGCAGCCCTCGCGGTGTCGGGTGAGGGCGCGCTTGCGGACCTGATCACGCTCACCGGCAGCCCGGACCGGGTGGTGTCCATCGGCGACGTCACCGCGGCGGACCACGGTGTCGTGTTCACCACCGGCGCGGAGGGGCGGGCCTTCTACTCGCTTCGGGAGGCGGTGACACTCGCGGCCGCGGGCCGGCTCACCATGCCGGTTACCCGGGCCCTGCCGCTCGCCGAGCTCGGCGAGGCGCACCGGATCAGCGAGACGGGCCACGTGCGCGGAAAGCTCGTCGTCGTCGTCGACTGAGGTCGGCGCCGGGCCGGGACCGATCCCGCCAGGATGGGATCGCGGCGGATTCCCTCCGGGTGGGGTCGGTCCGTGCCGGATCGATCGGCGGTAGGGTCGTAAACGGAGGACCCTCCAGTACTTCTTCGCCCCACCGGCGCGCCGCACGTGCCGGGACCGCTTCCACCCGACGGGAAGGACGGCCATGGAAATCGGGCTGAACATCTCCGACTTCACCTGGTCCGGCGGGCCGCAGACCATCGCGCAGGATCTCACGCGCGTGGCGGCCGCCGCCGAGGACGCGGGCTTCGCGAAGCTCAGCGTCATGGATCACGTCTGGCAGATCGACATGATCGGCCCGCCCGAGCACGACATGCTCGAGGCGTACACGACGCTCGGCTACCTGGCCGCGCGCACGACCCGCATCGAGCTGCTCGCCTGGGTGACCGCGGTCGTCTACCGGGAGCCGGGCCTGCTTGCGAAGCTCGTGACCACACTGGACGTGTTGTCCGAGGGCCGGGCGTGGCTCGGCATCGGCGCAGCCTGGAACGAGCCGGAGGCGCGCGGTCTCGGCCTGCCGTTCCCGCCGACGGCCGAGCGCTTCGAGCGCCTCGAGGAGGCACTGGAGATCTGCCTGCAGATGTGGAGCGGCAAGGACGCCCCTTACAGCGGCCGGCACTACCAGCTCGAGCGCACCCTCAACGTGCCGGCGCCGCTGCGCCGGCCGCATCCGCCGATCCTCATCGGCGGCAGCGGCGAGAAGAAGACCCTGCGCCTGGTCGCGCGCTACGCGCAGGCCTGCAACCTGTTCGCCGGCCCCGACGTCGAGCACAAGCTCGACGTGCTGCGCGCGCACTGCCAGGACGTCGGGCGGGACTACGACGAGATCGAGAAGACGGTGATCGGCCCGCTCGACCCCGGGCCCGGCGGAGAGAAGATCGACGCCCTGCTCGCCGAGATCCAGCGGCTGGCCGGGCTCGGCATCACCCACTACCACGGGTCGGTGCCGCGCGTGGACACGCTGCGTCCGCTGGAACTGCTCGGCGAGCGCCTCATCCCGGCGGCCGCCGCGTTCTGAACCCGCCCGGCTTCAGGCGGCCAGGCGGAATCAGACGTCCAGGCGGGCGCGGGCGTCGTCAAGCGCGGCCCGGGCGCCCGCCCACGTCTGGTCGATGATGTCGGCGACCGCCTCGACCTGGGCGATCCGCCCGGCCACCTGACCCGTGTTCGCCATGCTGGCGGCCAGGTCACCGGTGAAGTAGAGCGCCGGAATGCCGTCGAGGCCCACGTCGGAGCGGCCCGCGGCCAGGGCCCGCTCGGCGGTGAGGGTACGCAGCACCCGCATGGTCGGCAGGCCCCGCACCGACAGCATCACCGTGGCGGTTTCGTCCGCACCGACAACCGCGTTCTTGAGGTTGTCGTGGATCGGTGACTCCGCGGACGTCAGCATCCGCGTGCCCATCTGCACGCCCTGGGCGCCGAGGACGAGGGCCGCCGCCATCGATGGCCCGTCGCAGATCCCCCCGGCGGCGATGATCGACAGGCGGACCCGGGAGGCGACCAGGGGCAGCAGGACGAGGGTGGACGCGGCCTGCGGGTTCTTGAACCCGCCGCCCTCGACGCCCTCGACGATCACACCGTCGACGCCCGCATCGGCGGCCTTGAGCGCGTTGCGCAGGCTGCCGACGACGTGGAACACGGTCATCCCGGCGTCGTGCAGCCGTCCGGTCATGACCCTGGGGTCGCCGGCGGAAGTGATCACGGTGCGGATGCCGGCGGCGGCGAGCACATCACGGTGGACGGGTCGTTGCGGGCGGCCAGCGCGATGTTCGCCGCGACGGGCGCGTCGGTGAGGTCGCGTACCCGCTTGAGGTCCTCGCGGCCCTGCACCGAGGTCGTCTCGATAACGCCGAGCGCACCGGCGTTCGACACGGCGGCGGCGAGCTGGGCGCCGGCGATGTAGGTCATCGGCGCCTGGACGATGGGAATCCGCACGCCGAGCAGCGCGGCGAGACCCGCGGGGGAGCGGGTCGGGGCGGACGGAACTCCGTCGACGGGCATGAGGGGACTCTCGGGGCGTGCAGGGCTGCCGAAATGGGCCGGACCGCGAAGAAGCGGGCCGGACCGCGAACAGGTCGAATGTTAGGCGGGCGGGTTCCCAGGCTCGACCGGTTGCCCGTCGGCCCGTCGGCCGCCCGGATCGTCGGTGGGCGGCGGGCGGTGGACGCGGCGCGATCCGGGGTACTGATCGACCATGTTCAGATGGTTGCAGCGAACGGTGTCCGGGCGGGGCCGCGGCCGGGCGGCGGACAGCTCGGCGTGGAATCCGACCGGCTGGTGGTGGTGCCTCGATCACGGGCGGGTGGAAGAACCTGCCGGACGCGCCGGGACATCGTCGCCTCGGTCCCTACGACAGCGCGGAGCAGGCGGCGCACTGGCGGGCGCGCCTCGACGACCGCAACGAGGCCTGGGACGAGTCCGACCGCCGCTGGGCCGCGGGCCGCGGGCCGCTGACCCGCCGGCCCGGCGCCGTCTGCGCGTCAGGCTGATCCGGCTCCGGCTCCGGCTCCGGCTCCGGGGATCGGGCCTGGGGCGTCGACCTCGGCGGAGCTGGCCAACCGCAGCTTGCGGGCGGCCCGCTCGTCGAAGGTGGTCCGGCCGGGGGACCAGCAGCGCCTCCACGGACGGGCTGACGATCGGCCCGCCGGCCGAGAAGCTGTACGCCGTCAACCCCGCCGGGGTCGATACGACGACGGCGTCCGCGGCGTAGCGGACGAACGGCCGCCCGTCGCCCGCAGCGCCACCGCCGCGCTGCCGCCATGCCCGGGGACCCGCACGACGGCGACGTCGTTGAAGGCGCTCACGGTCACCGCGCCGATCCGCGCGTCGACGGCGAGACGCGGCTCCACCGTGTATTCGTTGCGGTCGATCGCGGACAGCGCCGCCGCC
The DNA here is from genome assembly GCF_902806485.1 of Candidatus Frankia alpina. Lineage (GTDB taxonomy): Bacteria > Actinomycetota > Actinomycetes > Frankiales > Frankiaceae > Frankia > Frankia alpina. Next base: position 265 of record NZ_CADCWT010000221.1, on the reverse strand, counting down.
AGCTCCGGCATGTCGACCTCGGTGAGAAAGCCCAGCCGGCCGGGGTTCACTCCCAGCACGGGGGCCGCCCGGCCGTCGGCCAGCCGCATCGCCCGCAGCATCGTCCCGTCCCCGCCGAGGCTGACCAGCAGGTCGCTACGCCCGGCCAGCTCCTCGGCGGGCACTGCCACCGCGGTGCACCGTAGCCGCTCGATCTTGATCTCGCCGCCGATGCCGAGCACGGTCACGTCCCGCTCGGCGCCCCAGCCGAGGACCGCCCCGACCG
>NZ_CADCWT010000220.1 GCF_902806485.1 Candidatus Frankia alpina | reverse complement strand
AGACCGCACCCACGCCACCGGGGTGCGACCACGGCGCACCGGTCGCGGCGATACGGATCGCCTCCTGCGCTTCGACAGCGTACCCCAGTGGACTGCCCACGCCATCCAGCCACAACACGCGAACGCTGGGTGACATTCAGGAATGCCTCCCCGGATGGATCCACATCATTCGCCACACACTCCCCTCCGCCTCTTCACCCGGCACGACCCGAACCTGCCCGAAACGCGCACATCGGGCCAAAACACCACAACAACGAACACGATCCGAATTTATTTCCACGCAGAGAGTGATAGATTGCCGCCGCGGATCGGTTGCTCGGCGACCCGCCGGCAGGCCGGCGGCATCGGGACCACGAAAGGTCCGGCGAGGATGAACGCACGGTCGGCTGCCGACCCCGGCCCCTCCAGCGCCCCCCCGCGGCCACGACGAGGGTTGGATCACGCCCGACCGGGTTACGCCTGTCGCCGGCACGCGCGGCGCCGGCACACGGGATGCGGCACACGGGATGCGCAGAGTCGATTGCGGTACGTTCTGTTCAATGTGCGGCGACAAAGCGTGCAAACCGCACCGCAATGCGCTCACCGCACCGCAATCGGCCGCCACCGCCCCGGCCCGCCACCGCTCGGGCCCCCACTGAATCAGGCCCGACGACCGTGCTCGACGGCTTCCAGTTCCACCGCATCCTGACCACCCCACGGCGTCCCGAGGGAACCGACCGTCCCGACCCCGTCCCGCCCGCGTTGTTCGCCGCGTTGGTGGGGGCGCACGCCGAGCTGACCTCGTTCGACGCCGGGCCGGCCACACCGGGCATCGCCGTCGCCTAGCTGCGCGGGCCGGGCGAGTCCCACATCCGTTTCCTCGCCGGCGGTCGGCCCTACTTCCCGCCGAGTGCCGTCCCGGCCGCCGTGACCGAGGCCGTGGCGGCGGCACCAGACCCGGCCTTCCCAGCGAGTGCGGCCTTCCCAGCGGCCCCCGTGCTCCCCGAGCTGGACGCCGGCGGATGGCTGGATCGTGCGGGCGCGGCGCTGCCGACGCTCCCGCCGTTCCCCGGGCCGCCCCGGCCAGGTCTTCCCCAGCCCGCAGCGACGCCGCGGACGGCGGCGGTGGCACCGCTGCTCTACCCGCCCGGGTCGACGGCCGCGATGCTGCCACCCGGCGCCGTCCTCGACGATCTCGCCAGTTTCCCGTTCTGGCTGCGCTGCGGCGGAGCCCCGGACGCCCTGTGGGCACCCGGACCGGGCGGGGAGGGCGGCGCCCAACCTCCGGCCGGCGCGCGGCGCGGCTCGTTCGACGACTACGCCGCCCACCTCGTCGGCCCGTTCGCCTGGCTGGTGCTGGCCTGGCCGGTGCCGCCGCACCGCCTCGCCGAGGAACGCGACGCCCTCGCCCGGTCCATCCCCGCGCTACGCCTGCGCGAGCACGACCAGGACGCCCGGCTCGACCTGGAACGCGCCGAGCGCCGCCACCGGGAACTTGGTCGCGCCGCGGCCAGCGGGATGTGGGACGTCGAGATCCTCGTCGGCGGGGCCAGCAGGGCCGGCGCGTTCTCCCTGGCAGCGTTGCTGTGCAGCTCCAGCGACCTCGACGAGCTCCCCTACACGCTGCGCCCGTTGGGCCCCGCGACGTCGTTCGGCGGCGCCTGGACGCCGCGCCCAGCAGGTCCCGCCGACGGGGCTGAGCGAAGCCCGTTCCGGGCCGGCGCCGAGCTGCTCGCGGCGCTGGCCCGCCCGCCCGGCCGGGAACTTCCGGGCATCGCACTCATCACCCCGCACACGTTCGACGTGACGCCGGAGGGCCCGGACGGCAGCGGGCCCGCGGACCCGCGCGGCGCGCCCGGGGCGGTACGGCTCGGCGACGTCCTCGACGCCGGCTGGTCGCCGGCCGGCACGCTCGCCGTCCCGCGGTCCACGCTCAACCGGCATGCGTTCGTCTGCGGCGCCACCGGCTCCGGGAAGTCGCAGACCGTGCGGTCGCTGCTGGAGTCGCTGGCCCGCGCCCCGGCGCCGGTGCCGTGGCTGGTGCTGGAGCCCGCGAAGGCGGAGTACGCGCGGATGGCGGGCCGGCTGGCAGATCTCGCCGGGCGGCCCGGCGAGGTGCTCGTCATCCGACCGGGCCGGCTCGACGCGGCGCCGGCGTCGCTGAACCCGTTGGAGCCGGAGGCCGGCTTCCCGTTGCAGAGCCATCTCGACCTTGTCCGCGCGCTGTTCCTTGCCGCCTTCGAGGCGCACGAACCGTTCCCCCAGGTCCTCGCCCGCGCTCTCACCGTGTGCTACCGGGACCTGGGTTGGAACCTGGTGCTCGACCGGCCCGAGCCACCGCATCGGCCGCGGTTCCGCGTCAGCGGGCCGGACGCGGAACCGCCGGTCGAGGCGCGCCGGCGCTACCCAACCCTCGGTGACCTGCAACGAACCGCCGCCAGGGTGGTGGAGAACATCGGCTATGGGGCGGAGGTCACCGCCGACGTCCGCGGGTTCGTCGACGTGCGCATCGGCAGTCTGCGGGAAGGCAGCCCCAGCCGGTTCTTCGAGGGCGGCCATCCCATCGACATCGGCGCGCTGCTGACCCGCAACGTCGTCATCGAGCTCGAGGACATCACCAGCGACCAGGACAAGGCGTTCCTGCTCGGGGCGGTTCTCATCCGCATCGTCGAGCACCTGCGGGTTTGCTTCGGGGCCGCGAGCGCCGGCGGGTTGCGGCACGTCCTCGTCGTCGAGGAGGCGCACCGGCTGCTCAAGAACGTCACCGACGGACCGGCGGCGGCCGCGGTCGAGCTGTTCGCCTCCCTGCTCGCCGAGATCCGCGCCTACGGCGAGGGCCTCATCGTCGTCGAGCAGATCCCGGCGAAGATCCTGCCCGACGTCATCAAGAACACCGCGCTGAAGGTGATGCATCGGCTGCCGGCCGCCGACGACCGGGAGGCCGTCGGCGCCACGATGAACCTGCGCCCGGAGCAGTCCGAGGCCGTCGTGGCGCTGCCGGCCGGGGTGGCCGCCGTCAGCCTGGACGGCATGGACCGCCCGGTGCTGGCCCGGATGGTCGCCGGCGACGCCCGGGAGTCGCCGCACCTCGCCCGCTACGACCGGGTCCCGCTGGCCGGCCGGCGCAGTCTGCACTGCGGCGCCGCATGCGCCGTCGGGCGGGCCTGCACGCTGGAGGAGACGGCCGCCCTCGCCGCCGGAGATGCCCGGCTGGTGCTCTGGGGCGAGGCGGTCGCGGCCCATCAGGTGATGGGCTTCGCCCACGTGCTGGGCGTGGCGCCGTTCACCCCTTCGCCGGGGCTGCGGGCGATGCTGGCCGCGCAGCCGCCGCGGCGGCTCGACTGCCTGCTCGCGCACGCCACCGACCGGGCCACCGACACCCGCGCCCGACTGCTGCGCGTGTTCGTCGATCCGGACGAGTTCGCCGCCACGCTGCGCCGGCTGCTCGTCGGCGACCCCGACGGCCTCGGCGACCCCCACGGCCCAGACGAGGTGGATGCGCGCCGGGACTCCCGGCGGTTCACCGCGGGTGTTTACCGCTGGCAGGACGTCCGGCTGGCCCTCGCCGAGGCCGTCCGCCGGCAGGGCCCGGCCGCGAGCCCCCACCCGCACACGTCGTCCTGGCACGACCGCGGCCTGGCCGTCGCCGGCAGCACCATCGGCGAGCAGCTCGCCTGGCTGCGCACCAGCCCGGTCTATGCGGGCGGTGAGGACCAGGTCAGCGTCGGCGACGTGACGGCGAGCGGGCTGGTCGACGCGGTGCGGGAGCTCGCCGGCGGGACGAGTACCGGGGCCGTCGCGATCGCGCTGGAGCACGCCTGCACCGGACCCGGTCTGGCGGACCTGGTCGACCAGATCGCCAACCTCGTCGAGACGGCCGCGGGCGGGCCGCCGGCCGGGCCCGAGGCGCCGGAGTCGGCCGCGGCCGGCCGGTGAGATCGGGCCAGGGCAGAACGCGACAGAGCGGACACATGGCACCATACTGGAGACGGAGGGATTTGGCCTCGCTACGGGGCGTGCTCGCCAGCAACGGCAGCGCGGTGGGCCGGGCGGTGTGCGGACTGGCGGGCCGGGGCCGGCGGTGACGCGACTGGCGGGGGGCCACGGTGGGGGGCGCAGCGTTGACGGCGGCGGAGGCCCAGCTGATTCAGGGACTTTTCGTCCCCCGGGAACGCTGGGGATGGGAGTTCGTCGACGGCGGACCGCCGGCGCCGAGCCCGCTCGCCGACCAGCCTCCTGCCTGGACGGAACCCGCGCTGCCCGACCTGACCGAGCTGGCCTCCCGGCGCGACCGGGCGATCCGGTCGCTGTGGACGCGGCTACTGATACCCGTGGCCTTCGTCGTCTTCGGGGTGCTGCTCGCCGGCGAGGGCGGGCTGTTCTTCGTGCCGGCCGGGTTCGCCCTCGCCCTGCTCGCCGGCCTGCCCCCGCTGGCGCGCCACCTCCGCCTGGTCCGTGCCCGGCGCCGGGCACGGACGGCGACGGCGACGGCCCGCGCCGGGCACGAGCAGGCGGTGGTCTCCTGGCGGGCCGAGATCGACGCGCACAACCATGCCGACGAGCGGCGCAGGGAAGATGCCAGCGCCTTCTTCCCCATCGTGACGCCGGCCGCGACGCCGCGGGTCGACGTCTTCGGCGGCGACGGCAACGGCTGGGCCAGTCTGTTGGCCACCGCCGGCTGCTCGGTGCTCACCAGCGGCACCGGCATCCTGCTCGTCGACCTCAGCGAGCGGACCGTCGGCGGCGGGTTGGCGCGGCTGGCCGGGCAGGCCTGCTGGCCGGTCGAATCCTGGGATCTGCCCCGCCAGCTCGACGAGGTCGCGCTGCTCGACGGGCTCGGCCCACGGGAGACCGGCGAACTCGTGGCGGACGCTTTCGGCCCGACCCGCGAGGGTGAGCAGGACCATCACCGCCGGGCGCTGCACGCCGACCTGGTGAGCGCGGTCGCTGCGGTCCTCCGCGAGCGGCTGACCTTCCGCCGGCTCGCCGAGGGCCTGCGCGTGCTGGAAGGTCTCGACGACGGCACGGCGGCCGCGGCGTTGTCGACAGCCGAGGCCGGTGCGCTTGTCAGCCGGATGAACGCCTTCGGCCGCGGCGAGCGGATCCCCGACGAGCTGCGCTACCTGCGCTCGTCGTTGGAGGCCCTCTGCCTGCCGGGCGCCACGGCCACGGCCCGGGACCGGTCGGCGGTCGCCGGTGCGGGCGGTGCAGGCGGTGCGGGCGGCCTGCGGCGGCTGGCCACGTGGTGGCCGGTCCAGGGGCTGCGGGTGATGGCAACCTCCAGCCGCACGTCATCCACGCATCACAAGGAGCTCTCCGACCGGCTCGTCATCCAGGCGGTACTCCACCAGCTCCGCCGCCGCGAGCTCGCCCCCGCCACCGGACGCGACATGCTGATCGTCGCCGGAGCGGACCATCTCGGCCGACCGGTGCTGGGGGGCCTGGCCCGGCACGCCGAGATCGCCGGGGTGCGCCTCGTGCTGCTCTTCGAACGGCTCGCCGACGACACCGAACGGGTCCTGGGCAGCCAGGGCGGCTCGACGATCATCATGCGGCTCGGCAACGGCAAGGACGCGACGACGGCGGCGGAATTCATCGGCCGCGGCCACAAGTTCGTCCTGTCCCAGGTGACCACGCAGGTCGGGCGGAGCTTCACGACGGGCGACAGCGACAGCGTCGGCTCTTCCGACGACACCTCCGACACCACCGGCACCAGCGGCGGTTCCGGCCGAACCTACGACAGCACCCGCCTGCTGCCCTGGTTGCAGAACACCTCGACGAACACCGGCTGGCAGGAATCCGTGACGACGTCACGCTCGCAGACCTGGCAGCGCACGACGAACACCTCGGTCAGCGACTCGACGAACGACGGCAGCACCACGCAGCGGGTGTATGAGTTCCTCATCGAACCGACCACCGTGCAGACCCTGCCGACCACCGCCTTCCTGCTGGTCAGCCCGGTCGACGGACCGGGCCGGGTGACACCGGGTGACTGCAACCCCGGCACCGTGCTGCTGCCCCGGGTCTCGCCGTTCGACCGCCGGTCGGCGCAGCTCCCGCTCCCGGGGCCGGCGGTCCGGCCGGCCGGGGCCTGGCCGCGTCCGATCGAGACCGCCGCGCCCGGCAGCATCTACTCGACCCCGACCCCGACGGCCGCCGCGGAGAAACTGGCCTACAGGCTGACCCCGCCGCCCCCGCGGCCCGGCCGGGGATGGGTTCACCGGGGACGGGGTGCCGGCCGGAGAGCAGCCCGCGAGGGGTCCGTACCTCGAGGAAGATCCATATTCCCAGGAAGAGAGCCCCGGGCGGCCCGCGGAGTACCCACCGGCCGACGGGCGCAGGCCCGCCGAGGGGAGGCCGCCACGCAGGGGGCGCCGCCGCGTCGGCGGGCAGCCACCGAACCCGGCGTGACCGACGAACACCGCACGTAGTTATCCACAACTAAAAAAAGATGCTGGCGCAATGGAAGAACAACCGCCATCGTCTTCTCATGGCCCATAACCCTGGCCGACTCTCCTGGCAGGAGATCGCCACCACGCAGGCAGCCGTGATCACGATCCGCGACGCGGTCGCCGCCGGCATCCCCCGCACCGAGATCCGCCGGCGCCTCAACGACGGCCGCTGGCGCCAGCCCTTCCGCGGCGTCCTGATCACCGGCCTCGTCCCCACCGCCGGCCCGCAGCACCTGTGGGCCGTCGTGCAGGCCATCGGCCCGGATGCGGTGCTTGCGGGCGGGTGCGCGGCGGCACTCGCCGGGCTGGTCGGCTACGACACCCAGCCGGTCACCGTGCTCGTCCCGGCCGACCGCCGCGTCAGCGCCCCGCCGGGGGTGCTCCTGCGGCACAGCGCACGCCTGCAGATCACCAAGATCGACCCGCTTCGACTGCCCCGACGGACCACACCGACCCGGTCCATGATCGACATGGCGGAGTGGGCGGTGTCCCGGGCGCTGGCGCAGGACCTCCTCGCCGATGCGGTGCACCAACGCATCGCCACCGTCCGCGGCCTGCGCGAGGCGTTGTCCCGCCGCGGCCCGATCAGCCGGCGCACACTGATCACCGAGACGCTGGATCGGCTCGGTGCGGACGCACCGCACCTGACCGAGATCATGTTCCGCCGGATCGAGCGGCGCCAGGAGCTACCACCCGCCAGCTATCGGGTCGAAGGGCCGCCCGACGAGCCGACCTCCCGGCTGACCGTGCGTTACGAGCCGTGGCGGGTACGGGTCGAGGTCGAGTCGACCGCGAGCCAGCCGGTAGCCCAGGGCGGTCCCGGTCAGGACACCCTGGTCCGACTGCCGGCGCGCCTGCTGCGGACCGCACCGGACGACGCCGCCGCGATCGTCGCCGGAGCCCTGCGCGAACGGGGCTGGGTGCCACCGACGGCTCGCCCCCACCAGGCCCTGGCCTCCTGACGCGGCGACCTCGACCCGCAGGCCAGGGGTTGGCGACGGCCTTGGCCATGCCGTACTTTGAGCGAACGTTGCGGGAGCTTCCACCCGAGGAGGCTGAGAGGACGGCTGGGCACAAGCCCGGCGCCGCCGACCGCCTGAACCTGTCCGGGTAATTCCGGCGTAGGGAGTGATGGCCGTGGCGGGTTCGGCTCTGACCGTTTCCATCCGCCGCCTGCGGGCGCCGCTGCGCCCCCCAGCGCTGGGCCGTCCGGCCGTACCGCCCCGACCGCCGGCACCGCCACCGAGCGCGACGGGTCCGAGCGCCCGCCCGTGC
>NZ_CADCWT010000219.1 GCF_902806485.1 Candidatus Frankia alpina | reverse complement strand
TCCGTCACCAGATCGCTTGAAACCACAACTCAACGACACCTAACAAAGCCCTACTAGGATCCGCCGCCGCCGCCGTCCGTCACCACCGTCCGTCACCACCATCCGCCACCACCATCGCGGCTGCTGTCGCCGCGGCCACCCCGTGGCCGGTTCACCCGGACGTGCTGTGATCACGCGGACACGTAGCCGGCACCCCACCGGAGTGCCAAATCTCGCTGTTGTGGGTCCGCTGCACGTTGACGTTGCGCATGTCCTTGGGCCAGATTGGCTCAGCATACGAAACCGACAATCAACCTAAAAGGGCCATATAGCGGCCCCTGCCGAGGAGTGTGCCGTGACGCTACTGGTCCGCTGGTGCCAGCGGTACCGATGGCTGGTCGTCGCGGTGTGGCTGATAGGGCTGATCGCCGCGACGAACGTCTCCCAGGAGTCCGGCGCCCGGTTCAGCCAGGATCTCGGTGTTACCGGCGCCGAATCGCAGCAGGCGATGGACCTGGTGGCCGACATCATGCCGGACAAGAAGCTGCCGGACCTGGAGATGATCGTCGTGCGGGCCCGGGCGGGTGACATGCAGGCGCCCGAGGTGCGGGCGCGGGTCGCCACGATGCTCGCGCAGCTCGGCAAGCTTCCCGGCGTCAGCGGCGTGTTCGACCCCTACAGCCCGATCGGCGCCATTCCGCTCGGTGGCAGCCCCCTGAGCGCGGACGGGCACACCGCGATCGTCTCCGTGCTCATGAAGGGCTCCCCGACCTCTCCCGACCTCCCCGCGATGCGCAACCTGATCGCGACCGCCCGCGACTATGACGGGCCCGATCTCCAGGTCGAGATCACCGGGCCCGCCACCACTGTGGTCGTGCAGGGGACGATCTCACCCTGGCCGATCGCCATCGGCATCGGCGTGGCACTGCTCATCCTCTGCCTGACGGTGCGGTCGCCGGCGGCCGTCACCGTCTGCGCCGTCGCCGCGGGGGCGACGACCGCGGGGGCCCTCGCCGGAGTCACCCTGCTCTCCCAGCGGGCCAACGTCATGCAACTGGCCCTGTTGCTGACGTTGGTGCTCGCCTTCGGCCTGAGCCTCGGCTCCGCCCTCGTCATCGTCAACCGTGTTCAAAGCGGCCTGCGGCAGGGGCACAGGCCCGAGAACGCGGTGCGCGAGGCGATGCGCCACTCCGGCCGGGCGACGCTGGCGGGCAGCCTCGGGCTCGCCGTGGTCATGCTCGGCACCAGCGCGCTGCGGCTGAGAGTGTTCGACGGCCTCGCCCTGGCCGGGTTCACCGCCGCCGCCGTGAGCATCCTCGCCGTCGCCACGCTGCTCCCCGCGATGCTGGCGATCTCCGGGCGTGGCCTGCTGGTCTGGGCCGAACGCAACCACCTGCTCGCCACCGGAACCGGCCTGCCGGTGCGGCCGGGACTGCGGTCGTGGTGGGCGGGGATCGTCGGGCGCCATCCCCAGGCGCTGGCCGGCGTCGCGGTCGCGCTGCTCACCATCCTGGCGCTGCCGGTCGTCGGACTGCGCCTCGGCGGCTCCGACAACGGCGTCGACCCGACGTCGACGACGAGCCGGCGCGCCTTCGACCTGATCAGCCAGGAGTACTTCCCCGGGCTCAACGGGCAGATGATCGTCGTCGCCACGGGCGTGTCCGCCGATCAGCCCGCCGCCGTGGCGCACCTGCTGACGGCGCTCGAGGGCACCCGCGGCGTGCACCGGGCCTTCGTCGTCCTGCAGAACGCCCAGGCGGCGAGCGCCCTGATCCAGGTGTTCCCGAACGACCCGCCCCGGTCGGCGGCGGCCAGCGACCTTGTCCACCGGCTGCGCGACACCACGGTGCCGGCGGCGATCGCGGGCACCTCCCTGGAGGTCTACGTCGGCGGCCAGACGGCGATCTTCGAGGATATGTCGGACCGCTTCGCCCGGGTCCTGCCCGCCTTCCTGATCCTGGAGCTGGGCGTGCTCGGGGCCGCGGTCCTGCTCGGCCTGCGCTCGGTGCGGCACAGCCTGGCGATCACCGCGGCCAGCATGCTCGCCCTCGCGGCGACCCTGGGCGTCATCACCTCGATCTTCTGCAACGGATGGCTGGCCTCCGGGCTCGGCGTGCGCACCGGCCCGATCGAGCCGTTCATCCTCGGCCTCATCCTCATCATCGTGTACGGCCTGTCGATCGGCATGCACCTGACGCTGCTGAGCCGGCTGCGCGGCTCCGCCGACGCCCCGGATCCCCAGGCCGCGATCAGCAGCCGGCATGCGGACATCGGCGGTGTCATCCTCACGATCAGTATGATCATGATTGCGGTGTTCATGGCGCTCACGGCGCAGCAGGTGCGGATGATGAAGCTGCTCGGCATCGGGCTGTCCGTGGGGGTGATCCTCGACGCGCTCCTGCTGCGGGTGGTGCTGCTGCCCGCGCTCATCCACCTGGTCGGGCTGGATCATCGCCGCGGCGGCGACCCGCCGCGACCCACCCCGCCCGCCGCGCCGCGCCGCGGCTCGCGTCGCCGCCTGCTGTCGGCCGGCGCGCCGACGTCGAGCGGGCGCTCCGGCCTGATCCGCCTGTACATCTCGGGGTGCGCCACCCACCTCGCCCGCGGCGCGGCCGCCAGCGCCGGCGGATCCACCGCCCTGGGCGATGTCCTGCCGTCGTTCCCGCAGCCCCGGTCACCGGAGGGCGGCCGTCCGGTGACGCCCGCGGCGCGGGCGTCCGTCCGGGCGATCGGGGATGCTCACTCGTCGGCGGCGACGCAGGCGTCGCGCAGCACGGGGGTGGGGGAGCCGAGCAGGAATCCCTGGCCGTAGCGGATGCCGGCGTCGCGGGTGGTGAGCAGCTCGCCGGCCGTCTCGATGCCCTCGGCGATCACGCCGCCGCCGATCTCCTCGGCGACGTGCACGAGTCCCGTCGCGACCGCGCGCCGCGCCGGATCGGTGTCGATGCCCTGGGTCAGGCTGCAGTCCATCTTGATGATCTCCGGCCGTAGCAGGACGAGCTGCTCCAGCCCGGAGTAGCCGGCGCCGACGTCATCGGCGGCGAACCGGACCCCGAGCCGGCGCAGCCGGTCCAGGTCGCGGGTGACCTCGGGGACGTCGGCGATTCGCTGGTGCTCGGTGATCTCCACCAGGAGGCGATCCGCGTCCGTCCCAGTGATCATCTCCACCAGGCCGGCGGACAGGGTGGTCGCCGAGGCGTTGACGGCGAGGCCGATGTGCGCGGGGATCCGGGGGAGCGCGCCCAGAGCGCGGCGCACCGCGGCGAGCTCCAGCTCGACGGTCAGCCCGACCGCGTCGGCCGCCACGAACCACTGCTCGGTGCTGCGGCAGGGATCCGGAAACCGGGACAACGCCTCCACCCCGACGATCCGCGCTCGTTCCAGGTCGAACACCGGCTGGAAGGCGAGCGTCGGGCCGCCCTGGTCGATCAGACGGCTGACGTCGAGCCAGACCTGGCTGTGCGCCTGCCACATCCGGTGCAGATCGGACACCGAGTCGCGCAGGATCTCGGCGAGCATCAACATGAACTGGGCGTCCCGCTCGCGCAGCTCGCGGTGGGGCCGACGGCCCAGACAGCCGAGCAGACCGTAGATCGTGCCGTCGTCGGTCACGACCGGCACGGCGACGTAGGAACGGATGTCAAGCTCGCGCACGGTGGGCGATTCGGCGGTGCGAGGGTCGGCGAGGGTGTCCGGGATGAGCGTCGGCAGCCGGCCGCTGAGGACCCCGGGGTACAGGCCCCTCCGCCGCCGCACGGTGGATCCCTGGGTGAGGTGGAAGCGGTCGCCGTCGCCGCTGATGGCCTGGATGACGAGCAGGTCGCCCTCGATCCGGCCGAGCCAGGCCGTGTCCATGTGCAGGTGCCGGCGCAGCACTGCGAGCAGCTCCACCACCGCCGCCGACGGGGTGGGGACCTCGGCCGTCGGCCCGAGCAACGTAGCCGTACGCACCGTCATCCGCCTTCACCTCCCCGCGGAGTGTCTGTTCCCGCGACCGCGTCCGCGCACACCCGCGGCGACCGCCGTGCTGCTCCGAATGGGGGACAAACATGCAGGTCAGCGGCATGTTTGTGGTCAGGACCAGATCGGAGCAAATTTGGTGCTTTATGCACGTGAGGGCGGGAAGGGATGACGGTAAGGGCGCATCACGCCGCGGAGCCAACCAGGTGGAGTGAGCACGTGACCATGTTCGACAGCTTGTTGCATGGCCTCGACGACCAGGAGCAGGACCGCACCAAGGAGCTGATCGCCGACAGCGTGGCCACCGATCGCGCCGATGCGCTCGCGGGCAAGGCGCCGGACCGGCTCGTCGACTCCGGCAGCCGCCGCCGCCGCTCCCGCGCCGAGACCCAGCGCCGATAGCGGCTAGCCGGTGACCCGGGCGCGTATCTCCGGACGCTTCCAGATGCCTCCAGACGCCACCTCGGGGCCCTTCGATTGTGGTCTTCCCCGGAAATCACATGCCGCAGGACGCTGGCAGGGGGGAAAATAGCGAGGGGTGCAGTGTCGTCTCCATGCATGGTGCGGGATATGGCGGCCTCACCGTGGAGGGGAGTCGAGGGCTCATGGCGGACGGGTACTACGGCGAGTCGTCGGGTGGAAACCGGGGATCGGGCCGGCGCGGTGAGCGGTTTGCGCAGGCGCGCCGCCTGGCCGGCCAGGCGCGTCAGGACCGCACCACCTCGTGGTACATCCCGCTGGTGCTCACGGTGATCGCCGCCGGGGCGTCGTTCGACGCCTTCGGGCGCGCCTTCGGGTTCCTCTACGCCCTCGTGCTGACGGTCGCCTTCGTCGCGCTGACCTGGACGACGATCCGGCTCATGCCGTCGGTGTCCGACGAGCTCAACGTCTCCCGCATCAGCGGGCCACGTAAACTCTTCGCGGTCGCGAACACCCCGGTGCGCACCCGTGGCGTGTTCGTGCTCGCCGCCGCGCTGCCCATCGCGATCGCTCTGATCAAGGCGGTCGGATTCTTCGTGCTCGGTGGGATCCTGCTCGTCGGCGTCGTGGTCGGCGCCGCGCTGGCCGCCGCCTGGGTATTCGAGCGCCGGTAGCCCCCGCGCCGTAGATGCTGAAGGTTAATCCCGGTTCACCTGCCCGCAACCGTCATCACCCTCCAGCATGTGCCGACGCAACCGGGGCCGATCTCGGCGGCAGGATCGCGCGGCGCCGGACCGGCGCATCATGGGGTGATGGTTGGTGTGCGGATGATTCGTGGTTCCGACGAGGTGCGGGCCTGGCTCGGCGGCCACGTCCTACAGCGCGTCGCCGGTCCGCAGGGCCCTCGCCGGCGGGAACGGATCTTCGTCGCCGAGGGTGAACGCTGGTTCGGCGAGGACCGGCCGATTCGCCGTGTGCACGCGGACGCGGCGATGTTCGTCGGCGGGCTGCGCGCGCTGCTGCTGCAGTCGTTGCACCCGCTGGCCATGGCCGGCGTGGCGGGGCACTCGGACTTTCGGCGCGACCCTTGGGGCCGCCTGCAACGCACCAGCTTCTTCCTCGCGGCGACGACCTTTGGGCCGGCCGAGGAAGCCGAGCGGGCTGTCGCCCGGGTTCGCGGGGTGCACCGGCAGGTCCGCGGGGTGGCCCCCGACGGGCGCCCCTACGCCGCCGGCGACCCGCACCTGCTGCGCTGGGTACACATAGCCGAGGTGGACAGTTTCCTCGCCGCGTTCCAGCGCTACGGCGGGGGCGAACCCCTTGACGCGGACGAGCGTGACGCCTACATCGCCGACGCCGCCGTCGTCGCCGAGAAGCTGGGCGTGATCGACCCACCGCGCACCGAAGCCGAACTCGTCGAGGCGCTGCGCACGTTCCGTCCCGAGCTCGCCGGCACTCCCGAGGCCCGAGCAGCCGCCCGCTACCTGCTGCTCCAGGCGCCGCTCCCGCTCATGGCCCGGCCCCCCTATGGCGCGTTGGCGTCAGCAGCGGTGGGGCTGATGCCCGCTTGGACCCGCTGGCCGCTGCGGCTGCCGTACCTGCCCGCGGCCGAGGCGACCATCGGCCGCCTGGCCGGCCACGGCATCGTCTCGACCATCCGCTGGGCGACCCGCCCAGCGCCGGCAGCGCCCGGAACCGACCCCGACCGGTGAGACACCTCTTGACCGATCGGTCACCCCGATTCCGGGACCCGCGACCGATTGACCTGGCATCGAGCCTCCAGCGCAGGACCAGGCGCCGTAGGGGCCGCTCTGAATGGCGGCCCTCAGGCGTTCGTGGTGGGGGAGGTGACCACCCGGTCGAGGTTGGCCAGCGACTTCTCCAGCATCGTCAGCGGCACCACCGGCCAGCTCACGCGGGTCTTCCACTTCTCCGAGACGCCGCTCCAGTCACAGTAGGAGGTGACGTCGGTGGTGTGGTCGTCGACCGGGACGAGGGTGTAGCCGTAGACGTGGCCGATCGGGGGGTGGTCGACGCCACCGACCGTCCACTCGATCAGGGCGTCCGGCTCGATGCGGGTGACGACGTTGCGAACGCGGTACTTGCCCATCGGGATGTCGCCGAGCGGCTCACGGTCCATGTCCATCTCGAAGGCGTCGCCGGCGCCCGTCACGCGCCGGGCGTCCCCGGCGGCCACGAGCATGCCCGACCCGTCGATCTTGACGTGCCCGGCGGGGTCCGTGACGAGCTCGAAGATCCGCCCGGTCGGGGCGGAGATCCGGCGGGTGGTGGAGATGCGCTGCTCGTCGGCCACGGGTGCTCCTTCGCATCGAGGCGGATCCGGATGGATCCGGGGGATCTGGGGTGCCGCGCCGCCGACCATGATCGCGGGTGCGCGGTGATCCGGGTCACTGCCCTTACGTTGTATATGCCGCGACTGATCGGCGCTCAACCGATACCGGCGCCGACCGGCGCGGTCGCCCTTCTCGCTGAGCGCCGTCGCGGGGTGTCGGGGTGTTGCCACGGCCCGCAGCAATGGGATTTGGAACTACTGGCTGGGCGGCAAGGACTCCTACCCGGTGGACCGGGTAGCCGGCGACGAGTACCTCAAGGTCTTCCCCGGCATCGCCGAGCTGGCCCGCGCCTCCCGTGGCTTCCTCACCCGGTCGGTGACCTGGCTCGCCGAAGAGGCTGGCATCCGCCAGTTCCTCGACATCGGCACCGGCCTGCCCACCGCCGACAACACCCACAAGGTCGTCCAGCGGGCCGCGCCCGACTCCCGGATCGTGTACGTGGACAACGACCCGATCGTGCTCGCGCAGTATCAGGCTTCTAACCAGCATCTTTGTGGTGAGCGGGCCCACCCCAGGGTCCGCACCCGTGTTGCACACACGCCGCACGGCTCGGACGCAGTGCGCCGGCCACAGCGCCGCCAGACCCTCGTTGAGGACGCCCTCCCTGAGCGGCCCCGAAGAAGCCGAAGACGCTCCAATGCGATCGTGCAAACCTCCTGGTCCGCAGCCCGGCGGATCAGGCAGGATGATGCCCTCTCGAAGCGGCGGCGCATCGCCGAGTTGCCGCTTTTACGATCAAGAACGCGCCGCGCGGCAGCTGCGCGCGGCCCTACCGGGCCCGTGCTCGCCGACGCGTCGCGAGACCTGATGCCAACGGAACTTGTGGGCAACACCAAGCCTCACGGACGCTCTTGCTCCGTCGATTCGGCATCCTCAGATCCGTACGCCTCGTTGTAGCAGCCATCCGCGTGAACCCAGTAGTGATAGCCCTTCTTGTAGTCATCAGGGTGTAACTGGTCAGGTATTTGTTTGATCTTGGGTTAGCTGGTTGCGGGCATCCAGGCG
>NZ_CADCWT010000218.1 GCF_902806485.1 Candidatus Frankia alpina | reverse complement strand
AAACGTTACCGGGAAAGGCTCAGTGTTGCAGGTACCGGGTACCGGGTGCTGGTCCGGCTGGACGAGCGGATCGGTGCACGATCCGCAGCGCCGCGTCCGGCCCATCCCGGCGCCACACGTCACCCCTGAGTCGGACGCCGACCGCCGGCGTTCCGCTAGAGGAGGCGACGGTCATCATGCGGCGTGGTCCGCAACGAGCTGGAACGGCGGAATCCCGGGCGACGGTTGCCGGCCCGCCGGTCTCCTGGCAGACGGACACCCGGACAATGGATCTACACGCCGGGGATCTCGGTACGGGGAAGCCGAATACGGGGAACCCCCGGATGGGGGACCCGCACGCCTCAGACCCACCTGCGCGCGATGTGTGGGCTGGCGGCCGACGCGGGCGCGGCGGGGCGCATCTCAGCGGCGACCCGCCGCGCCCACAGCCACCGATGCGATCGTCCGCACCGACCCGGCCGGCCGGAGCCTCGTCCGCGGACGCCGCCGCGAATTTCGCCTACAACCCGGCCCTCGACGGGCTGCGGATCATCTGCATCTACATCATCCTCGCCGGCCACATGGGCGCCATCCATACCAGCAACGTGGCGGTCGACGTCTTCTTCGTCCTCAGCGGATTTCTCATCACCGCGCTGCTGCTGGCCGAGCGCAGCCGGACGGGGACGGTCTCCCTGGGTCGATTCCTGGTTCGGCGTGCGTATCGGCTCATGCCTGCGATGTGGGTCTACCTGCTGGTCGGGCTCGCCGTCACGGTGGCGTTCAAATGGCACGACGTCCCCTTCCGGAACGACTACATCGGCAGCGCGGTGTCCGCGTTCTTCAACGTCAACAATTGGTACAAGGTCGAGCATCCGGCGGCAGGCGGTCGCTGGCTGGCCCACGTCTGGTCGTTGTCGTTGGAGGAGCAGTTCTACCTGCTGTGGCCAGCAATGTTCCTGCTCGTCACCCGATCCGAGCGGCTACGGCCGCATCTGATCAAAATCCTGCTCGCGATGATCGTGATCGTCGCGATCTGGACGTTTACCGTCGCCAGCGGCGGCGCGCCGCACTCGCGGGTGTACCTGGCGCTTGACACGCACGTCGCCCCGCTGCTGATCGGCTGCCTCCTGGCTGTCTGGCGCGACACCAGACTGCGGGCCCTGGCCGCGCAGGAGCCGGTCACCGACCCGACCACGGGCGGACGCCGCCGCCGGCACTCTTCGCAGCTGGGAAGCAAGGTCACGCCGGTCACCTCGGCCGCCGTCGAGCGCTGGACGGTGGGGCGGGGTATCGCCGGCCTCGGCCTCGTCGCCGGGATCGGGCTGGTCTTCTTCGCCTTCCTCGGGCCGAACAAGGACAGCCACAACGCCAACTGGCTCGACCACGCCGCGTACATCCCGAGCGCGTTGCTCGGCACGATCGTCATCCTCGGCGCCGACCTGCGCCGCGACGCCGCCTGGGTCCGCCTGCTCGGCAGCCCGCGGATGGCCTTCCTCGGCAAGATCACCTTCAGTATCTATCTGTGGCACTACCCGGTCATCTCCGCGGCGAACGGTCAGCTCGTGCCCCGAATCGGGCTGTGGCCGTCGGTAGTGTGTGCTGCCGCCGCCAGCACGTTCATCGCCTACTTCTCGAACCGGTTCGTCGAGAAGCCCGCGCAGCGGTCCCGGCCCAAGTGGGCGAACACCCCCCGCGGACCCGCGACGGTGAAGGTCCCCGACGCCCGCCCGGCGCCCGAGGATCTTGGACGCCCCGAGGAAGTCGGGCGGTTCGAGCAGGTCGGGCGCGACGAGGACACTGCCTGGTTGGAACTGCCGGGGATGGCCGGCCGCGCCACCGGTCACCGCCGCGACGGCGGAAGCCGACGCGACGCTGACCGGTACACGGATCACGACTTCGTCGACGCCCCGCACGCCGATCCCGGATACGTGGATCCCGGGTACGCCGATCCCGGATACGCCGATGCGGAATACGGCCGCGACCGTCCGAGCCGCGGCCAGCCGGCGGCGGACGGCCGGCAAGACCCGCAGCCGGCCTACCGTTCGGACGGTAGGCGTCCGGACGGCGCCGACGCCAACACCTATGGGAGCGGCCCGCGGACCGCTTCGGGCTGGGCCGACACCGGTCAGGATCGCCGTGCCGGCCGGGGCTGGGTCAGCCAGCCGCCGCCCGGCTCCTACGACCGGGACGCCGGCTCGCGTGTGGGGGACCTGCCGGGCTTCGCCGAGCAGGGCGCCGACGACGGCACCGACGTCTGGATCGACGAGGGGTACGCGCGCCCCCGGGCTGGCCACGCTGCCGCGCCCGCAGACCGGCCCTGGCCGCCGCGCACCGCTCCGGGCGGCGCTACCGGTCCCGCCGCCCGCACCGGCCCGGCTGATCACCCCCGCAGGCTGATTATCCCGATCAGGTGGGTTACCGCGCTCCCGGTGATTACGCCGGTCCGCGCGACTACGCCGATCCGCATGGTTATGCCGGTCCCGGTGGTTACAGCGATCCCCGCTCTCACCCCGATTCCGGAAGTTACCCCGATTCCGGAAGTTACCCCGGTTCCGATGATTACAGCGGTCGCGGTGGCTACAGGGGACCGAGCGGTGACCCGCTGACCGGCCCGACCCCGCCGCCAGTCGGGCCCGCCTACGTGGACCATGCCTACCTCGGAGAGCCGAACTACGAGTGGGAGCAGGGAGTCGGCGCGGGCGACCGGTCTTGGACGCAGGCATTCCCCTCCCATCCGACCGGTGATCCGCTTACCCGCCGTTGGCCCGGGCCGGACCGGGGCGGCCACGCCGAGGGCGGTGGTTACGACCGCGGGACGGGTCGTGCTGGCTGGCCTCCGGTCGCGGACGCCGCCCCCGGACGCGGCGCGACCGGCGATCGCCAGCAGGGTGACTAGGGCGGCGGCCAAGGCGGGTATGGCCGTTGACCGGGTATGGCGGTGGGCCGGGCGACGGCCGTTGATCTGTACCTTCCAGGTCCGGGACGACCCGCGTTCCCCGGATCGTCCGATCGGGCCGTACCCTCCAGGCCGCGGGGGCGAAGCGGACGGAAGGGAAGGACGGTCATGATCGTTGCGGTCATGGGGGCGGGACGGCTGGGCGCAGCCGTGTTGTCTGGTCTGTTGGGTTCCGGGCACTCGGCCGGGGACGTCGTCGTGGCCGAACGGGACGCGGGCCGGGCCGCCGAGATCGCCGCCCGCCACGGCGTCGAGGTCCACTCCCCGGTGGTCGCCGCGGCCAAGGCCGATGTGCTGCTCATCGTGGTCAAGCCGCAGGACGTCGGCGCATTGCTGACCGAGATCGCCCCGGAGGTCTCCGCCGGCGCGCTGGTTGTGTCGCTCGCGGCCGGAGTGACCACGGCGGCGATCGAGGAGCGGCTGCCGTCATCGCCGCCGGTTATCCGGGTCATGACGAATACCCCGTTGCTCGTCGGGGAGGCGATGTCGGCGATGTGCGCCGGCCGCAACGCGGGGGAGGAGCACCTCGCCGTCGCGCAGGCGCTGCTCGCGCCGGTCGGGCGGGTCACCCTGGTCGCGGAGTCCCAGCTCGACGCGGTCACGGCGCTCTCCGGCAGCGGGCCGGCGTACTTCTTCTATCTGGTCGACGCGATGATCGAGGCTGGCGTGTTGCTCGGCCTGCCGCGTCCGCTGGCCACGGAACTCATCATCCAGACGGCGCTGGGCTCGGCCCGGATGCTGCGCGAGAGCGGCGAGCATCCCGCCCTGCTGCGGGAGGCGGTCACCTCGCCCGCGGGAACCACCGTCGCGGCGTTGCGGGAGATGGACCGGCGAGGGGTGCGCGCAGCGCTGATGGACGCGTTGGAGGCCGCTAGTGACCGCTCCCGGGAACTGGGCCGTTCGTAGCTGGGACACCGGGCGCGACGTGGTTGGCCTCCGAGGCGGGTAGGCTCGCCCGGTAACTTCCTCAACATAGATCGGTCGGGTACGTGGGCTCAGTCATCAAGAAGCGTCGCAAGCGGATGGCCAAGAAGAAGCATCGCAAGCTGCTGAAGCGCACCCGCGTTCAGCGTCGCAACAAGAAGTAGGTTCCCGGCCGGTCCGGTGCGGGGGACGCGCCGACGGATGGTCGGTTGGGCCCACGTTCTCCGTCATCGGCGTCTTCCCGGTGTTCCTACCCGCGCGTGGCGCGCGGCTCCTGTGCCAATAGGAGTCCCGCCGCGTCGCTCTACGTGCTTAAGCCATGACTCTGTGGCAGGCTGACTCCGCTGGGGCGGCAGCGCGGCCGGTCCGCAGGCAGGGGGACGGCATGGCGGGCTCGTGGATCAACTTTCTGTCCGACTACGGCGTCGACGACGCCTGCGTCGGGGTGTGCTACGGCGTCATCGCGCGGCACGCCCCGTCCACGCGGGTGCTCGACGTCTGCCATTCGATCGCGCCCCAGGATGTGGGGCATGCGGCGATCACCCTGGCCGGGGCGGTCGGTTACCTGTCGGCGGGGACCCATCTCGTCGTCGTCGAACGCCTCGACGCGGACGGTTACACCCGCGGGGTCGTGGTTCGCACCGCCGACCGTTCCGTGTTCGTGTGTCCGGACAACGGAGTGGCTTCCCTGGCCTGGGAGGCCCTCGGCGGCATCGCGGACGTCTACGAGATCGCCAACCGGGAGCTCTGGCTGCCGCTGCCCACGGCGGTGTTTCGCGGGCGGGACGTCTACGCGCCGGTGGCGGCGCGGCTCGCGGCGGGCCTGGACCTGACAGACGTCGGCCCGGGGCTCGCCCCTGCCTCGCTCACCCGGTTCCGGCCGCGCGCGTGCAGCGTCGACGACGACCACGTCCACGGCGAGGTCGTGTCAATCGACCATTTCGGCAACCTCTCGCTCAACATGACCCGCATCGACCTGGAGGCGGCCGGCATCCTGCTCGGCGATCCGGTCGAGGTTCGGGCCGGCAACCGGCTCATGCGGCTGACCTTCACGCAGACGTACGGCGAGGTGTCCCGGGGCGGGGTCACCGTGTGTGAGGATGCCCTGCGTCGCGTGATGATCGCGGTGAACTGTGGCCGGGCCTCGGACGCGCTGCGGTTGCGCCGTCAGGACGCGGTCGTGATCGCGCAGCTTCCCCGGGACCCCTCCGCGTTCCGCATCGTCCAGGATCTGCCGCTTCCCCTCTGACGGCGCTTACCTTCTGTAGTCGACACGCCGACTCGGCTCACGCTGCGCAGTGACAGCGGGAGGAGCGGGCGTAGGATGACCGCGGCGGGGGCGCGTGCATCGTCCCCGGCGCCGGAGGGACACCTGCGGGCGTTGCGGGGAGACTGCCATGAGACCACGCCGGGTGCTGGTTACCGGTGTCGCGCGGCCGCTGGGCGCCCAGGTGGCGACGGCCCTCGCCGCGGATCCCGAGGTCGAGGCCGTGGTCGGTGTCGACACGGCAGCGCCCGACGCGGACCTCGGCCGGACCCGGTTCGTCCGGGCCGACATCCGGCATCCGTTGATCGCCAAGGTCATCTCCACCGCGGAGATCGACACGGTGCTGCATCTCAACGTCATCGCGACCCCGCTGGGGGCGGGCGGCCGGGCCGCGATGAAGGAGATCAACGTGATCGGCACGATGCAGCTGCTCGCCGCCTGTCAGAAGGCGAGAAGTGTGACCAGGCTGGTCGTGAAGTCGACGACGTCGATCTACGGTTCCTCGCCGCGGGACCCGGCGCTGTTCACCGAGGACACCGAGCCGCGCGCCTTGCCCACCGGCGGGTACGCGAAGGACGCCGTCGAGGTCGAGGGCTACGTCCGCGGGTTCAGCCGGCGCCGTCCCGACATCGCGGTCACCGTGCTGCGCTTCACCAACATTCTCGGCCCGCAGGCGGACAGCCCACTGGCCCGCTACCTGGATCTGCCGGTGGTGCCGACGGTGCTCGGTTTCGACCCGCGCATCCAGCTCCTGCACTCCGAAGACGCCCTCGGGGTGCTCCTGCGCGCGACCCGCGACGAGCACGCGGGCACGTTCAACGTCGCCGGGGACGGGGTGCTGCTGCTCTCCCAGGCGATCCGCCGGGCGGGCCGCCCCTTCTTCCCGGTGCCCTTCCCTGCGATCGGGGTGCTCGGCGGGGTGGCCCGCCGGCTGCGTCTGGTCGACTTCTCCGCCGAGCAGCTCGACCTGCTTGCCCACGGGCGGGCGGTCGACACGGCCCGGCTGAAGACGGTCTTCGGCTACCGGCCCCGCTACTCGACGATGGAGACTTTCGACAACTTCGTCCGTTATCGCGATCTCCGGTTCACCATCGACCACGAGCTGGTGTCCCGGATCGAGCATGGCCTGCTCGGCTCGCTGGACCGGCGCTGGCTGATGGACTCGCCGTGACGCGCCCGACGGGGGGACCGACCGGCCGTCGCGGCGGGCGGGGAGAGGCGGAGCGCATGGCGGATCGTGACGAGTCCCGGGGGGACGCGCAGATCATCCCGCTGAACAGCGAGGAGCGGGCGGCCGCGGCGGACGGCGTTCGGCCTGCCCGCCGCGGCCGATCCCGACCCGCCGCCCGCACCCCGGCGGCGGACGCGGGCGAAGCAGCACCCGAGCCTGCCACCAGCGCTGGCGCCGGCAGCCCCGATCCGGCTGTGGCGGACGCCGGTGAGCCGGCCCCCCGGCGGCCGGCCGACCCGAGGGTGCGCCCGCTCAACGGCGTCCGCCCGCCGCGGGCGAAGCGGCCGACCAGCCGCCCAGCGCGCTTGGCCGCCTCCAAGGGCGCCGCGTCTAACGGCGCCGCCTCTGGACCGCAGGCCGCTGCGGGACGGGGCCCGGTGACCAGGCCGGGCGGCAGCGCCGGAGCCGGTGCAGAGGACGGCACTGCCGCGAACGTCCGAGCCGCGAACGTCCGGGGTGGCAGGCGGGCCGGTTCGGGCGCGGAGCATGGCGCCCCGGCACCCGAGTCCGAGTCCGGGTTCGCCGAGTCCGGCGATCTGGAGACGGCGCTGGCCGGTGTGCTGGCCTTCCTACGCCGGCGCATCACCGGCGACTACGTCGTCGACGAGCACGGGTTCGACCCCGACCTCACCGAGCACGTGATCGCACCGTTGCTGCGTCCCGTCTATCGCGACTACTTCCGGGTGGAGACGCGTGGGCTGGAGAACGTCCCCGACGTCGGTGGGGCGCTGGTGGTGGCCAATCACTCGGGCACCCTGCCGGTGGACGCGCTGATGATGGCGATGGCGATCCTCGACCACCATCCGGCCCACCGCAACCTGCGGATGCTCGCCGCGGACCTGGTGTTCGCCGTGCCGTTCCTTGCCCCGCTGGCCCGCAAGATCGGCAACACGCTGGCCTGCCAGGCGGACGCGGAACGGCTGCTGACCGCGGGGCACCTGGTGGGGGTCTGGCCGGAGGGGTTCAAGGGGGTGGGCAAGCCGTTCAGCGAGCGCTACACGCTGCAGCGCTTCGGCCGGGGTGGCTTCGTCTCGGCGGCGTTGCGGGCCGGGGTGCCGATCATCCCGTGCACGGTTGTCGGCGCCGAGGAGATCTACCCGATGATCGGCAACGCGAAGTCGCTCGCCCGCCTGCTCGGCCTGCCCTACCTGCCGATCACGCCCACCTTCCCGTGGCTCGGCCTGCTGGGCCTGATCCCGCTCCCCTCGAAGTGGATCATAGAGTTCGGGGAGCCGGTGCCGACCGACTCCTACCCGGCGGAGGCGGCGGACGATCCGATGCTCGTCTTCGAGCTCACCGACCGCATCCGCGAGATCATCCAGCACACGCTGTACAGCCTGCTGATGCAACGCCGGTCGGTGTTCTTCTGATCGGACAGAGCCGTGGCCGCCCG
>NZ_CADCWT010000217.1 GCF_902806485.1 Candidatus Frankia alpina | reverse complement strand
GCCGGGAATGGCTCATTCCTGATCGTGTCATCCGTTGTACCGATCCGATCCTGTGCCGTGGAGTTTGACGTGGTGGTGATTTCGCGATCTGGGCTTACCACTCCATCTCACGATTGGTAACCAGATACCACCAATCGTGAGATGGCGGCTGTCCCGAACCCGAGTCTGGGGCTCGGGAGGTGAGCCTCCATCGAATGTTGCTGCCAGGGAAAGCCTCAAGCCGCTGTTACTGTCCATGACTGTTTGTACGGCAGCTGTGAGTCGTGGTGCTCACCGGCTCAAGGAGTAACGATGGCCGCTCGGCGAGTGTGGACTGCGGTGGGTTTGACGATCGCGTCACTTTGGATGATCGTTCTGCCGGCGAGGGCGGCCGTGGCTCCGATCGTGTCGGTACCGAACGTGGCCAGGACATCACCCTCCCGGCCTCCGGCTGGCACCGTATGGGCCTGGGGACTCAACAACGCCGGCCAGTTGGGGAACGGCACCACGACCGCGCTTTCCGGGCCCGTGCAGGTAAAAGGTCTGTCCGACGTCATCGTGATCGGGGCCGGCGGGGGCGGTGGGTACGCGGTGCGTCGGAACGGCACCGCATGGGCCTGGGGAGTGAACAACGCCGGCCAGTTGGGGAACGGCACCACGACCGACAGTTCGGTGCCGGTCCAGGTGAAAGGCCTGACCGACATCACCGAGATCACCGGCAGAGGGTTCAACGGATACGCCCTGCGTCGGGACGGCACCGCCTGGGCCTGGGGAGACAACAGCTACGGCCAGCTCGGGAACGGCACTACCACCGCCAGCCTGATCCCGGTGCGGGTGAAGGCACTGATCGGGATCACCGCAATCAGCAGCGGTTACCAGGTCGGGTATGCCTTGCGCCGGGACGGCACCGTGTGGACCTGGGGCCACAATGACCAGGGCCAACTGGGCAACGGCTCGACCACGAATAGCTTGCTGCCGGTGCGGGTCACGGGTTTGACGAGAGTCATCGCAGTCGCCGGTGGCTACCTCGGGGCATTTGCGTTGCGGCAGAATGGCACTGTCTGGGGCTGGGGTTCGGAGGCGCCGGGCGACGGCACCAGCAACAGCCTGGTTCCGGTCAAGGTGATCGGCCTGACCGGAGTCACCTCGATCACGGGCCACACGCCTGCCGCGTCGAGTCGGGACGGCACCGTCTGGGCCTGGGGAGGAAATTTCTATGGTCAGCTCGGGAACGGTACGGCAGGTACCGACAGAAGTCTGGTGCCGATGCGGGTAAACAGCCTCGGTCGGATTTCCCGGATCTCCGACGGTCCTACCGCACTGGGTCGGGACGGGACGGTCTGGGCCTGGGGCCCAGAAATCACGGCGCTCGGAGTTCTCGGCGCCACAGCGGTGCCAAAGCAAGTGCCGGGCCTGCGCGACATCACCGTAGTCGCCGGTGGCGACTACACGAGATACGCGCTCGTCGGCGCAGGTTGATCTGCAGCCGCCGAGGCGCCAGCTCCGCTGGTTGATCGTCCCGGGGCAGGACGCGGGCCTGGAACGCCTCTCGGTGGGCACCCGTCACGGTACGAATGCCTGCCGTCCCTATCCAGCCGATCGTGGGCGGTGACCTCGGCCACCGGACCCACTCCGTCTCGGAGGGCTGGACAAACATTGTCCGACGCGGCCCGTCGTCGGCGGTAATCTCGAGAGCACGGGAAGTCATCTGGTTGTGTTTCTGTGGCCGTCCTGTTCGCCGGGTGGCGGCTGGGCATTGTCAGGTGGGGATGGAATGCCCTGATGGGTCGTCTCTGTCCGCGTCCGGGCTTTGCCGGAGGCCAGGCGAGGATTTTGTCGGCCGTTGCGCGGCGGCGGGGAGTTGCTGCCCTCCCGCCCGACGCCTCCGGATTCCGCGACGCCGGCACAGGGAGAATCGGACGAGCTCGGAGGATGTGACATCCGCACCCATGCTCGGGCCCGATGAGGTGGAACCGATGACCTGCAGCATCGCGGACGCCGGCGTCGCGACGGAGATTGCCGCGGTCGACCAGCCCGGCTCGCCGCTGCGTGCGGCGGACCCGGCGACGATCGGTGATTTCCGGGTCCTGCGCCTGCTCGGCGAGGGCGGCATGGGGACGGTCTACCTTGGCGAGTCGTCGACGGGCCGACTTGTCGCGATAAAGGTGATTCGTCCGGAATATTCCACCGAGACGGAGTTCCGCGAACGTTTTCGGCGGGAGACGACCCATGCCCGGCAGGTCGCCGGATTCTGCACCGCCGAG
Organism: Candidatus Frankia alpina; assembly: GCF_902806485.1. GTDB lineage: Bacteria > Actinomycetota > Actinomycetes > Frankiales > Frankiaceae > Frankia > Frankia alpina. The sequence goes on along the minus strand of NZ_CADCWT010000217.1, from coordinate 5,681 downwards.
GTGTTGGACGCGTCTCCGGACGCCGAGTTCCCGTATCTGGTCACCGAGTTCGTCCCCGGACCGACCCTCAGCAAGGCGGTGGCGGCCGGCGGCCCGTTGTCGCCCGCCGATCTGGAACGCCTCGGTATCGGGGTGGCGTCGGCGTTGACCGCGATCCACGCGGCCGGCATCGCACACCATGACCTCACCCCGTCGAATGTTCTGCTGCATCCCGCGGGGCCGCGGGTGATCGATTTCGGCATCGCGAACGCCCTCGGGACGATCGCGTCGGTCGACGACGACGCCGCGTGGATCGGCACGCCCGGGTACATGGCGCCGGAGCAGGCCCACAGTGATCAGATCGGCGCGGCGGCGGACGTGTTCGCCTGGGCGGGGGTGATGGCCTTCGCCGCGACCGGCCGGCCCCCCTTCGGGGACGGCGCGCCCGACGTGTTGCTGCACCGGACGCTGCACGAGGAACCCGACCTGTCCGGCCTGCCGGCCGGGATGATCGATATGGTCCGACGCGCGTTCCAGAAGGACCCGGACGCCCGGCCGACCGCGGGTGAGGTGCTGTTTGGCCTGCTCGGCAGCACGGAGGCGCAGGACGACTCGGCGCCGGCCGTCGCCCGAGCCCTCGACGGCTGGCGCTCTCCGACCGTGCTGCCGATCGGCGGCGAGGTCGAGGGGGCTCCCGTGCTCCACGACTCGACCGCCGTCACTGCCTCGCCGATGCCTACGGCCCAGCTGCCGACGCGCCGGGCGGCTCTCCGACCCGGGCCAGCGGCCGACCGGCACGGTGGTCGCCGCCGGCGGGCGGCGGTGCTGGCGACCGCCGCCGCCCTGCTGGCCCTGATCGCCACGGCGGTCCCGATCGCCATGGGTGCCGAGCGGGAGCAGAGGTTCCCCTCGACGTCCATCGGCGCGGCAGCCGGCTGGCTGCCCGCCGTTGCGTCACCACCGCCGAACCAACCGGGCGGGGGCGGCACCACACCGGCGATCGACGTGAGCCCCGAGACCGCCCGGGAGGTTCCTGCCACGCCGGATGACGGTGCGCCGGACGGGACGGCAGCGATCGCTGCCGAGCCCGCGGGGCGGACATTCCCGCCCCCGGCGGCGACGCCGGCGTCCCGTCCGCGAGCCACCGCATCGCTTCCCGCGTCGCGAGCCACCGCTTCGTCGACGTCGGGAACTTGTCCCGCAGCCACCGGGAACCCCGCCGAGGATCACCCCGATCACACCGGGTCCCGCGGCCGCAGGTTCTGCGCCGGCGGACGCCGACCGACCCCGGAAGTTTTCGCGGCCCGGCCGCGACGAAAATACGGCCAGCCGGGAAAATCGTTACAACCGGTACTCCCGATACAAGCGGGATCAGTACGAACTCGAGCGGTATGAACTTGAGCGGTACGATCGCGAAACGTTGTTCGCGCGGAACGGACGCTGACCAGAGGGCCAGTTCGGCCGACCGTCCGCCGCTCTCTGGTGTCGGCTGTTTCTGCTCCCTGCAACCGTCCATTCGCATTCGGATCGAACCGTATGAGCCCGAAGCGAGTGAGCTTGAAGTCATCCCTGCCTGGCCTCGCGGGGCGGGTGGGACGGTTCTTAGGGAACACCATGCTGGACGACGGGGCCGTGGCCTGGCTGTCCATCATCGACACCGCGGCGCTCAGCGACCACCAGCGGCTCGGTCTCGCCTTCCTGCACCGCAACACGACGATCACCAACCAGCAGGACCGGAGTCCCCCCGGATGCGATTCGGTCGCTGGGGTAGCTGCCGTATCGAGGCCGCCCGACGAATCACCCGTGGCGCCGATGGCTCGCGTCTGCGTCGTATCGGTATCGACAACCCCGGCCGATAACCGTTGGCGGCGGCGTACTCGGAGGTTCCGTCACAGGGGACGATCCCCTTGACGTGCAGATTGCTCTGAGCTGTTCCGGTGCCGTCCGGGGCCGGGGCCTTCTTCGCAGGGGTCGCAGGGGTCGCAGCGACGAAGGCTGGCCTGCGCGAGCGGCGTCGGGCTGGCAGCGCCTGTGAGATAGACCGCGCGCGGGGGCCGTGGGGTGCTGCCACTGGAGGGTAGGTGCATCGCCAGCGCGTAGGTGATTCCCGGCTCTCTTGCTAGAATTGACCCACGGGTGACGGTGCCGGAATGTGCCGAGCTTTCACCCGGACCACTTAGGTGATAGCCGAAGGAGATTTTCCGGCCTCGGCAACCATGAAGTCTTCAGAGCGACGTGCTGTTCTGGCGGGGCAGTCGTGACCGGCGCCTGCTGACACTGCGGAAGGGAAGCCCTGTGAGCGGCAAGGTCAACTGGCTCGTCTGTAAGGTCGGTTGCATCGAATGTGGAATGATTGAAGATCCGGCGATGAGGATCATCGGGGTGTATTCCGACGAGCAGCAGGCCGTTGCCACCGCCCGTGGTGCTGCCCACACGATCGCGCAACGGTGGGGGATGACGAACACCGACGAGCCATACCCGGTGAACGCGACCGAGATGCTGGGTTCGCGGATGGGCGCCGGCTGGATGTGGACACCCGCGGACCACGAGCAGGTCTACGCGGTGCAGGTCCCCTCCGAAACGGAGCGGTAGGCGGGAATCAGGCGCTCAGGCGCCGGTACCGGGCGAGGCGGCCCGCCCCGTCCGCGGCGGGGCGGGCGACGCAGGGCTGGAGGGCCGCTTCGAGCCGGGTGCGGACGGTGGACTGGTCGAGATGCATGCCGATCGCGACGAGTCCGCTGGGACCTTCCGTCACGGGCCTGACCGCGACGTGGATCTGCCGTCCGACGACATTGACCACGTGGCCGCGCATGCTCCGCCCGGTGTCCACGGTCAGGGTGCCCTTGAGCCGGTAGACGTCCGCGGGTAGGTCCTCAAGCAGGTCGGCCAGCCGGCCGGGATCGACCGGGCCGGTGGCGGGAACGGTTACCGCGTCGGCGTGCGGGTGCGGCTCGTCCTCGTGGTCGTGCCTGGCCAGGGCTGCGAGCGGGAGTTCGTCGACCGGGTCGTGCGGGCTCGCGGCGTCGAAGACGAGTGCCGGGTCGATGCGGCCATGGGTGGTGTCGACGATGTGTGCATGGGGATTGCTCTCACGTACCCGGCCGGTGATCCGCGCCACCGTCTCGGCCCGGTGCGCCGGCGGAATCCGGTCGGTCTTGTTGATCAGGACGAGTGAGGCCGACGTGACACGGGCCGGCGGCAGCCCGCCCGTGTCGACGGTGTCGAAGTAGGCGGCGGCGTCGATCACGTCGACGAGACCGCCGGGGCGCACGCGGTCCACGCCGCTGAACCGGATGAGCCTGGCCAGATGCGGCGGGTCAGCCACGCCACTGGCCTCCACGATCACCGCGTCCAGCCGCAACCGCGGCTGGCTCAGCTTCTCCAGCGCCTGGTCCAGGCCGTCGGTGTCCGGCAGGCAGCACAGGCAGCCGCCCGCGATCGAGGCCGGCTGGTCCACCTGACCGGTGACCAGCGTGGCGTCGACGTTGATCGTTCCGAAGTCGTTGACCACCACCCCGAGGCGCGCCCCGGGCGCCTGGAGCAGGTGGTTGAGCACTGTCGTCTTACCCGCGCCCAGGTACCCGGTGAGCGCGATCACAGGCACCCGCATGCCCATCCCCACCTGCCTCCTCTCATGCCGCGGTCAGCCGGTGGGCAGATCTGTATCGCCTGATGTGCCGATCCCGGACTCGGGTTACGAAGACTATCCACCCGAGCTGCCGGTCGACCTGGTACACGGGTTCGGTCCTTCTTTGGAGGGAGATCGCGACGCCCGTATTCACGCAGGCCGCGCGCTTGCCTGGATGGAGTCGACCAGGCTGCGTCGTGGCCCGATATGCCTGAAAGAATCACCCCCGCGGGGATTCTGGACACCGAGAGGGTGACGGGCGTTGGCAAGGAAACTGGGAAGTTCCTACACCCTGGAGGCCATGATCGACCGAGGTGCGATGGGTGAGGTGTGGTGCGGTCATGATGAGGACGGCGCGCCGCTCGCCTTCAAGCTTCTGTTGTCGGAACTCATGTCGGATCAGGAAATCGTCGCGCGGTTCATGCGGGAACGCTCGGTCCTCATCCGGGTCGACTCACCCTTTGTCGTGCGGGTCCGCGATCTCGTCGCCGAGCGCGGGCACCTGGCTATCGTCATGGATTTCGTCGAGGGTTCTGACCTGCGGCGCGAGCTGAGACGGCGCCGGACGTTCCCACCGGCGGAAGCGGTGGCGACAACCGTCGACATCCTCACCGGGCTCGGCGCCGCGCATGAGCTCGGCATCATCCATCACGACCTCAAACCCGAGAACGTGCTGCTCGACCGGCACGACGGCGGGTATCAGCCGAAGATCTCCGACTTCGGGATCGCCGGGCTGATGGGCGCCTCGACGCGGCTGACCACGCGGCAGGGCATTCTCGGTACTCCGCTCTACATGGCGCCCGAGATGATCGAGGAGGGCGTCGCCGGCCCGCCCGCGGACGTCTATGCCGCGGGGATCGTGCTGTACGAGCTGCTGTGCGGGGTCACGCCGTTCACCGGGCGTGCGCCGCTGGCGATCATGCGGGCGCACGTCGATCTCCTGCCCGCCCGCCCGCCGGACCTCACCGACGAGCTGTGGTCCGTCCTTGCCGCTATGCTCGCCAAGGACCCGGCCGCGCGGGCCGGGGCCGATCAGTTACGGGCTCTCCTGCCGGACCTGCACGGGTTGCCCGCGAGCCCACCGCTGGCCGCCCCGCCGCCGGCCACTCCGCTGCCGGGCACCCCGACGCTGGCCACTCCGCTGCCGGCCACGCTGCCGCCGGGCACCCCGCCGCCGGCGACCGCCGGGACGATCGGCAACGGCGTGCCCGCCGAGCGGGCGCCAGCGTCGCCGTCGGCATCCGGATCGACCCCGCCGGGCGGCGCCGATGCAATCGGCTCCGACCCCGTCCGACCTGGGGATTCCTCCGCCGAGCCGGGAGTGCGGCGCCGACGTCGCCTCCTCGTCGTTGCTCTCGGCATCGTCGTCGTGATCGGGGCCACGGTTGCGGCCGTCGTGTCGACCACCGGCTCGCTGTCCGACCCATCGAAGCGGCTCCTGATCCAGGCACGGACCAAGGATCAGCAGGCGATGGCGGGGCACCCCGCCCCCACGGCCAGCCCGAGTCCCGGTGCTTCCGCTCGCGTCGACGGCGCCGGGCCACCGACACCGACACCGACATCCGCACCGACATCCGTACTGGCACCGGCCAGCGTGACCGCCGTGCGCGTGGCGAATCCGACGGTCCTGCCCCCGCCACGCCCGGCCGGTCCCGTCCCCGCTGCGCCGCCCACCGCCGCGGCCGCGCAGGGTGGTCTCGGCAGGACATTCGCCGACATCGCGACCCATAGCTGCCTCGACAGCAACGCCCAGGGGCAGGTCTACACGCTGGGTTGCAACCAGGGCAACTACCAGCATTGGGTATACACGGCCGGAAACGGCGGGGTGCGGCTCAGGAACGCCCAGACCAACAACTGCGTGGGCAGCAGGGCGAATCCCGCGCCGGACGGAAGCAGGTACCAGGGCACGGTGTACGCCACCGGCTGCGACGGCGGGGCCGCGCAGCTCTGGACCACGTCCAGCGACAGTTTCGGAATGACCTTCCGAAACGCCGCCACCGGCGAATGCCTGGACAGCAACGCCGATGGACGCGTCTACACCCAGGGTTGCAACAACGGCGACTACCAGCGCTGG
>NZ_CADCWT010000216.1 GCF_902806485.1 Candidatus Frankia alpina | reverse complement strand
CGGACGGCACCATTATGGATCATCAGATTCGTTGGTGTCTTGATGCTTCTAGCAACGGGACCGCCAACGGGACCCTTTTGCAGCTATGGGACTGTAACCGTCAAGAAAATCAGAAATGGATCAGGCCCATGTTGCGGTGACTAAATAAAACTGGAGCACTACTGAGGTGAATCCGTAGCGGGCGGCTGGCCGTGGGTGTCCGTGGACATGTCCACGTGGACATCGTCGGTCGCCGGTGGCGACGAGGATGCGGCCGGCCGCCTGCGAGTGGCGCCGGGGGGTGGGCGGCCGCTGTGACCGGAGGCGCCCCCCGGTCGCCTGGGGGTCGTGGGTATACGGAACCCCACCGCCAGGCAACGGGGGGCCTGGGGTGGGGTTTCGTGTGAGCCGGTTTTCGATTGCCGGCTATCCTGTTTGCCTCAAGGTTGATGGGCGGTTCGCGTGCCAGATCTGAAGCCAGGTTGGGTAGTAGCGCTGGTCCCTGCCTTCTCCGATGCCTGGCGGGAAGGTGGAGTCTGTCATTCTGGCTTTCCTCGCGGCACCGGGTATCATCGGGATCACTCCTGTCCGGCATGCTTCGGGGAGCGTCATCGGGGTCTCGCCGGGGACGGGCCGCCAGTCACCTAGGGTGATCGGTGGCCAAGGTTCGACCGTGACGTCCTCCGTTACGTTCCCTAGGGTGTTACGGTCATCGACGCTGGACGGGTCCCCTGTTAGTTTCGCGAGCGTGACCGTGACATGGTCCGTTACACCCGCACTCTGGTCACTTTCCGTGAGTGCCGCGAGAGTGTGGGCGGCCTGCTCAACATCGCCGTCGGTGTCGGCATCATCGTCGAACAGGTGGCCCCATCCGGGTACCCAGCGTCCGGCCCCGTAGGAGCTTTCCACCTCGCAGATGTGCTCTTCGGTGATCCACGGGACGCAGCGTCCTGCGTCGAACCATTCGGGCGCCTCTGGCAGCTCCCGGAGCCGGACGTTCGCTTCTTCCTGCGGAATGTAGGCGATTTGGACCAGCTCTGGGCGCTCGCCGAGCGGACCGTAGGTGCCACGTCCCTTGACGTTGGCGTCCCATGCGGGCTTCTTGACGTGCCCGTAGGTGGTGATCCATTTCTGGGCGGAGCAGGTTCCGATCAGGATGCGGCCGGAGAACAGGTCCCGGGCGTCGGAGCCGCCGAACAGAGTCAGTGACATCTGATGGACGCCCAATACGATGCGATGCTCCAGCGCGCGGCCCTGCATCAACGCGACGTGCAGCCAGAACGGCACCGGTGACTGCTTTTTCTGCCCACCGGGGCCGGCCCACTATTGTTTCGCGCCGCCGGCGAACGACCCGAACTCGTCGATGATCATAACCCTGGCGGGGAGATGCTTCGTCGACATCCCGGCCTGTTGCATGAGTGCGATGGCGGTGGCCGAGGCGACGAACTCGGCGAGGGCGCGGATCGCGTCTTCAATGCGCGTGTGAATGCGCACCCCGGACACGGTCCGCGCCGGCCGACTCGGATCCCCCGCGATCCCGTTCGGGTGCTCGTCGCCGATCTCGGTGAAGCTCATCCGCTTCAGGTCGATGATGTCGACCAGTGCGCCGTATGTGCGGCTATGGACGAGGGGCACGGTTAGTGTGGTGGTTTTTCCGCTCCCGGAACCGCCGACCACAGCGAGGTGGGGGACGTCGGTCTCGGTCCGGGCGTAGATCGGCGTCTTCCCAGGGCCGTCGCCGACGTGCATCACGTACGGGTCCTCGGACGGCCTCCAGGACGCCGCGTCCGGGGGCTGCGGTGTGGGGGTGAACTCCATGAACCTGGGCGCGCTGGTGAGGTGGATGCGGGACACCTCCATCGGGACCTTGATCCACCGGTCGACGAGGCGGGCGATGGCAAGCTGCTGGTACTCCTCACCCGCCCAGTGATCGGGCAGGTTCACCCGGGTGATCGCTCCCTGCTTCGCCGGGTTACGCGGGACGGCCAGCCACTTGTCCTCCGACGCCCCGATCGGAAGCTGCAACGGCCCCGACAGCGACCTCATCAACGGCTGAACAAGCCGACGCCGGTGCTGACGCAACGTCCACCGCCAATGGGCCCTGTTGCCCACGTAAACAGCCCCACCAGCCACAGCGGTAGCAGTCAGCAAGTCAGTAAGAAACGGGTGTGCGAGCTGCCCGTAGGCCTCCGTCAGGACCAGGGCGGTACCGCCAGTGCGGTGCGCGGCACGCTGCCAGCGGGGCCGGTGCTGCCACCGGCACGCACGGCCGGAGGGATGCACCACCGTAGTTGCCGGGTGCAGCCATGTGGCATCCGTACGCAGCATGCCGTCGAGGGGAGCGCCGGTCGTCCACCGCCAGGCAACAACCCGCGTCGGGGTCTTCTGCGGCCCGGTCACCGGGACCACCGGGCCTCTGTGACAAGAATCACAAGTATGGTGATGCCGGCAACTCCGGCGGACGGGGCCAGGAAACCCGTAGCGCTGGGATGCGCGGCGAGGATCGCGCTCGTACCAGCGGCCAATACCATCCGATGCCCGCCCACCGCCCGGCGAACGCTGGTCGCAGCCTGACGGGCGACGGGGGGAAGGAGGAGGGCTACGCCCAGGAGCAGGGCAACGTGAAACACGACGTACATGAGATCTCCCGCAACCAGGAAGGAAGAGCAGGGGGGCTCCGAGGGTGCGCCCCGGGAAGACCCAGGACGCACCGCCGTTGACAAGCCAGAGAGGCGGAGAGGTGGAACCGTCGGAGCGTCTAGATGGCCCGACGGTCCAGGGTGTGATCTACAGGTATGGGCCCGTTCCGGTGTCCGTCCGTCCCTCGCGGACGAGCCGCCGGACGTAGGAGCCACTCGGAACCCGGAACCCCGCCTCAGACAGAAATTCCCCGATCTTGTTCACGTCGCGTACTCCCCGCGCAACCAGTTCCCGGATCATGGCCGTAGAGGTTCCAGAGACTGGTTCAGGGTTCCGCGGAACCAGTCTGGAACCGGCTCTGACCTGGGAGGGAACAGAAGGGAAGTTCCTCGAGGCCGACGCAGACGCTGCGACTTGGACGTCGCCAGGTGGTACGTAGAGGCCGGTCTTCCCGTCCGTAGTTCCAGCCGACGGAACCTCAGGTTCCGAACTAGTTCCAGCCGACGGAACCTCAAGTTCCGAACCTGACGGGACCACCGGAACCACAGTTCCGGCCGGGGGACGGCGGGACGCCTCCATGGCCAGCGGTCGGGCTGCGGCCTGGTCTTCCACTCGGGCCGCCTGACGGCGAACCGCCGCAACAGCCATCCGCGCGGACGCCTGCGAGAGTTGAGCTGCCACCCACTGCGCGTCAGCAGCGGCCAGTTCCGGACGGGTCGCCCGTCCGAACGTCCACCACAGCGCTTTCGCTGCGACGCTGACGGACGCGCCGATGCAGGCAACAGCAAGACCGCCTGTCCGATAGCCCTCCACGCCGATAGCAGCCACCGTGGCAGCCAGCAGCACCCACCCGACACGGGGTCCCACCACCCGACGACGGTCAGGCCGGTAGCGGACCAGATAGGCCATGCCAAGCACGGCCAGCCACGCCAGATCGAACACGGCACCGGCAAGGTAGGCCACCCACGACCCGCGGAGCAGGTACGCGATCGACACCGTCGACCACGCAACCGACACCAGCGTGAGCCCCAGAACCAGACCAACAACGGCGCGGACGGCGAGAGCATCCACGTCCCGGGGGAGAACAGGGACCGCGACACGGCGAGTGCGCGTCACCTGAGCAGTCACCCCGTCAACGGTGTGACTGTCCGGATACTCCTGCGTCTCGATCCGGTACCTCATGCCACACCACCAAACAGATCATCCTGACCATCACAGACCGGACACAGCAGCCTCGCCGACGTCACGTCCAGCTGACCCCGGCGGCGAGTGCACCGCCGCCGCAGCGCCAGCGGCACCACGGCCAGCCCGATCCGCAGACTGCGGGAATCCACCAACACGACCGACGGGCAAGCCTGGTGCTGCGCGGCGAGCCGAAACCCGCACGCCCGGCAGCAGACAGCACGACCGGCAGTGAGCTCGGCAGTGTGCCGGCGGCGAATGTCCAGCTCCTCGGCGGCGGTCACCCGACGGCCCGCCTTCAGCGCAGCGAGGATCACCGGATCGAAGATCTCTTCCGGACGGTCGACCGTGACCGTGACCCGGCCCGGACGGCGAGCACTCATACCGCACCGCCCAGGCAGGCGGTAACGAACGGAGCCTGCGGTGTAGATCCACACGCAGGTAAGGAAAGATGACCCATAGCGGTCTCCTGTAGTTGCAGGTGATCCGTTAGGCTCCGACCGGTGATCTCAACACCAGTCGGGGTCGCTTATTTGTTTGCGTACCAGCGATACTACATCCTTGCATTGGACAATGCAAGGATGTAGTATCGCTGACTATGGCAGGTAGTGAACGTGACGATGATCCACTGATCGGTATTGCCGAGATAGCCAAGCTGGCGGGTGTTGCGCGAGGAACGATCTCGCACTATCGGGCAACGGGTCGCCTTCCGCCTGCAGACATCATGCTTGCGGATCGCCCACGCTGGCACCTGTCAACTATTCGTGCATGGATGGCGGCCCGGCCAGGACCGGGGCGCCGTGCTCCAGACACCAGCGATGATCCACTGTTGAGCATCCCAGAAATGGCTGCGCTGGCTGGCATCCACCGACAGTCGATCTATGACCTTCGGACTCGAGATCGGTTCCCGCCACCAGATGACGCTGCCGTGCGGACCCGCCCCCGGTGGCGGAAGTCAACCTTTGAGCGCTGGATGGCGGACCGCCCGAAGCCGGACGCACGCGCGACCTCGCACGGCAAGCGGGTTTGGGGCCAGACCGGGATCAGCAGCCAAGAAGATGATCAATCGGACCCGGGTCGCAGACCTTGAGGTGCCCGACAGTTAAGAAGCGTTGCGGGCGGACTAGAGGTCGGCTCGCCAACATCACCTCGCGGGAGCGGGATCGCGCCAGAAGCCCCTAAAACGCACGTGGCCCGGACGCTCAGAACATCCGGGCCCAAGACACCTTCCACCCCAGCAAAGAGAGGAGTGCCGTCGTGCACTCACATCGTACTGTCGCACCGGCAAGATCGCATGGTGCCCAATGAGTACGTCCGCGAACACCCCCCCGAGCCAGAGCCTAGGCACGCAGGGCAAGTCTTCCGGTGCAGTCGGCAAGGGTCGCGGCCCCCGGTCGGTCTCCGACACATCCGGGGGGTTCGCGGAGTATAGCTTGAACGGCAAGGTGTTCCGCCAGTACGCCGCGCGGCTCACCGTCGTCACGACTCGCGGCGGGGAGGAGCGGGAGTATCAGATAGCCGAGGGCCATTTCGCTGTTTCGCGTGTACTAGAAATCCGTGACGTCGAAACCGGATTTACCCCCGGGGATATCGTCGCCACGATCTACTACGTCACGTTCACCCCGCCGAACTCCGATGACACTCGGACCGTACTCGTCACAGACGAGGACATGCGGGACCGGAACTCCACCTGGCCGAAGCAGACCGGCGCGTGCGCGTTCATGCCCACCCGTCGCACGGGAGTGGAGACCGTGTCCGATGCGATCAAGGCCATGGCCCTTCGGGCCCGCGGCCACGGTGGCCCGACGCTCGCGTACGGCGTGCCCGGACTCCTGCTCCGCGACGGCCGGCCCCCGGCGTTCCTCCGACCGGGCAAGCCGGCGCTCGTCTCGGGTGGGGTTGACCAGGAGACGTGGTGCGAACTGCCGCCCGAGCAGGCGAAGACGGAGGGTGTTCGCCTGCTCGGGTTGGATGATCCCTCGACGGACGAGCAGGCCACCGCGGACCTGCTCGCACTGTTCCGCTTCCCCGCGCTCGTCCCGGACGATCCGGCGGTCGGGATCACCCTCGTGTCGCTCCTGGCCTACGCACCGTGGGCTGGGCTTCCCGAAACCGACACCCTCCCCGGCGTTGGCCACCTGGCCGTCATGCTTGCCGGGACGTCTGGGCTGCGAAAGACGGCCATGGCCGCGCTCGTCCTCGGAGCACAGTCGTCGACCTACCGGCCGGCCAAAGGCAAGCCGGTTACAGCCACCGTCCGGCTGCGCCATGGGGCGAAGAACGGCGGCTCGTCGGCGATCGGCGCGCAGCGCGCACTCTGGCCTCTTGCCGGGCTCTCCGCGCTGGTTGATGACGCGTTCGCGGAGGAGCTGACCGACGGGGAAGTTCACAGCCAGTGGATCGAACTGTCGGGGCTTGCAGACTCGATGGCGGAGCAGAACTCCGGGGTCAAGGCCACCCGGACCGGTTCAGGGCTCATGCCGTCGCGCTACCCCCGGTGCTGCCTGCTCGCGACAGCGGAAGACCTGCCCGACGAAGACCGGCACGTCTCCGGAGTCGCCCGATGGTTCGCGCTGAAGACAGAAAGTACCGTTGACCTGGCCGTGCTCACGGAGATGCAGGCCGGCGTACGCGCGCTCTCGCGGGCTCACGCGCGGATCGTGCAGGACACCCTGTCCGATCTGGACATCCCACGCCGCGCGGTGGCGTGGGCTGAAGAGCAGGTGTCCGGGTGGGACACGTCGAACGTGCACGGCCGGGCCGTCCAGAACGCGACGTTCGTGCTGGCCGGGTGGCGCCTACTCACCTGGGCGGGGGAGCGTGGCGGACTCACCGACATGGACTCCTGGACGGCGTGGGGAGCCGAGCAGATCCACGCCGCGATGGACGCTCAAGCGCGCCGCGGCGGCATCGTCGGGAACACCCAGGCCGCACGGGACCCCGTGAAGCTGTTCCTCCGGCGCTTCCGCGAAGCGCTCACCGACGGCACGTGGTACCTAGCCACACCCGAACGGGCCGACGACGGCGCGGCCATGCCCCCAACGGCAATCCCCGGCTACGGACCCGCCGCCGTCGGATGGCGCCAAGGGCCGCGGGTGACAGCGGACGGGTTCGGACCGGCTACCCAATGGTTCACCACCGGACGCGGAGACCCACTCGGAGCCGTCCACATCAAGGAACCCGGCACGCCCGGCCGCGCGCCGTTCGCACCCGCGATGCTCGTGATGCGCGCAGCGCTCTGGGACGACGTCGCGCGGACCGTAGCCCGGCGGGCCCGGGAACGCGACGGGCACGGGATCTCCGACACACCGGCCGTCCTGCTCAGACGCCTGGTTGAGCAGGGCATCACAAAGAGTGCGGCACCGGAGAGCGGGAAGGTCTGGAAGGGCAAGGGTACGTGCAATCAGGACGTGCTCAAGTTCGATCTGCTGCGCCTGCTCGGCGACGACATCACGGACCCGGGCGAGGACGACAACGGCCCCGGCGACGGGGGCCAGGAGCCCGAGCCGGAGCCCACCACCCCGGGCAGGCTCGGCACGCAGGTGCCAGAATTCGATCCCCGGTGTCTCGCGTGCGGGGGGATGGCCAGCGCGCGCGAGCCCGGGGACGGTGCCTACTGGTGGAATGGGGTTGGGCCGCTGCACGCTTCCTGCGCCATCCCCGAACCAAAGCAGGCCGAGCCTGCCCAGGCGGCCCTTCCCGAGCAGGTCGAGCCAGAGCAGACACCGGAGCCCGTCTGGCGGGGACCTGAGCACACCGACAAGTCCCTGGCCGCACTGCGGTCCACGCTGGTCAAACGGGGATGGGACGTGCTCTCCGATGAGTTCGTCCGCGAGGTTGCCGACCGGATCACCGCCGCCTTCCCCGTAGACGGGAAACCCGGATCGGGTGGCCCCGGACTCGTGTGGGCAGAAGGCCCCGGGCGGACCAGCTGGCGGCTGTTCCGCCAAGTCCAGGGCCGCGGCACCCGCCGCCTGCCCCCAGACGAACGGCTCGGCGACATCAACTGCCCATGGGCCATGCCCCGCCAGGAGTGGCACCGGCCCCTCACCGACGACGAGCGTAAGCAGGAGTTCTTCGTCTCCTTCGACATCAACGGCGCCTACCTCGCGGCCGCGTCACAGCCGCTCGGGACCGGCCGGCCCGTCCA
>NZ_CADCWT010000215.1 GCF_902806485.1 Candidatus Frankia alpina | reverse complement strand
TCCTACTAGAGGGCCTGGGCCGGAAGGCGTACCCCAGGAACGTGAATGAGGTGTGCTCGCACAAGCCACGCTGCCTGTCGTCCTTACAGTACACGATCTTGGTCTTGGTCGGCTGCAGTCGCAGTCCGACCTACCTCCAACCGGCTGGTGAGCGCGGCCAGCACCACGCAAGCCTCCCGCTCCGAGGGGAAATGCTTCCTGCTGTCAAAGAATTCTGTGGAGCCAGCCCTCGGTGGAGCCGTCCACGTCACAGTCCGCTTCCAACGGGGTGAGACTGACGAATCCGTCCTGGATGGCACGGGTGTCGGTACCCGCGGGAGCGGGCTGGTCGTTCGGAGTGAGCCCGATCGTGTAGGTACCCGGCTGTCCCGCCTTGTAGGTGAGATCGAGGGCCACGTTGGTGTCCAACGCGGTGGACCGGACCCCCTTGGGGGGCAGCGCCGAACCGGGCTTGCCCGTGGCGGGGTCGACGGGGCCAGCCAGAACAGGATAGTTGACGTTGAGACCGACGTTTGAGGGCATCAACACACCGTGCTGCGACTTCTCCTCCAGCCGGCGGACGAGATCCACCACGTACCCGGCCGAGCTCTTCGTGGCGACGGCGGTTCCCTCCCGCCAGGCACTCGAGGTCTGCATGCTGACCGCGATCGCGGGTACGCCGAACTCGAGCGCGGTCAGGGCCGCGTTGACGGAGCCCGAGTGGTTGACCGCCTGACCGAGGTTGTTACCCGGGTTGATCCCGGAGATGACCAGGTCGGGTTTGGTGTTCCGGTAGAGCTGGTTGAAGGCGAAGAACACGCTGTCCGACGGTGATCCTGAGGCGATCGTCCACACCGACGGCTCGGGCCTGGCAACCGTCAGCTGCAGGGGAGGGATGGAGAAGCGACCACCCTAGCCGCTCTGGTCGGTACCGGGTGCCACGACCACGACGTCATGCCCAGCAGCCTTGAGGGAATTACGCAAAGCGGCGATCAGTGGGGTGTCGGAGCCTCCGACACCCCGCCATCCGTCGTCGTTGGTGAGCAGAATGTGCAAGGGAAGCGCGGGCGCGGGTGTGTGGGTACCAGGACCCGCCGCCGACGCGCTCGACGCGGTGCCGACCAGCGAACAAAGGATGGCCACACCAAGGACGAGTGGGATTCTGCGTTTCTTCATTCCGTGAACGTAGAGTCGTCGAAATAGCATAATTTCCGATTTTCGACGAATTCTCGACAAATATAGGGATAACTTTCGGTGGATGTGTCGACAGATTTACCCTCTGTGTTTGACCGATTGTTTCGGGGTGATGACGATGTTTCTGTTGCGAGCTGGGTAGGGGACGCTGGGTACGGGGCGTGGTCGTATCCGGCCGTAGACCCGCACCTGTCCTCGGTCCCTCCGGGACGGGTACGAACAGGAACGCGATGTCCTCGGCGTCGGTTTCGACCCGGGACGCGAACAGCTTCATCGCGAGCAGGCATTCGGCGGAGGCGACGTCGACGGTGAGGTGCTCGGCCTTGGCGCCGCGCCGGCCCAGTTCATCGTTGAGCTCCTGGAGCAGGCCGATGATCGACTCGCGGCCGAGGCCCGGACCGGTCATGTCACACCCGCTGGAGCGCGCCGCTGGTGATGAACACGCCGCGTTTTTTTGGGGAGGGAGGCAGCCGTCGCGGTGCAGGATCCGCCGGGCACCTCGCCTCATCATCCGGTCATGCCGACCGCCGGAGTGGACCGGCGTCCCGGCCGTATGCAACGGTGCGTCCAAGCCAGTGCCCAGCCACGCACCAGGAACTCCCGTGCCGCAGCCTGCCATGCCTGCGTCGTCGCCCGCGCCCGCCGGTTCCGGTGTGCCCGCCGGCTGTGCGCCGGCGGAGTTGTCGACGCTGCCTGTTCTTCGGCGAGGATGCCCAGTACGCCATCGACCGGCTCTGGGCTGATCGAGTTCCAGGTTACGGCCATGGTGGAGCCAACGTGTCTGTGGACGCACGGGAACCGCAGGGTGTGCGGAACGTACGTTCGATTCAATAGATGATGTTTCCATGGGTGAGTTTGCGGGATGGGCAGGTAGGCAGGTAGGTAGGTAGGCGAACCACCAGGAGCGGCTGCGACGGTTCCGCGACTGGATGCAGGAGAGCCATCCGCGGTACCCACGGCGCGGAATCCGGCCTCCGGGCGTCCCGGAAGGTCGGTGATGGTCAGCGCATGATTCCGGTGTGGCCGAGGGAGTAGCGCCCGGGTTGCGGCCAGACGGCGAGCCCGTGCGGCTCGTGGCCGACAGGGATCTCGGTCAGCAGCCGGCCGGTCGTCGGGTCCGATCCGCCCTTATCGCCGGTGTCGAACACGTACACGACGTTGCTGCGTCGTCCGGACAGCCACAGCCGGGTCCCGTCGGCGTTGACGTTGCCCATGTCGGGGGTTCCGCCGCCGGGGATGGGCCAGGCGGCGACGATCTTTCTGGTAGCGAAGGAGATCACGGACACGGAGCCGTGGTCGCCGTTGTGGGGGAACGGGAGCATGCCGGAGGTCATCATGCCGCCCCGGTTGGCGACGTAGAGGTGGCGGCCGTCGCGGCTGGGGTACATACCGTGGGCCTCCGGCCCGGTCGGGACGAAGCCGATCTTGGTGAAGGCGTCGCCGTCGATGAGGTCGACGCCGCCTGCGTTCATGTCGGCGACGTACCAGACCCGCCCCGCCTGCTCGAGTTTGATGTCCTGGGGGGCAGCGGTGCGCCCGAGGCCGAGGTATCCCAGGACTCGCTGGTGCACGAGGTCGATCTTGACGAGCCGGCTGGCAAACTCGCAGGTGGCGATCGCGTAGGTACCGTCCGGGGAGAAGTCGACGTGGTTCACGCCCGCGCACAGGCTGCCCACGTCGAGGCTGTGCCGCAGGGCGAAGGTGTGCGGGTCGCGGAAGTCGATGCGGTGGATCGCCTCGGCGATGACCATCGCGTTCGCGCCGTCGGGGGTGAAGTACAGGTTGTAGGGATCCGTGACCGGCACGGCCGGGCCGGCGAGCCGCCCGGTCCGTGGGTCGATCGGTGACAGGCTGTTTCCGAGGTTGTTATTCACCCACAGTGTCCGCAGGTCCCAGGACGGGACCACGTGCTGCGGGGCGCGTCCCGTGCGGTAGGTGGCCACCACACGTAGGGACTGCTGGTCGATGACACTGACCGTGCCGTCCGCGAGATTCGGGACGTAGACGAGCGACGGATCGGCCTTCACGATCGGGCTCAGCATCCCGGCGCGCGCATGGGCGTAGACGTCCACGGCCGACAGCGTGCCGTCGCCGTCGGCCGGGCTAGCAGGCTGGTGCGGTGTCGGCCCGGACGAGGAGGCGGCCGCGGGGGAGTGCGGGGCCTCGGCGTTCGCGCCGCGGCCGTCGCTGGACACGATCAGGACGATTACGGCGAGAGCGACGAGCAGTGCCACCACTGCGGCCACCATCAGCAGGCCCCGTTGCCGGAACGCGTGCACGTCGCGGTGGCGATTGGGGGATCCCCTGACTGCCACGCGGTCAGCCTAGCCATGGCGGCCGACGCCGGTCCCGCCGACCTGTGAATGCCGCCCTCGGGTCACCGAAGTCTTCTCGGCCCAACGGGTCCAGGCGCTTGACTATCCGGGTGGATGGGGTACTGGCGAAGATTCTTAACTCTTGTTTATCGATGATGCGGTATGCCATGATCACGATTCGTAGAATGTTGGTCTATGGACCGAAGAGTGATTCTGTCGCTACTGAGCATCGGTACGGCACAGGCCCCCTGCCGTTGTCCGCGCCGATTCCCTCCCCGTATCCGGGCCGTCCGGTCGTCGTCTCCCATGCGCCCAGCCGGACCCGGAGAATCGCCCTGACGATCGACGACGGCTATGACGCCACGACGGTCGCCGGTTACGTGGCGTTCGCCCAGCGATCGAAGATCCCCATCACGTTCTCGCCGAACGGCGCCTACCGGGCGATCTGGGATCGTCACGCCGAGGCTCTGCGCCCGTTGGTCGAGACCGGCCAGCTGCAGATCGGCAATCACACCTGGACCCACAAGAACCTGCTGTACGAGACGGACACCGCGATCCGCGCCGACGTCGAGAAGAACGAACAGTGGATCCAGCAGACCTTCGGGATCACCAGCCGGCCCTGGTTCCGCCCGCCCTACGGCGCCCACAACCACCACGTCGACGGGCTCGCCGGCGAACTCGGGTACACCCGGATCCTCCTGTGGGACGGCAGCTTCGGCGACTCGACCCTGCTCACCCCGCAACAGCTCATCGGGCTCGCCCAGCAGTACCTCCAGCCGGGAACGATCATGCTCGGCCACGCCAACCACCTGACCGTCCTCGGCCTGTTCGACCAGATCGAGCAGCTGATCGAGCAGCGTCAGCTTGAGCCGGTCACCCTGGACACCATGTTCGGCACCTCCCGGGCCGTCGGCTGACCGCACACCACCCCCGGTCGGCGGCCTCCGGCCCCGTCCCCGCCCGGAGGGAGAGTTGCCGACCGTAATGCCGTGCCGGGTAGCCTGCGCCCATGCCCGAGTCGGTCTCCCATGATTCCTCGCGTCGACGCTTCCTCGCCGGGGCCGGCGCGGTGGTCGCGGCCACGGGGTTGGTGGCCTGCGCCGCTGACGGATCCACCCCCGCCGGGCCGTCGCCGTCGTCGTCATCCGCCACGACCGGCGGCGGCACCTCGGCCGCGACCACGGCGGCTGCGGACCCCGGCGGCCCGGGGCTGGTCCCGGGGGGCAGCGCGGTAGCGGTGGCCAACGGACCGCGGGATCGGCCCCGGGCCGCGCTCACCTTCCACCTCGGCCCACACCAGACCGGCCAGGACCTCACCCTGGCCCATTCAGCTGCTCGCCGACGCCACCCGACTCTCCGTGCCGATCACGGTGTTCGCCGTCGGACGATGGCTGGACGAGCACCAGGATCTCGTCCCGGCCATCCTGGCGGGCGGCAACGAACTGGCCAACCACACCTATACTCACCCGACACTGACCGCGCTCCCGACCGACCGGGTCGCCGCCGAGATCACGGGCTGCCGGGACGTACTGGCCCGCCTCGCGCCGACCCAGGGCCGCTACTTCCGACCCTCCGGCACGAGCACCGCCACCCCGCTGATTCTCACCGAGGCCGGCGCCGCCGGGTACCGCACGGTCGTCGACTTCGACGTCGACCCGCTCGACTACACCGCCCCGGGAACCGACGCCGTCGTCGTACGAGTACGGGCCGGCACCCGACCGGGCTCCATCGTGAGCATGCATTTCGGCTACCCGGGCACCGTCGCCGCATTTCCCCGGATCATCGCGAACCTCCACACGGCCGGCCTCACCCCGGTGGCAGTACACGACCTGCTCGCCTGACGGGTCTCACCCTCACCACCTACTCTGAACGGCCGGCATGATCGTCTTTTTGGGGTCGTGCGCGTCGGATCGGGTGTCCGCCGCAGACCAGACACCATGATCCGGATCAAACAGCCCCTCCGTGGACGTTTTACTGCAGGATCTGCTCTTGGCGGGACAGCCCGTGGGACGGGCTCAGACACAGCACCTGCCGAGGAGTCCAAGGACGAGTGTCTACTTGCCGGGTAGGAGTGGGCGTTGGGATCGCTGGTCGTCATCGGGAAGTGGTTCATCCTGTCGTTGGCCGGGCTTGCGCTGCTGTCCTGGGTGGGCTGTGTGCTGCTGGCCCGGCGGGGACGGGTGGTGACGGTCACGATGACGGGGCTGTCGGTGGTGCTGACGCTGGCGACGGTGGCGGATCTGGTCAACGCTCATTACAGCTACCTGCCCCGGGTCGACGACGTCATCGGCATTCGGTCGTGGCCGACGGCGTCGGTGCGCGAGGCCGCGGCGCCGGCACCGCCGCGGCCGCACCCGAACGGGTCGGTCATCGATCTGCCGGTCAACGGGGTCCGTAGCGGTTTCGGTGTCCGGGAGGCGATGGTCTACCTGCCTCCGCAGTACTTCACCGAGCCGCAGGCGCGCTTCCCGGTGGTCTACCTGATGCACGGTTCGCCGGGCGCCCCGGTCGACTGGTACCGGGCGAACCGGGCGGCGGAGGTCGGCGCGCTGCTCGCCAGTGAGAGCCGACCCGCGATCCTCGTCGCCCCCCGGTTGAGCCACGGCTGGCTCGACGACAGCGAGTGCGTCGACCGGCCCAGTGAGCACATCGAGACCTATCTGGTCGACGATGTCATCCCCACGGTCGACGCCCGCCTGCGCGCGATCCCGGACCGGGCTGACCGGATCTTCGCCGGGATGTCCGCCGGCGGCTACTGCGCGCTGAACCTCGGGCTGCGCCACCGTGATCTCGTCGCGACGATTGTGGACATGTCCGGGATGAACAAGCCCACGCACGACGGGGGAATGGCCGGCCTGTTCGGGAACCGGCCCGATCTCGAGCTCGTCGCCGCGTCCAACACCCCGGCGCTCTACGCGCCGACCCTGCCCCTGTACCCGTCGATGCGGGTGTGGATGGACAGCGGGCGCAGTGATCGCGAGGCGCTGTCGGACACCCGGAACATGGCGTCCACCCTGTCGCGGCGCCCGGGCTTCGGCGTCGTCCTGCGGCTGCGGCCGGGCAGCCACGACTTCAGCGTGTGGCGACCGGCCCTCCGCGAGAGCCTGCAGTGGGCGGTACCACCGAGCGGCACCACCTCCGCCCTCGCGGCGTCCACTACCGGTGGCCGGCGCCCTCGCCCGCACGCTCTTGTTCGCCAGAATCATCACCGCGCCGGCACCACCACGTAGCGTGCCCAGGGGCCGCGAGATGCGGTCTCGGGAACGCGGTAGCGTGCAGGGGGGGAACCTGGACGGGATCGGGATTTGTCTTCGCGTCGCCGCAGGTCCCGACGCTGCCGCAGGGTCCGACACTGCCGGGTCCACCGTCGGGGGTGGCCGCCCTGTCGTCGCCGTCCCACCCGTGGGCGACGTTCCATCTGGATCCGGTTGCCTGCGGGTTGATCGGGATCGCCGCGGCGGGGTACGCCTACGGACTGCTTCGTCTTGCCGGACAGGGGGAGAGCTGGCCCGTCCGGCGTTCGGTGGTGTTCTTCGGTTCCGGCCTGCTCAGCCTGCTGTTGTTCACGATGGCCTGGCCGGGTGCCTATGCCCACGCCTTGTTCTCGGCGTACATCGTCCAGGTTCTCGGCCTATTCATGATCACACCTGTGCTCCTGGCGTGTGGTCGGCCCGTCGAACTGGTCCGGTCTGTCGCCTCGGATCGGTCGCGCCGGATCGGGGGCCGGCTCACCCGGGTGCGACTGCTACGCGGCGCGGTCAGCCCGATTTTCGGCGCTCTGCTGGTGCCGGTCATCACCTCCGTCGTCGTGTTCACCGGGATCTCCGGAGCGAGCTTGCGAAGCGAGCCGCTCTATCACGCTCTGCAGGTCGCACTGCTGGTGCTGGGTTTCCTCGTCGCGGTGCCGCTGATAGAAGGATCGGCGCAGGTGACCGGGATCGCCGCGGCAGCCGCGCTTTTCATCAATTTCCTGGAGCTGTTGCTGGACAGCCTTCCGGGCGGAGTGCTGACGTTTCGCACCCACCTCCTGGTGCCTGTCCAGTACCTCGCTCTGCATCGTTCCTGGGGGCCGTCGCCGCTGACCGATCAGCACACGGCTGGTGCGATCCTGTGGGGCGTCGGTGAGGTGGCGGACCTGCCTTTCATCGCCGTGCTGATGGTGCGCTGGATGCGGGTGGACGAGCGGGAGGCCCGCGAGGCGGATCGGTTGCTGGACGAGGCCGAAGGGGGCGCGACGCTCATGCGGCCATGGTGGGAGACGGATCCCCGCCCACCCCGGTGAGCGATCGGGTCGTGCCTTTCCGTGTCGTCGCGACCCCCGGCCCGCCCTGCCGATCGTGGACGAGAGCTCGGCCTGGCCCCTGGCGACCTCATGACCTGGCTGGCGGATGCGCGGTCCTGCTTCGTCCGCCGGGCGCCGACCGCTCTACAGGAAGCCTGATGTGAGGACCATGTGAAGAACCGCGGATAGCCAGTTCTTGGGCGACGGATGAGGAACGGAGGGAAACTCGGC
>NZ_CADCWT010000214.1 GCF_902806485.1 Candidatus Frankia alpina | reverse complement strand
ACATTCCTCACAACCCAGAGTAACCAGTCGGCACGGAAAGTGACCTTCGCGCGGCCCTGGATTCTACCCGAATACACGGAGATTTACCTTCCGACTGGAAGGCGGAAGCCCTCTAGTCGAAGCTTGGTAGAAGGCGACTGACGCCTCGACGTCGGCCACCCGAACGCCGATGTGATCAAGCATGGTGGCATGGCAGCGAGGAAATCCGACAGTTTTTGAGCTCCGCTCCCGGGCTCCGCACGGCACCCGACGCTTTGAGCCATGGTCCTGCTCGTCACCGCCGAGCCAACCTGTGTCGCGGACCACATTCCGTTCGGCCGGGAAGGGCCGTCGGCGGAATCCCTGTTCGCATAGGTAGTCCGCGACCGCGCTCGGCGGGGCGTGACGGCGACGAGAGGAAGTCCGGTGACCACCGCTTTCGATCCGATCGATCTGGCCGGCCTGCGTCTGGCGAATCGCATCGCCATGGCGCCGATGACCCGCAACCGGGCGTTCGGCCCCGGCACCACCCCGACGCCGTCGATGGCGACCTACTACGCCCAGCGAGCCACCGCCGGGCTGATCATCACCGAGGGCATCCAGCCCTCCGCCATCGGCCAGGGCTACCCGAACACCCCCGGCCTGCACAGCGCCGAGCAGGTCCAGGCGTGGCGGGCGGTCACCGCCGCCGTGCACGACGCCGGCGGCGTGATCTTCGCCCAGCTCATGCACGCCGGGCGGATCAGCCACCCGAGCCTGCTGCCCGCGGGCGCGGTCCCGGTCGCCCCGTCCGCGGTCCGCCCCGCCGGCCAGGTGTTCACCGGCGCGGGCGTGGCGGACTTCGAGACCCCGGCCGAACTGACCGAGGAGCAGATTCCCGAGCTCGTCGCGGAGTTCGCCGCGGCGGCCCGCAACGCGGTCGCCGCCGGCTTCGACGGCGTCGAGGTGCACGGCGCGAACGGCTACCTCATCAACCAGTTCCTGGCCACGAACGCAAACCGCCGCACCGACGGCTGGGGCGGCTCGGTCGCCGGCCGGATCCGGTTTGCCGTCGAGGTCACCCAGGCTGTGGTCGAGGCGATCGGCGCGAACCGGGTCGGACTGCGGATCTCGCCCGGTGGCAGCTTCAACGACATGGTCGTCGACGACGTGCCCGCCACCTACACCGCACTGGTGGACGCGGTGCGCCCGCTCGGCCTGGCCTACCTGCACATCGCCGAGAACGCCGAGCGGTCGCTGACCGCGCAGCTGCGCCGCGGCTTCGGCGGCACGCTGATCCTCAACCCGGCCACGGGTGACCGGCCGACCGGGCTCGCGGACCTTCCCCTCGTCGAGGACGGCACCACCGACCTGCTCAGCTTCGGCGCCGAGTTCCTCGCCAACCCGGACCTGCCCGCCCGGCTCGCGGCCGGCGGACCGTTCAACCCGGCCGACCGGGACACCTTCTACGGCGGCGACGACCGTGGCTATCTGGACTACCCCACGCTGCCCCCGGTGGCGACCGGCGCTCCCGCCGTGCCCGCCCAGGAGCCGACGGCCGCGGTCCTGCCTGCCTGAGCAACGGCGAAGGTCGATGTCGGGCTCTCGTATACCGTCAGGATTCGACCTGCAGCCCGAGGAGGGAAGCGTCCGCCCATGGCAGACACCGACGACTTCAACGCCCGGATCATTGCCGATTTCCGGGCAACCCAGGGGCACCCTGGTGATCCGTTCGCGGGAACGCCGATCCTGCTGCTGCACACCACCGGGGCCCGCAGCGGCAACCCGCGGATCAATCCGCTGGTGTACGCCGCGGACGGCGACCGGTACCTGGTGTTCGCCTCGTACGCCGGGGCGCCCAAAGATCCGGCCTGGTACCACAACCTGAAGGCGTATCCCGAGGCGAAGATCGAGGTCGACACCCGGACCCTGGCCGTGCGCGTCGACGAGGTCACCGGCGCCGAACGTGACGCCATCTACGCCCGGCACGCCGCGAACTACCCGGCCTTCGCCGAGTACGAGGCGAAGGCCGGCCGGAAGATCCCCGTCATCGCGCTGACCCCCGTCCCCGCGACCTGACGGCGCCCGCCGCGGCGATTCCGACGGCACCCACTCGCCGCGGCGATGTGCTGGTGCCGCCGGGCACCGGTGGGTGACCGATCCCCGGTCCCTCGGCGGCTGTGGGGTGGGTCAGAGCCGACCGAGGGACTTCAGGGTGAGGTAGGTGTCGGTGACGGCGGCGGCGTGGCCGGCGGGCGGTGCGTCGACGCGGGGGTCGCGCAGCGCTGCCACGACGACGGTGTGCCGGGCCGTCAACGTGCCCAGCACCGGCAGCAGACCCTCCTCGACGACGGCCGGCACCAGCTCGGTGAACAGCACCACCAGACAGCGGTGCGAGGTCTCCCGCAGCACCGTCGAGACGATCCCGGCGTGGTCCGCCTCGACGATGGCGGGCTCCAGCCGGGCCATGGCGTCGGTCATCCGGGCCAGGAACGCGTGGTCGTGCGAACCGGGCAGTGTCACCCGGGGCACACTGTCGTGCGCGATGAGGCCGACCCGGTCGCCGGCCCGCAGCGCGACCGCGGTGAGCAGTAGCGCGGCGTCGAGTGCATGGTCCAGTCGGGGGACGTCGCCGACCCGTCCGGCGGAGGTGCGCCCGGTATCGAGGACGCAGACCACCCGCCGGTCCCGCTCCGGCCGGAAGGTCCGGACCACGACCGCCCCGCGCCGCGCGGTGCCCCGCCAGTCGATCAGGCGGACGTCGTCGCCGATCACGTAGTCGCGCAGGCTGTCGAACTCCGAGCCCGCGCCGGCCCCGCGGATCGCGACCTCGCCCTCGACCTCCCGCAGCCGGGCGAGCGCCGCGGGCAGGTGCCGGCGCGACGTGAACGGCGGCAGCACCCGGATCCGCCACGGGCAGTGGTGGCGGCCCTGCCGGCCGGCGAGGCCCAGCGGGCCGAGGGAACGCACCGTGATCCGGAAGGGCTCTCGGTCGCCGCGTCGCGTCGGGTACAGCGTGGTCTCCAGGAAGCGCCGTTCCCCGGCGGGGACGACCACCCGGTGCACCCGCGGCCGGGCGCCCGCGGACGGCGGCCAGGCGTCGCGCACCCGGGCTCGCACGGTCCGGGCGCCGTCGTTGGTGATCCCGAGCACGAGGGGGACCGGCTGGTCGAGCCGGGCGGAGGTTGGCCCCGACCGGGTGAACTCCAGGGTGCGGACCCCGCCGGCCAGCGTGAGGTCGACCCCGACGAGCCCCACGACCACCAGGCCGACGAGCAGCATCGTCAGGCCGGGCGCGGGGGAGAGCAGGACGACCAACACCCCGAGCAGGGCCAGCGCGACGGCGCGGCCAGTGATCGCCACCGGGCCTACCGGGGCACCGGGACGGTGGCCAGCACCTGTTCCAGGACCACGTCCGCGGTGACGCCGTCGAGCTCGGCCTCGGGCCGCAGGCTGATCCGGTGCCGCAGCGTCGCCCGGGCCAGGGCCTTGACGTCGTCGGGGGTCGCATAGCCGCGCCCGGACAGCCACGCCCAGGCCCGGGTGGTCGCCAGCAGCGCGGTGGCCCCCCGCGGCGACACCCCGAGCTGCACGCTAGGCGCCACCCGGGTCGCCCGCGCCAGGCCGACGATGTAAGCCAGCACCTCCGGGTGTACCGCGACGGCGAGCACCGCGGCCCGCGCCGCGGCCAGCTCCGCCGGGCCCGCGACCGGACGCACGCCGGCCGCAGCCAGATTTGTCGGGTCGAAGCCGCCGGCGTGGTGGGCCAGCACCCGGATCTCGTCGTCGCGCGGCGGCAGCGGCAGTGTCACCTTCACCAGGAAACGGTCGAGCTGTGCCTCGGGCAGCGGATAGGTGCCCTCGTGCTCGACGGGATTCTGGGTTGCCAGGACGGCGAACGGGGTGGGCAGCGGGCGGGGCGTTCCCTCGACGCTGACCTGCCGTTCCTCCATCACCTCCAGCAGGGCGGCCTGGGTCTTCGGCGGGGTCCGGTTGATCTCGTCGGCGAGCAGCAGGTTCGTGAAGACCGGACCTTCGCGGAAGGTGAACGCCGAGCTGCGGTTGTCGTAGACGAGCGAGCCGGTGACGTCTCCCGGCATCAGATCCGGGGTGAACTGCAGCCGCTTGGTATCCAGCGACAGGGCGGCCGCCAGGGTGCGTACGAGCAGCGTCTTCGCCACGCCCGGCACGCCCTCGAGTAGCGCGTGCCCGCGGCAGAGCAGGGCGACGACGAGCCCGCTGACGGCGGCGTCCTGGCCGATCACGGCCTTGGCGACCTCGCCGCGCAGGGCGATCAGCGCCCGGCGCGCCGCGTCGGCGTCGGGCGGTGCGGGCCGGCCGCCCGGCCGGGCGGCCACCGGCACCGGCGGGGTCGGCGGGGCCGGGGGGTCCCGTTGGCCGGCGCGTCATCCCGGGCCGGTGGTACAGCGGGTACCGGGCTGGCGGGCTTCCCGGGCACCTGGGCGGGCTGTGCCGCCGCGGTGGTCGGCTCCGCGTCGATGTTGCGGGAGGTCACCGTCCACCTACCTGTCGGTCGAGTTCGTCGAGCGCCCGGGCCAGGGCGAGCAGCGCGGCATCCCGCTCGCCCGGCCGGCCGGTGCCGCGGCGGGGGCCGGGCCCGCCGTCCGCCGCCTGCGCTGCCGGCCGGGATACGTCCGGCGGGAGGTGACGCGACTGGTAGCGGTCCCGGGCCCGCCCGATTGGGCTGGGTACGCCGGTGGTCTGCGGCGGCATGCCCGAACCGTACAGGAGCGATCCGATTTCCGAGGGTGACCGTCCGGTCCGTTCGCTGATGGAGGCCACGAGGGCTACGGGATCGGGTCCGGGTGCCCCGCCTGGTCTGGCGAATGCCGGCAGCCCGGTGTGTTCCGCCAGCCGAACCCGGGTGCCGGCCCGCAGCGCATCGGCGGCCCGGTCGCGGGCGTGCGCGGCGGCGTAGAGCCGGCCGTGACCCTCCACCGTCTCCGCGGCCCGCACGATCACGGGCAGCGGCTCGGGCAGCGGCGGTCTCAGCCGCCGTCCCCGCCACAGCGCCAGCAGCACCAGCACGACTCCGGCCTGCAGGCATGCCCAGCGAAACCCGGCGGGGAGCAGCTCGGCCACGCTGCGGGTACCGACCCCGTCGTCGGCATCTGCGGCCGTGGTATCCAGGACAGTGTGGGATGCCGGGTGAGCAGGCCGAGAGTGAGCGCCGCGTTGCCCGAGCGGTCCAGCTCCCGATTGGTGAGGAAGTCCGCGGAGCCGAGCAGAACCAGCCGCCCGGCCGCGGGCGCCGCTGCGGCCCGGCCGGGGTTGAGCACCGCGAGCTCGGCCGCGCCGGGTGGGTCGCCATAGCACAGAGTCAACTTCATGTCACCGAGATCGCCGTCGCTGGTCCGGGTAAAGGCGCGACTCCCGCCGATCGCGGCGCTGCCTGCCGTCGCCGCCTCGGGCATCGCGCAACGCGGGTCGGACTCGCCGCCCGCCGGCTGCCGGTTGGCTATGACGACGCCCACGTCGAGCGCGTCTAGTACGGCGTCATCCGGTGCCACCAGCACGACGTCGGAGCCCCGCCAGACGCGACCGAGCAGGTCGGTGAGCGCATCGTGGGCCAGCCGCCCGGGGCGGACGACGACGAGCGTGTCCTGCTGGCCGGCCGACCCCGCGGGCGCGGCGTCCGGGGGGGGACACCACCACGCCGCGGGCGCGCAGGATCTGGGCCAGCGCGCGGGTCCCGTCGGACTCCGCCGAGGCCAGGTCCAGCGCCGGCCGGCCGGCCGGGTGGGTGACCAGGGCGGTGAGCACCAGGAAGCCAAGGAGCAGGGCGCCGACGACGGCCACCACGAGGACCCCGCGGCGCACCGCCGGCGGCCGGGGGCCGCTGCGTACCGCGCTGGGTGAACCGCCACCCGGGCTGGCGCCACCCGGGGCCAGGGTGCCGCTGGCCGTCGTCATGCCGGCACCGCGAGACTGCCCGCCGCACTGTCTCGCCCGCCCGTGCCGCGCCGCAGGTGAGACAGCGCGGTGTCCGCGTCGACGAGCACCTGGTACCCGGCGGCGGTGGCCGGGCGCCCGCCGTACCAGATCTCGCTGAAGACCTCTACCGCGGCGGCCAGGGCAGCCTGCCCGCCGCCCGGGGCATGGCCGGAACCGCCCGGACCGCCCGGACCGCCCGGGACGCGGTCGGCGGCCTGGGCGATCCGGGCGACCTCGGCGACGAGCTCGCCGGCGGTGCGCCCGGGGCGCGGATCGAGCACGCCCTTCTCCTCGAGCATCCGCACGATCGCCCGCAGCCGGGAGCGCACCGCCCGCGCGTAGTCCTCGTCGGCCGCGCGCCGGTCGGCCTCGACCCGCAGCTGCGCGGCGGTCAGCGGGCTGGACAGATCGTCCACGGCCGCCTGCCGCGCCCGTGCGGTCCGCCGGACCGGACCCAGCCACCACCGCACCGCGATCGCTCCGACGACGAGCACCGCCACGAGCGCGAGGACCCCGAGCCCGCGCGAGCCGCCGCCGGTCCCGCTGTGCGGCAGTACCCAGTCGAACAGGTCGGCGACCCGGTCGCCGATCCAGCTGAGCAGCCGGTTCCACCAGTGCGGCCGGCTGTCGCCGTAGATGCGGTCCGACAGCTCGCGGTGCGCCTCCTCCCGGGCACCATCGCGGGTGACCGGACCGCCCGGCATCATCCGGGCGTCCCCAGACCGGCCGCGCGGGCCCGTGCGGCCTCGGCGAGGGTGACGTCCAAGCCCTCCCGCCGGATCCGTAGATCGATGTACAGCAGCACGACCGTGCCGGAGACGATCGGCGTCGAGATCGTCGTGGCCAGCAGGTTGCCGAGCCCCTCGACGATGTGGCCGGTCACCGTGAGGTCGCCGTCGAGGAAGTCGCCGAACATCGACGACGACCCCAGGATCACCGCGGTGATGACGGCGAGGACCCCACTGAGCATGAACGCGACGAGCGCCGTGAGAACCAGGATGCCCAGCGTCCGCCACCAGGAGCCGCGCACGATCGTCACCGACCGGCGCAGGGCATGGCGCACTCCGCCGCCCTCGAGGACGTACGCGGGCGTCGACAGCGCCAGATAGACACCCACGACGGCGGCGCCGACGAGCAGAGCGACCAGCCCGAGCGCCACCGCCGCCGTGATGATGATCGTGAGGGCGAACAGGCCGCCGAGGCGCGGGGCGACCCGTCGGACGGCCTCGATCGGGCCGATGCGGCTGCCCAGCGTCGCCTCGCTCACGACCACGCTGAGTACGCCAGACAGGAACAGTCCGAGAACGAGGTCGAGCGCGACGGTCACGAGGGTGCTCAGCACCGACACCGTCGTCGAGGCGTGCTCTGTGCTGATCCGCACCACCGTCGAGATCGTCTCGACGACGGTCGCGGACGCGAGCGTCACCCCGATGGTCGCGCCCGGGTTCTCGCGGATCGTGGTGAAGGTGCCGTCCAGGATCTCGCCGAGTGCCAGCGGACGCAGCGGGATGATCCCCGCCTTGGACGCCGCCGCCCCCCAGCGCCACGGTCCCGGTGGACCGGGCGGGGGTCCGTGCCATCCGGGGTCGCCCTGCGGAGGTCCGTGCCACCCGGGCGGCCCGCCCTGCGGGGGCGCGCCGGGGGGCGCTGACGGCTGGTCGGCGGGCTGGTCGGGACGCCCCCACCCGTCGTGGGGCTGCGGCGTGCCCCACGACGGCCCGGCGGAACCGTCGCCCGGGGGCGACGATGTGCCGGGCGCGGCCCAGCCTGGTCCGTCGGTCATCGGCGTGTCTCCACTCGTCGTTCGGGCGTCGCTCCTGGGCCGGGCGCCGCTCATCGGTCCTGCGGTCGTTCGAAATCCTGCGGTCGTTCAACGGTCCTGAGGTCGCTCACGTCTCACGGTCGCTCGTGGGGGGCGCGGGGCTCCAGGGTTTCCCGGTCAGGGATCTGCCCGGCGGCGGACGCCGCGTGGGGCTGCTGCCCTGTTGTCAGGATTCTGCGCTCTGGGACGGGGTGTGCCGAGGCCGGCACGTGAATGGTGCCGGGTGCGGTCGGGATCGGCCGCCCGGACGTGCTCCTGATCAGCTGCACCACGCACGG
>NZ_CADCWT010000213.1 GCF_902806485.1 Candidatus Frankia alpina | reverse complement strand
GAGGCAGACCAACTATCTAACGCTGCCGTCATTTGTATCCGCAGCATCCGCGGGCGGCGCGGCTCAGGCGAGGACGCGCCCCGCTCCGGCAGGCCGCCGCTGGTCATCAGCAGCACGCCGAGGCGGCTGTTGATCAGCGTCATGACGGTGGCGGCGAGCAGCTCGTAGTAGTCGATGTGCTCGGCCGGCCGGCCGGACAGCTCCTGGTAGCCGGCGATGATCGCGGCCCGGTCGGGCACGCCCTCCAGCCGGGTCAGGCCCTGCGCCTCGCAAAGGAAGTCCTCGAACATCAGCCACCAGCCGAGGTCGATGCCGGGCGGGCCGACGGTGGCCGTCTCCCAGTCGAACATCGCCCGCACGGACTGGTCGGTGCCGAAGCTGATGTTGCCGACCCGGGCGTCGCCCCACACGATGCCGGCGGACGGGTCGTCGGGGCGCTCGCGCACCAGCTGGTCCACGGCCGCGGCCACGATGTCCGGCTCCCAGCGCAGGCTCGGCTCCGCCCAGGTGTGCCAGTCGCGCAGTGCCGCCAGGTAGCGGTCGAGGGCGGTTCCGGTCCCCGCGGGCGACAGGAAGTCGAAGCCGTCGCGCACGTCGATGAGGTGCAGCGCGACGAGGGAGGCCAGCGCGTTGTCGTGCAGCCGGGTCCGTTCGCCAGGGGTGAGCTCGACCGTCCAGCCCTTGGCGTGCCAGCTCGGGACGTCGCCGGGCACCTGGCCGTCGACCCGGCCCATCAGGTAGAACGGCGAGCCCAGCACGGTGGGGTCCGGCTCGATGAACCAGATGGTCGGCTGGGGGGTGAGCGCCTGCATGATCCGCGCCTGGCGGACCGCGTCGGGGGTCACGAAGAGCTGGTGGCCGGTGGGTTCGATGCGCAGCACGAGGTCCTCGGCGCGGCGCGGGCCGTCCGACGGGGTCCAGGCCAGGTGCAGGTAGAGGGTCTCGTTGGAGTAGCCGGCCTTGGGCGAGGTCAGCGGCGAGATCTCCACCTCGGTGGCGCCGTGCCGATCCCGCAGCCACCCCCGCAGGACCTCCCGGGTCGCCTCGAGATCTCATCGTGCCGTGGTGGCCATCCTGACTCCTTCCGCCCGCGTGCCCCGGTTGCCGGCCGCCCAGAGCGGCTGATCACCCAGATACTAGACGCGGATGTCAGAATAGAGGCATGACGACGAACAGGGATCGCGATCGGACCGGCGCCGCCCGGGTGACGGACCGCCTCGACGCCTACGTGCTGCCCGGCCGGGTCGCCGATCCGCGTCCCGCGATCGGGCAGGCGCAGGCCGCCGAGCATCTCGGACTCGGCACGGTGTGGCTCAGCGAACGGTGGGGGACGAAGGACTTCGGGGTGCTCGCGGGCGCCATCGACCAGGTCACCAGCCGGGTGCGGATCGCCTCGGGCATCACCCACTTCCTCGTGCGCCATCCCGTCGTGCTGGCCTCCACCGCGATGACGGCGCAGGCGCTGACCGGCGGTCGCCTGACGTTGGGTTTCGGGCGCTCGGTCGGCCCGATGTGGAAGGCCGTGGGCCTGCCGGCGATGACCAACCAGGTGCTCGTCGACTCCGCCGACATGCTGCGCCGGCTGTGCCGGGGGGAGAAGGTCTCCTACGACGGTCCCGCCGGGCGCTTCCCGGTCATGCGCCTGGGTGACCTGCCCGACGTCGCGCCGCCGGAGCTGGTGTTCGCCGCGATCGGCCCGAAGAGCCTTGCGCTCGCCGGGGCGCATTTCGATGGCGCGCTGCTGCACCCCTTCCTCACCCCGGAGGCGGTCGCCCGCTCGGTGGCGATCGTGCACAAGGCCGCGGCCGAGGCGGGGCGCGACCCGTCGACGGTGAAGGTCCACGCCACCGTCGTGGCCGCCCCCGACCTCACGCCCGAGGAGGAGACGGCGGTGGTCGGCGCGTGGGCGGTGACCTACTTCCAGATCCCGGGCTTCGGTGAGCGCCTCGCCGGGGTGAACGAGTGGGGCATCGAGCCGCTGGCGGCGCTGCGGTCCCATCCGCTGATGGTCGGCCTGCGGGGCTCGGCCGACAACGTCTTCACCCGCCACCAGCTCCTCGACGTCGCCGCCACCCTGCCCCCGTCGTGGCTGACCGACGCCGCCGCGGTGGGCTCCGCGGGCGAGTGCGCCGCCCGCCTCGACGCCTACCTCGACGCCGGCGCCGACGAGCTGGTCCTGCACGGCTCGACCCCGGAGCTGCTCGGTCCGGTCCTGCAGCACTTCGCCGCCCGGACGCCGGAGTTCCCAGCCACCGCGTAGTCAGCGCGGGTACTGTTCGCACATCGGTGACATGAACGCCAGAATTAAGTGATCATACGGTCGGGCGGGAGCCCGGGCGTCGACCTTCTCGGGCCGGTCCGGTCGTGGCCCGGCCGCCCGACCTGATCATCAGTGGGAAAGAGACCTCCTTGTACACCCACGAGAATCTCTTCATCGGTGGCTGGGTGCCGCCGGCCTCGTCCCGGGTGATCGACGTGTTCTCCCCGGCGACCGAGGAGCCGATCGGGCGGGTTCCGAGCGCCTCGATCGCCGACGTCGACGCGGCGGTGGCCGCCGCCCGCGGTGCCTTCGACACCGGCCCCTGGCCGACTCTCGACCCGGCGCAGCGTGCGCAGATCGTGGGCCGGCTCGGCAAGGCGATCCGGGCCCGGGCGGAGGAGTTCGCCGA
This sequence comes from Candidatus Frankia alpina, assembly GCF_902806485.1. Classification (GTDB taxonomy): domain Bacteria; phylum Actinomycetota; class Actinomycetes; order Frankiales; family Frankiaceae; genus Frankia; species Frankia alpina. Next base: position 5,369 of record NZ_CADCWT010000213.1, on the reverse strand, counting down.
TCTGATCTCCGCGGAGGTCGGCTCGCCGCGCGCGTGGTCGACCGTCGGCCAGGTCGGGGTCGCCACGGCCGTGTTCGCCACCTACAGCGGCATCGGCAAGCGCTACGAGTGGGAGACGACCCGGACGGGCGGCTTCGGCGGCCCGGTGCGCGTGCGGCAGGTGCCCGTCGGCGTGGTCGGCGCCATCGTGCCGTGGAACGCGCCGCTGTTCGTCGCCGCGCTCAAGCTCGCCCCGGCGCTGCTGGCCGGCTGCACCGTCGTGCTCAAGCTGGCCCCGCAGACCCCCCTGCGCACCTACCTGCTCGCCGAGGCGGCGGTGGAGGCGGGCCTGCCCCCGGGCGTGCTGTCCATCGTCCCCGGCGAGGCCGCGGTCAGCGAGCACCTGGTCCGCCATGCCGGCGTCGACAAGATCAGCTTCACCGGGTCGACGGCGGTCGGGCGCCACATCGGCGAGCTGTGCGCGCGACCTGCGCCGCTGCACGCTGGAGCTCGGCGGCAAGTCCGCGGCGATCCTGCTGCCCGACGTCGACCTCGGCGCGGGCACGGTCGAGGCGATCGTCGCCGGGGCGATGTCCAACGGCGGGCAGATCTGCGTCTCCCAGACCCGCGTGCTCGCCCCCCGCGACCGCTACGACGACGTCGTCGACGCGCTCGGCGCCCGCATCGGCGCGCTCACCGTCGGCGACCCGCGCGACCCCGCCACCGAGGTCGGCCCGCTGATCTCCAGCCAGGCCCGCGAGCGGGTCGAGGGCTACCTGAGCTCCGCCGAGGCTGACGGCGCCCGCCTGGTCACCGGCGGGGGCCGGCCCAAGGGCCTCGACCGCGGCTGGTATGTCGAGCCGACCCTGTTCGCCGGCGTCGACAACGGCATGCGGGTCGCCCGCGAGGAGATCTTCGGCCCGGTCATGGTCGTGATTCCGTATGACGGCGTCGACGACGCGGTGCGCATCGCCAAGCTTGGCGGGCGCGGTCTGGACGACCGACATCGCCGCGGGCGAGGCGGTTGCCGGCCGCATCCGTGCCGGCGGCGTCGGGGTGAACTTCAGCGCCGGGATGGACCTCGGCAGCCCGTTCGGCGGGTTCAAGCAGTCCGGCATCGGCCGCGAGGGCGGTCCGGAGGGACTGGCGTCCTACACCGAGTACCAGTCGATCATCCTGCCGGCCGGCTGAGGCCCGGCAGTCACCGAACCGCCGAACCAGTACCGGAACCGCCGGTAGCGACGAGAGGAGCACACGACAGTGCAGACCAAGGCCGCGGTGCTCTGGGAGGCGAACGCCCCGTGGGCGGTCGAGACGATCGAGCTCGACCCGCCCAAGCACGACGAGGTGCTGGTCGAGCTCCACGCCTCCGGCATCTGCCACTCCGACGAGCACCTCGTCACCCGCGACATGCCCTTCCGCATCCCGTGCATCGGCGGGCACGAGGGCGCCGGGGTCGTGCGCGAGGTCGGCGCGCACGTGTCGTGGCTCTCCCCCGGTGACCACGTCGTGTTCGGGTTCATGCCGTCGTGCGGGCGCTGCCCGTCCTGCTCGACCGGTCACCAGAGCCTGTGCGACCTTGGCGCGAAGCTGTACAGCGGGCGGCATATCTCCGACGACGGCTACCGCCACCACGCCAAGGGCGAGGACATCTCCACCGCCTGCCTGATCGGGTCGTTCGCCCACCACACGGTGGTCAACGAGGCCAGCGTCATCAAGATCGACAATCACTACCCCCTCGACCGGGCCTGCCTGCTGGGCTGCGGGTTCGTCACCGGCTGGGGCTCGGCGGTCTACGCCGCCCAGGTTCGCCCCGGCGATGCTGTGGTCGTCGCCGGGGTCGGCGGGCATCGGCGGCGCGGCCATCCAGGGCGCGAAGCTCGCCGGTGCCAGGGTGATCGTCGCGATCGAGCCGGTCGAGACGAAGAAGGACAAGGTCCTCGAGCTCGGCGCCACCCACGTCGCGACCTCCTGGCAGGAGGCGCCCGCCGTCGTCGCGGAGGCGACCTGGGACCGCGGCGCCGACGTGTTCATCTGCGCCATGGGCGTCGGGGACGGCAAACTGGTCAAGAAGGCCCTGCGGATGACGGCCAAGCGAGGCACCCTCGTGGTCACCAACATCCACCCGGCGACGGAGACGTCCATCGACGTCAACCTGATGGACCTGACCCTCACCGAGAAACGCATCATCGGCACGCTCTACGGCTCGGGCAACCCGCGCGCGGACATCCCCAAGCTGCTGGAGCTGTCCAGCGTCGGCCAGGTCGACCTCGACGTGATGGTGTCGCGGACCTACCCCCTCGACGACATCAACGACGCCTTCGCCGACCTGCGCGCCGGCACCAACCTGCGGGGCGTGCTGCGCTACCCGGCCGCCGTCACCCCTGCCCGCCGTCACCCCTGCCCGATGCCACGCCGCCCGAACGACCACCGGACCGCGCCGTACCCGCCCCGCGGTGCCGCCGCACAGTACGAGGAGAAACGGTCATGAGCCTGATCGCTGACGTCGACCTGGACGATCTCGACTGGTGGACCCGGCCCGCGGCCGAACGCGACGCCTACTCCGCGAGCGTGCGCGCGTCCGGGGAACGCCCGTACTTCCCCGAACTCGACCTCGCCGGCAACGTCCGGGGCCGCGGTTTCTACGCGGTGACCGGCTACGCCGACGTGATGGAGGTCAGCCGCCGGCCGGAGGACTTCTGCTCCGGCGAGGGCAGCAACATTTTCGACCAGCCGGTCGATCTGCGGGAGTTCTTCGGCTCCATCATCGCGATGGACAACCCGCAGCACGCCCGTCAGCGCCGGATCATCTCCCGCGGGTTCACCGCGAAGAACCTGGAGGCGCTGCGCGCCAACGTCGGCGAGGTGACCCGGGAGGTCATCGGGGCGGTGGCGGAGAAGGGCGAATGCGACTTCGTCACCGAGGTCGCCGCCCTCATCCCGCTGCGCATCGTCAACGACATGATGGGCATCCCGCGCAGCCAGGAGCAGTTCATCTTCGAGTCGACCAACAAGCTGCTCGGCGCCAGCGACCCGGAGTACGTCCCGGACCAGAGCCCGCGCGGGGTCGCGAAGAACCTGTCCCGGGTCGGCGACGACTTCGCCGAACTGCTGCGGGAGCTCGCCGCCGACCGGCAGAAGAACCCGGGCGACGACCTCATCAGCCTCCTCGTCGCCGCCGGGGACGAGAACCTCACCGCGCAGGAGCTCGCCTCCTTCTTCATCCTGCTGGTCGGCGCCGGCAACGAGACCACCCGCAACGCCATCGCGCACGGCCTGCTCGCGCTGACCCAGAACCCCGACCAGCGGGCGCTGTGGGCCGCCGACGTCGACGGCCTCACGCCGACGGCCGTCGACGAGGTCGTCCGCTGGGCGTCGCCGGTGCTGCACATGCGCCGCACCGTCACCGCCGACGGGGTGCGCCTCGGCGACCAGGAGTTCCGCGAGGGCGACAAGCTCGTGCTGTGGTACCGCTCGGTGAACCAGGCCGAGTCGGTGTTCCCCGACGGCACCCGGTTCGACGTGCGCCGCGACCTCACCCCGCCGCACCTCGGCTTCGGCGCCCCCGGCCCGCCTGGAGCTGTCCGTCGTCTTCAAGGTGTTCTTCGAGTACCTTCCCGACATCCACGCCGTCGAGGAGTCGCATTTCCTGCGGACGAACTTCCTCCACGGCATCAAGCATCTCAAGGCCGCCTACACCCCGACCACGGTCCGCGCCTGACCGCCCTCGAGGCGCATGCAACACCCCCACCCCTGGAGGCCACGTTGAGCCACCCCCGCGAAGAAGTGGAAGCTGCCTTCAAGAACTACTACTTACTCGGCCCCGTCGCCGAGGACTGGAAGCGCTGGGCGCATGAGTCCTTCACCGAGGACGCCTGGTACAAGGACCACTACTGGGGCACCTTCAACGGCCAGGACGAGATCGAGGAATACCTCGACGTCACCATGTCCTGGTCGCCGGGCACCTACACGCCGCTGGTCTGGTACACGATCGACGGTGACACGGTGGTCTGGATTGGAGGTGTGGCGGGCGATCAGGTCCACCCGGCGAGGACCTCGGCCACGGTGACCGCGGCGCGCGGCGGGACCCGCGGCGCGGCGGGGACGCTGCGCGAGAACCGCGGCGCGGGGGCGGGCTGGGTCACGCCGGCCACGTCGATCAGGATCTCCCAGGCGGCCATGTGCGGGTGCGCGACGGCCTCGTCGAAGTCCAGCACCGGGGTGACGCAGGCGTCGAGCCCGTCGAACACGGCCACCCACTCGTCGCGGGTGCGTCCGGCGAAGGCCTTGGTGAACGCCTCGCGCAGCTCCGGCCAGCGGGCCTGGTCGTCCTGGCAGGGCAGTGCGGCCGGGTCGAGGCCGAGGCCGGTGACGAACGTGGCGTAGAAACGGGGTTCGAGCGCGCCGACGGCCATGTAGCCCCCGTCGGCGGTTTCGTAGACGTCGTAGAACGGCGCGCCGGTGTCGAGGCGGTTGGAGCCGCGCTCGTCATTCCAGCGGCCGCGCCCGCGCAGCCCCCAGACCATGTGCGCGAGCAGGCTCGCGCCGTCGACGATGGCCGCGTCGATGACCTGGCCGCGCCCGGAACGCTCCCGCTCGACCAGTGCGGCGAGGATGCCCACGACCAGGTAGGTGGAGCCGCCGCCGAAGTCGCCGACCAGGTTCAGCGGTGGTACCGGCGCCTCGCCGGCGCGGCCGACTGCGTTGAGTACGCCGGTGATCGACAGGTAGTTGATGTCGTGGCCGACCCGGTCCGCCAGCGGCCCCTGCTGGCCCCAGCCGGTCATCCGCCCGTAGACCAGCCGCGGGTTGCGCCGCGCGCAGTCGTCCGGGCCGAGGCCGAGGCGCTCGGTGACGCCCGGGCGGAAGCCCTCGATCAGCACGTCGGCGCCGGCGATCAGGTCCAGCACGCTTGCGCGGGCCGCGGGATCGCCCAGGTCGGCCTCGATGAGGCGGCGCCCGCGCTGCACCGGCTCGGCCGGCACGCCCGGCTTCGGCACGGAACCCGGCCGGGCCACCCGGACCACGTCCGCGCCCAGGTCGGCGAGCATCATCGCCGCGTGCGGGCCGGGACCGATCTCGGCGAGTGGGCCCGCGGCGCTCGTCGGTTCGGGCAACGCCGTGCCTCCTCCTGGTTCCCGCCGTGCGCGCCTGGCGCCGGGCGGGTCCGTCGCCCCGGCCTTCGCCGGGCAGGTCAACGTTCAGTGTTCCAGGTCAGTGTTCAGAGCGGCTCAGCAGAGCTCTTCTGACACTCTGTTTATAGCATCGGCGGCCTGCCGCAGGCATTTTAGGATCTTCAATGGGTCGGTGCTCAGGCGCTCAGGGCGAACCGGGGAGTTTTTCCGAAACCCGCGATGGCTGATTCGAATCAGATCGCCGGGATCGTAAAT
>NZ_CADCWT010000212.1 GCF_902806485.1 Candidatus Frankia alpina | reverse complement strand
GTAGTTGTCGGCTGACCTGTCGGCGCCACCCCCAGCCGCTGCCGCCTGTCTGCTCGCCAACCTGGTTTCGGCCAGATTCCGGCCAGATTGCGGCGAGGCCCTGCCGGGTCGTGTTCAAAGCCCGGAGATGAGCCCCTCGATCTCGGCCTCGAGGATTCGGCGGTCGGTGACGTCGCTGTAGAGCCACAGGTGACCGCGGTAGCCGTCGGCCGCGGTCAGCGTGATGTGGCTGCGTTCGAAGACGCGGCCGTCGGCGAACATGACCGGCTCGCGGCGCAGCGTGCGACGTCGGCGCAGCAGGGTGTCCAGGCGGGCGGCGAAGCCAGACGGGTCGTCGACCAGTCCGGCCCGCGGCCGCAGATGCCGACGGCAGTCCGTGCCGACCAGGTCGACGGGGGAGTCGGCCAGATCGAACAGGTCGCAGTACATCTGGTTGACGGCGACGACGCTGCCGTCGCGATCGGCGATGAGGACCGCGGTCGCAAGCTCGGCGAGCAGGGTCGTCAGCCAGCGCTCCCGGTCCCGGCAGGCCTCCTCGATCCGCTGCGTCTGCGCGAACAGGCAGCCGCAGCCCTCGGCCTGCCGTCCGTCGGCGTGAGGGGGGCGTGGATGCAGATCGGCGTCCTCGTCTCGGTGCAGGACGACGGCGGCGCGCCACTCGGCGCCGGGCGGTAGGGCGCCGCGCGGGTAGGCCGGCAACCGGTCCTCCGAAGCCTCGCGGGGGGAGGACCAGCCGGGTGTCGGCTCGCCGGGAATCGGCCGGCGGGGCAGCGGGACCGCCCAACGCCGATTCGTCGCGGCGTCGTCCGCGTCGGGCCACCGCGCCGGGGGCCCGGACGGGGGGTGTCCAGTTCCGGCGGGATGACCGATGACCGGACCGTCGAGGTCCGGCGCGGGATCGGCTGAGCCGTCGCCGAACCGGTCCGGTCCATCCGGGCGGTCCGGATCGTCTGCGCCGGTCGGGCTGTCGGGCCAGCGGAACGGATCGTCGGCGGAGTCGCTGAAAGCATGGGCTGCATCGTCGAACGGGTCGTAGCCGCCCAGCCCGTCGAGCAGTCCGTGGCGATCGGGCCCGCCGGGCAGGATGCCGTCCGGCTCGGCATCCTGCTGGCCGAACAGTTCGTGGCCGAGTAGCTGCTCGTCGAGGAAGGCTGCGTCGAAGGCGCTGAGATCCAGTGCCCCAGCCCCAGCCCCAGCCCCAGAGTCGATGGGCGGTACGACATGTTCGGCGTCGTTGTCGGCGAGAGGGTCGGCCAGGGCATCAGGGTGCGGGTGGCCGTCGGGGTGCGCCGGGGCGTCCAGGCCGCGGGCGTCACGGTGGTCGGTGCCGCTCGCGGTGGGAGCGCCGACCGGCGCCGGGGTGAGGGTGCCGACGAAACGGCGCCGCCCGTCGCCGGCGGACGTCGCCACCGTCTGAATGATCGCCCGACGGGCGGTCCCGCCCGGTCGGACCAGTCGAATCTGTGCGGAGAACCCGTCGCCATGCGTGACCAGGCGCCGCCAATGGTCGCTCACCGTGGCAACGTCATCGGGATGGACCACCCGGTCCCATCCCCATCCGACTGCCTCGTCGCGGGTAAGTCCGGTTAGCTCGGACCACGGCCGATTCACGAAGAGATGCCGGCCGACCGCGTCGGTGGCGAATACCGCCACGGGGCAATTCTCCACAATCCGCCAAAACATTTTCCAAGCGGCTTTGTCGAACATGTCCGACGGTTGGAAATCCCGGTCTCCGCTCATCGGTTCGCCCCTTTCAGGCCGCGCGTGGCGGGCCGCAGGCAGGTCCTGGGCGGCGCCACGGTGGTGGGCGGATGGGCTTCTCGCCAGCGGTTGGCGAGCCCGCGGATCGATGGCTGACCGGACACGGAAGGGACCCCCGAGGCAGGCGTTAGTGGCTTACCGGGTGAGATCGGCGGGGTGGGGGAGGCTCCACCGGTCGACCCAGCAGGCGATTGTGGCTTCACGGATGAGCGGGTTAGGGACCGCCGCGAGGTTACCGCCTCCGGGACGATTAGGCGGCGAAATCCTGTGGGCGTTTCCGGGGCGGTCGGCGGACGACCGATCTGCGGGATGTACGCGTAGGGCGATGGTTGTCCCTCGATCCGCGACCGTGTATCGAATGCGGAGAGTAACTTTATGGGTGGTCAAGGTGGGACGGTGTGCACACCGTGACCTGCCTGTGTCCGACCCGCCCCCCACCCCCGGATGGGGTTGTGCGAACGTTGTTGCGTCCATCCTGATGGTCAGGGCTTGATAAGCAGTGACCTTCTTTCTACGCTTCGTAGCAATTGTCCGGGCGAGGAAGAGGCGGAGCTGGAGGATCGGCGGTTTTCGTGGCGGTGGCACGTGGCGGTTGGCTGGACGCCACATCGCTCGTGGAGGACGAGGTCCGCGAGCTCGTCCGGCGGCGTTCCCTGGATCCTGTGCGCGATCCGGCTCAGGTCCGCCAGCTCGTTCAGGAGGTGCTCGCCGACTACGAGGAACGCGTTCTCGTCAGTGACCTTCCGCCCGTCGTCGACCGGGATGTCACCGCCCGGTTGGTCTACGACGCGGTCGCCGGTTTCGGGCCGCTGCAACGCCATCTCGACGACCCCACCATCGAAGAGATCTGGATCAACGAGCCAGGTCGGGTATTCATCGCCCGGGCTGGTCGCAGCGAGCTGACGACGACAATTCTCACCGCCGACCAGGTGCAGGATCTGGTCGAGCGGATGCTGAAATCGTCCGGCCGGCGGGTGGACCTGTCGACCCCCTTCGTCGACGCCATGCTCCCGGACGGTTCCCGGCTGCACGTGGTGATTCCCGACGTGACCCGGGTGCACTGGTCGATCAACATCCGCAAGTTCGTGCTGAGCGCGGGCAGCCTCGACGAGCTGATCGGACTGGGCACGATCACCGCGGCCGCCGCCGCGTTCCTGGAGGCCGCTGTGGTCTCCGGGCTCAACATCATCGTCGCCGGCGGCACCCAGGCCGGGAAGACGACACTGCTCAACTGCCTCGGCTCGGCGATCCCCGCCCGCGAACGGGTGATCTCGTGCGAGGAGGTCTTCGAGCTGAAGCTGCGCTCGCCGGACTGGGTGGCGATGCAGACCCGGCAGGCCAACCTGGAGGGCAGCGGGGAGATCCGGCTGCGTCGGCTGGTCAAGGAGGCGCTGCGAATGCGCCCGGACCGGCTGGTGGTCGGCGAGGTCCGCCAGGAGGAGGCGCTGGACCTGCTCATCGCGCTGAACTCCGGGCTGCCGGGGATGTGCAGCCTGCACGCCAACTCGGCCCGTGAGGCCGTCACGAAGCTGTGCACGCTGCCGCTGCTCGCCGGGGAGAACGTCAGCCACGCCTTCGTGGTGCCGACCGTAGCCGCCAGCGTCGATCTCGTCGTCCACCTGGAGAAGGACGTCTCCGGCCGGCGGCGCGTCACCGAGATCGTCGCGCTGCCCGGCCGGGCCGAGGGCGACATCGTGGAGATCGCCCAGATCTACCGCTCCCGCGCCGAGGGCCTCGTCCGCGTCGACGGCTTCCCCCCGCACGTCGACCGGTTCACCCGCGCCGGCTACGACCTGCCCGCCCTGCTCGCCCAGGGGGACCGCGACCATCCCCACCGCCGACCCGGCGGGGGCTGGCCCGAGATCGCCGTGGAGCACTGATGGGGATCTTTCTCGGCCTGCTGTGCGGGCTCGGCCTGTTCCTCATCATCATCACCAGCGGCCGGCCCCGCGCGTCGCATGGCCCGACGACGATGCGCTGGGAGCACACCACCGCCGAGCTGCTCGCCCAGGCCGGCATCCGCGGCCTGAGCCCCCGCCAGTTCGTCGCGATCAGCGCCGGGCTCGGCCTGCTCGTCGGTCTGGTCGTGCTGGCGTTCACCGGCACCCTGTCGCTCGCCGGCGCGTTCGTGGTCTTCGCGAGCCTGCTGCCGCGGGCGCTGGTCGTGCGCCGCCGCCACGGCCGCATCCACGACCTGCGGGAGCTGTGGCCGGACGTCGTCGACAACCTTGCCAGCGCCGTGCGCGCCGGGATGTCGCTGCCCGAGGGCCTGGCCGCCGTCGGGGTGCGCGGGCCGGTGCAGCTACGCCCGGCGTTCACCCGCTTCGGCGAGGACTACAGCGCCACCGGATCGTTCTCGACCTGCCTGGACCGCCTCGCCGACGAGCTCGCCGACCCGGTCGCCGACCGGATCATCGAGTCGCTGCGGATGGCGCGGGAGGTCGGCGGCACCGACCTCGGCCGGCTCCTGCGCACCCTGTCGACCTTCCTGCGCGAGGACGCCCGCACCCGGGCCGAGCTGGAGACCCGCCAGGGCTGGACGGTCAACGCCGCCCGCCTCGCGCTTGCCGCCCCCTGGATCGTGCTGCTCCTGCTGGCCACCCGTGGCCAGAACGTGCAGGCGTACGACAGCCCGACCGGCGTGCTGGTGCTGATCGGCGGCGGCGGCGTGTCCGCCCTCGCCTACCTGCTGATGAAACGGATCGGCCGGCTGCCCGAGGAGGGCCGGGTGCTGCGCGGCGGGGCCATCGCCGCCGCCCAGGCCGCCGCTACCGCCACCACCACCGCCACTGACGGGCCCGGGGGCTTCGACGGGCCGGGGTTCGGGGCGCAGTCCGATCGGGGGATGCAGCCATGACGATGGTCGCCGCCGGGGCGCTGTTCGGCCTGCTCGCCGGGCTCGGCCTGGTCATTGTCGTCTACCGGTCGCCGCGGGCGCGGCGCATCCAGCTCGCCGACCGGCTCGACCCCTACCTTCGTGACACGCCCACGCCGTCCCGCCTGCTCGCGGACCGGCCGCGCGCGTCGGCCCGCCCGGGGTTCGCCGCGGTCGAGGCGCTCCTGCGGCCGTTGCTGTCGGATGTGGCCGGCCGGCTCGACCGCTTCCTCGGCGGCCGGGCGGCACTGCAGCGCCGGCTGACCCAGGCGGGCGGGCGGACCAGCATCGAGGAGTTCCGGGTCCAGCAGGTGATCTGCGCGGTCAGCGGCGCGCTGATCGGCGCGTTCCTGCTGGCGTTGCGCGCGCTGCTCGGCATCGGCCCGCCGGCCCTGGTCGACGTCGCCCTCGTCGTCGCCGGCGCCGCCGGCGGGGTGGTCGGCCGCGAGTACTGGCTGACCCGGGCGATCAACGAGCGCGAGGATCGGATGCTGCTGGAGTTCCCCACGGTCGCCGAGCTGCTGGCGTTGGCGGTCACCGCGGGGGAGTCCGCGATCGGCGCGCTGGAGCGGGTCAGCCGGCTCACCCATGGCGAGCTGGGCCGCGAGCTGCGCCTGGCCCTCGCCGACGCCCGCGCCGGCGCCACCCTCGTGCAGGCCCTGGAGGGCATCGCCGCCCGCACGGCGCTTGCGCCACTGGCCCGGTTCGTCGACGGTATGGCCGTCGCGATCGAACGCGGCACCCCGCTGGCCGACATCCTTCGCGCACAGGCGATGGATGTCCGCGAGGCCGGCAAGCGGCAGCTGCTGGAGGCCGGCGGCCGCAAGGAGATCGCCATGATGATCCCGGTCGTCTTCCTCGTCCTGCCGACGACCGTGATCTTCGCCTTCTACCCCGCCCTGGTGAGCTTCACCGTGATCGCCCAGTGATCGCGGCGGCCCCCGGGGAGGGACGCGGCCTGCTCCGACACAGGCCCAACCAACTTGGCGCAACGCGGTGTTGGCATAACGCAGTGTTGGCACAACGCGGTGCCCGACGCGGAGGCATAGGGTGCGCGCCACGGACGACGTGGGCGCACGGCTCCTGTCCGGGCGCATGGCCCAGGCCGGGGGTACCTCAGGCCGGACGGTGATGGAGGGGATATGGGACGACGTATCGGGCAGACCCTGAAGGCGAGGTGGCTGGCCTGGCGGTCGGCCACCGACACGACCGACACCGGCGGCGACGGTCGCGACCGGGGGGACGTTCCCGGCTGGGTGATGATCACAGTGATGACGGCGGCGCTCGTCGTCGCCATCGCCACGCTGGCGACGCCGGCGCTGCAGAACCTGTTCACCTCGGCGATCAACTCGGTGTCGGGTGTCGGCGGTGGCGGCGGCTGACACCCCGGTCACGCGGGGCGAAGAGGAAGCCGGCGGACCCGGTGACGGGGGCGCGTCGGGCGACGAGGGGTCGGCGGTCGTCGAGTTCATCCTGGTGGGGACGTTGCTGCTGTTCCTGTTCCTCGGGATCCTGCAGGTCGGCCTGATCCTGCACATCCGCAACACGCTCGCGGCGGATGCGGCGGAGGGCGCCCGGCACGCGGCCAACCTCGGCGTCGCGGCCGCGGACGGCGGTCCCTACGCCCAGGCGCTCATCGCCCGGACGATCCCCGGCCGCGCCGACACCGTCTGCACCGGCACCGACGTCGACGGCCCCGGCGGTACCCCGCTGGTCCAGGTGACCTGCAAGGTCGCCGTCCCGCTCGTCCTCGTCCCACTCGGTGACGGCGTGACGATCACCGTCACCGGCCACGCCGTCAAGGAGCAGCCTTGACGCCCCGGCGGCTGCGTACCATCCGCGTGATCTGGACGCGGGTGGTGTGGGGAGAGAGACGGGCGCCCCGCGACGGCCGGAGCCGGGCGCGCCGCGACGGGAGAGGGGCGGACGACGGCTCGGCGATGATCGAGTTCGTCGGGCTGTCCGTCGTGCTGCTCGTCCCGTTCGTGTACCTGTTCCTGTGCGTGTTCTCGGTGCAGAAATCGGCGTTCGGAGTCACCGAGGCGGCCCGCGAGGCCGGCCGGGCGTTCGCCACCGCCGACAGCGAGACCGAGGGCACCGACCGGGCCCGCCTCGCCGCCGCCCTCGCGCTACAGGACCAAGGCGTCTCCGGCGAGCCGCAGATCCACTTCGCCTCGGTGGGCGCGAACTGCGGATCCGGCAACCCCGGCGACGGCGCTCAGACCCTGGAACCGGGCGCGTCGTTCGTCATCTGTGTCCGGACGGTCGTCGCCCTGCCCGGCACCGGCGCCCTGTTCGCCGGCATCACCGACGTCACCGTCAACGGCCAGTTCACCGTGGTCATCGACGCCTACCGGGCTGATCGGTCAGGTGTCTGATCAGAGGTTTTGCTGGTCTGATGAGCCGAGATGCGCCGGGCGTGGCGCCGTGAACCTGCGTCGCCTGGTTCCCGGCGAGAGAAGGAGTTCCCCGCTGGCGGGACGTGCTCGGCGACAACACCCGACATACGCATGGGGGCTGAACCGTGCGTAACGCGGAACGCCCTATAGTTGTCAAGCTGTTGCGTAGCTACATCGGATGTTGGGGAAAGGTTTGGTCAAACGCGTCAACCTGATTGCGTCAACGTCGTTCTTAGAAGGTGGAAAATATTCCACCGGCAGCTGAGCCATCTCGGTGCGTGGCGCCACCGTGGCCAGCGCCTACCAGAGCAGGAGACGTCAATGGCGGATTGTTCTGACGGCCCTTCCCGCAGCCGACTGAGGCGAACAGGCCCTCCGGGTGGCGCGAGGCGACGGATCCACCCGGGGGGACTCCAACGCCCCCGACAGCACCCCACAGTGCGTCGGCTGCCCCGAGCCCTCGGCAGCCTGGCAGCCCTGGCCCTGACCGGGTTGGTGACCGTGGCGGCCGCCGGCCCGGCGACGGCCGCCGGGCCGGGAGGCGGCGGTAGCTGGAGGCCGGCTCCGAGCGTGGAGGGGGTGAAGATCGGCTGGCTGCCCAGCGGCGTCAGCCTCACCGGCGTGGTGCCGACCACCCGGATCGGCCGCAACGTCATCATCGGCACGTTCGAGGGCGACGGCACCCGCGTTCAGCTGACAGTCCAGCGGGAAACGCCCGACGCGACGCTTGCTGACGTGGCCAGCGCCTACACGCAGTACTACCCAGGCTCCCAGATTGGCCGGATCGCCCTGCGGGGCACCGAGGGCGTTACGTTGCGGACCAGTGGCGCTGGTATCAACGAGCTGACCTGGGTCGAAGGCGACCCGTCCGTCGTGCTGACGGTCGGCGGCCGGCTCGGCGGGAACGCGACCACCCCGCCGAGCCCGCTGCCCGAGGCCGACCTGCTCCGTATCGCCACGTCGCTTACCGTCGGCCCGGCGCCGACGCCGACGGTCTGGCAGAAGTTGTCGA
>NZ_CADCWT010000211.1 GCF_902806485.1 Candidatus Frankia alpina | reverse complement strand
GCATACCCCAGTTGAACAGCTCGGCCAGTCTGGTGATTTGTACCGGTGTGTAGTCCTCGGTCTCGTACCCCTCGCATTCGCAGGAGATCCAGTACGGATTCCCGGCCGCCTGCGCCCAGGCCCGCTGATCGAACGGAACATACTGCTCGAAGTCGCCGTTTTTGGACGGGAGCTGACCTGGCTGGCAGCGTTGTCGAACCAGCCGAACAACGATCCGGTGCCGACCTGGACGTGCGCGATGAGTCCGCGAGTCGGCTGGATCATCAGGCCGGAGGTGTTCCGCACCGGCCGTAGTCGGGCCGGCGGGTAAAGAGTCGGCGTCATCGTCGGCGGTCCTCCGGTGCGCACGCGTCGTCACGACAGGTCCTCGTCTGGAAAATCACGATTCCGGGCCGCTTCCTCTTCATGCGGTCAATTGTCCGTGCCGACCGATGATGGCCGGCGCTGACCGGTACAGTCCTGCTTTCTACTCGGCGCACCGAGATGGTCATGATGCCGGGTCCGTGGTTGTCGGTCCGTATCGGGCAGGATGCCCGGACGTGCCGCCCACGGAAACCTGCCTCGGTGGACCGGCTGGGCGAGGTCACACCGGGCCGGATCGCCTCGTCCGAGGGCTTGGGCCCTCGGACTCACCCGCCAGCCGTCTGCCGGCCGCGACGCCTAGACTGCCGGCCTATGTCCGGACCTGGCCGTCGCGTCCCCCGATCGGACCAGCAACCGGTGAGCGGGCGTCCGGTCGGCACCGTCACCGTGGTCGCGGGGACGCCGCCGCGGACCATGCCGTCGTCCTTGCCGCCGACGGTCGAGCGGTGGCCACGGCCCGCCTGCTTGACCAGGGGCCCCGCCAGCCGAGCGTGGAGCCGGCGGGGGTCATCGGGCGGGTCGCCGTCGCCGCCGCCTGGCGCGGTCGGGGCCTGGGCCGGCTAGGTCACCGCGGCCCTGGAAGGTCGGGCGGGGGAGCGTGGCCTGCCGGCCGTGGAACGAGGGTGGCGGACTTCTACGCCCGCCAGGGTTATCGGCCGATCGGCGAGCCCGACGTCGAGGCGGGCATCGAGCACGTGTGGATGCGCCGCGAGCTGCTCCCCGGCCTGCGGCGGGCACGGGACTCCGACGCCGTCGCCCTCCAGGACCTGATCGCGAGCGCATGGGCGCAGTACCCGGGCTGCGTCCTCGACGTCGACGCCGAGGAACCGTGGCTGCGGGCCCCCGGAACGGCCCATGCGGCAACCGCGGAGGAGCCCGCTCGGGCCTTGCGGGTGATCACCGCCGACCCGATCGGGCCGGCGGTGATGGCGGGGCCGGCGGCGATGGCTGGGCCGATCGGCGGGGTGCTCGGCAGCGTGGCGGTGTGGGATCGGCCGGCGACGGGTTTCCCGGCCGCACCGGAGCGGGCCGAGGCATCCGAGTGGGCCGGCTGGGCCGAGCTGAAGACGCTGTACGTGGCCGCCTGCCGCCCGCCCCCGGGGGCTAGGAGCGGCCCTGGTGCGCCGGGCCGAGCGCGAGGCTCGGCGGTGGGACGCGCGGCAAATGCGGCTGTGGACCGACACGCGGTTCACCGACGCTCACCGGCTGTACCGGCGGCTGGGCTATACGGCCACCGGCCGTCGGCACGACCTGTACGACCTCTCGGCGACAACCGAAATCGAGTTCTGCGCCCGCTGCCTCCGCTGAACGAACTGCCGACTGCGGCCGGCACCTGAGGTCGACCCGACCGACCGTGGCCGAGGACGCCGAACCTTCCGCATCTTTCTGCCGGCCTGCGCGCCCGGTTCGTCCCGGTGGAAAGACAAGGAAGAGGTGGTCGGCGGCCGGACGGTGCCGGCTTCGAGGGCTCGAGGGCCCAGGCGAACGAAATCTCAACGTTCCGCCAACTGCCGCTATCCTGGCGGGCGATTGCTGTTTTATTTACGGGAATCCCGGACCAAATCGTGGAACGGGTGTTCCGATCCCGCGCAGACGGTTCACGGTCGTTCGCGGCCGGGTTCGAGAAGGAGGCATTCAGTGCCGTATGCCGCAGCCTCGCGCCGGCGGGCCGGGCGACCGACGCCCACCGCCGCGGGGGGCCCGCCCGCTCCCGGCGACGTCCACCGACCGGCCCGGCTCACCGCGCGTCGGCGGGGCCGCTACTTCCGCGGATCCCGGCCGGCCCGCGCGACCCTCGCGGCCGCCGGCGCCACGGTCGCCCTGACCGGACTGCTCGCCGTGGCCGACGCCGGGGTTGCCCGTGCCGGCGGCGTGGTCTGGGCGAGCTGCCCGTCCGGCCAGGTCAGCGAGGTCAGCGTGCCGGCGTCGGACGGTGCGCCGGCGTCCGGCGTGACCTGGCTCGAGGCCGGCTACTACGCCCACATCGCGACGTTCTGGCGGCCGTCGACGGCGCTGCTGTGCCGGACCGAGGCCGGTCGCGGGCCCGACGCGGGCGAGCCCACGTTCCGGTTCGAGCACCAGGGCTGCCCGGGTGGTGAGGCGGTCTTCGCAGTGCCGCGCCCTGCCGGCGCCGAGGCCGGCAGCGGTGTCGACGAGCCGCCGGTGACCTGGGGGACCTACCTGCCGGACGGCTGGTACGACCTGGCGGACACCAGCGACCCGGCGTGGACGGCGGTCTGCTGGTCGTCCACACAGCGCTGAGCGGCGCGCCCCGGCGGCATCGCGGCGCTGTAGGAGGGCGCTGCAGGACGGCGCCGGGCGGCCCTACGCCAGGCCGCCGCGGCGGCCCTGATCATCTTCGGTGGAGCGGTCCCTGATGAAGGTGGGCCACTAGTAGCGGTAGTGGTCGGCCTTGTACGGACCCTCGACGGGCACGCCGATGTAGTCAGCCTGCTGCTTGGTCAGTTCGGTGAGCTTTACGCCGAGCGCGTCGAGGTGGAGCCGGGCGACCTTCTCGTCGAGGTGCTTGGGCAGCACATAGACGCCGACCGGGTAGCTCTCGGTCTTGGTGAACAGCTCGATCTGCGCGATCACCTGGTTGGTGAAGCTGTTCGACATCACGAAGCTCGGGTGGCCGGTCGCGCAGCCGAGGTTCATCAGCCGGCCCTCGGCGAGCACGATGATCGAGTGGCCGTCCGGGAAGACCCACTCGTCGACCTGCGGCTTGATGTTGATCTTCTCGATGCCTGCGGTCTTCGTCAGGCCAGCCATGTCGATCTCGTTGTCGAAGTGTCCGATGTTCGACACGATCGCCTGATGCTTCATCGCGGCCATGTGGGCGGCGGTGATGATGTTGAAGTTGCCGGTGGTGCTGACGAAGATGTCGGCGCTCCCGACGATGTCCTCGAGCACGGTGACCTGGAAGCCGTCCATGGCGGCCTGCAGGGCGCAGATCGGGTCGATCTCGGTGACGATGACCCGGGCGCCCTGGCCGCGCAGCGCGTCCGCACAGCCCTTGCCGACGTCGCCGTAGCCGGCGACCACGGCGACCTTGCCGCCGATGAGTGCGTCGGTGGCACGGTTGAGGCCGTCGATGACCGAGTGCCGGCAGCCGTACTTGTTGTCGAACTTCGACTTCGTCACCGAGTCGTTGACGTTGATCGCAGGGAAGGCGAGCGTGCCGACCTTGGCCATCTCGTAGAGACGGTGGACGCCGGTGGTGGTCTCCTCGGTGACGCCCTTGATGTTCTGCGCCGTCTCGGTCCACCGGCCGGGCTTCTCGGCGATGGTGCGACGCAGCGTCTCCAGGACGATCGCGTACTCCTCGCTGTCCGAGGGGTCGGTCGCCGGGACCGCGCCGGCCGTCTCGAACTGCGCGCCCTTGTGGACGAGCAGGGTCGCGTCGCCGCCGTCGTCGAGAATCATGTTCGGGGTGCCGCCGTCCGGCCAGGCCAGCGCCTGGTCGGTGCACCACCAGTACTCGTCGAGGGTCTCGCCCTTCCAGGCGAAGACCGGCACGCCCTGCGGGTCGTCCTTGGTGCCGTTCGGCCCGAGGACGATCGCGGCGGCCGCGTGGTCCTGGGTGGAGAAGATGTTGCAGGAGACCCAGCGGACATCGGCGCCGAGCGCCACCAGGGTCTCGATGAGGACCGCGGTCTGGATCGTCATGTGCAGGGAGCCCATGATGCGGGCGCCCCGCAGCGGCTGGCTGGCCGCGTACTCCGCCCGGGTGGCCATCAGGCCGGGCATCTCGTGCTCGGCAAGACGGATCTCCTTGCGGCCGAACTCGGCCAACGCAAGATCCGCGACCTTGAAGTCGAAACTCATGCCTTCTCCTTCGACGCTCGGGCGGCTGCCGAGCCTGCGTGGCGGGTGCGGTAGTCCCGGGAACCACCCGCCGGCGGCGGTGGCCGTGATGCGCCGGCCCGGGAACACGTTTCCTGAGCGTGCCACATACGGGCAGGGGAACGAAGACCCGGGCCGGCCGGGTGACGCCGCCGCGCAATCACGCTGCCGTGTCGGGGTAACCCGGCCCTGGTTCCTTTCTACCTCGGCTCTACCTCGGCCGTGACGCCCGCTGAGCTGGCTCGACACCCGGTGCCGGGGCGGCCCCCGGTCCTCTGCGTAGCCGCCTATCCGCTTATGCGTCTTTTGTCCGATCTCGGCACGGGCGTCCCGGTGGGGCTGGTGGGGCCGCGGTGGTGCACCCAGCCCCGCTCGTCGGCCCAGACCAGCAGCGGAGGCAGGACGACCAGCGCGGACAGCAGGGCGACGGCAACGTTCAGGGCGACCAGCAGGCCGAAGTCCCGCAGCAGCGGAAGCGAACTGAACGCCAGCGCGGCGACGCCGATCACGGCGGCCAGCGCGGAGACGAGGAAGGCCCGCCCGGTGCGGGCCGCGGCGGCCTCGACCGCCTCGAGCGGCCCCAGGCCGCGCCTGCGTTCCTCCAGGTGACGTAGCACGAGCAGGGTCGTGAACTCCGTGCACAGCGCGATGATCAGTGGGCCACTGACCGCCGTGAGCGGGCTCAGATCGACCCCGATCAGCAAGGCGATGATCGAGCTGAGCCCGACCGCGATCAGCACCGGCACCACCGACAGCACCGCCCGCACCAGGCCCCGGTTGTACAGCACGAGCAGGACGAACACCGCGGCCAGGGCGTAGTACGCCAGCTCGACCCGGTTCTTGGCGAAGTTGTCCAACAGCCCGGTGCCGACGACGGCCAGCCCCGACGGGGTGGCGCTGATGCCGGCCGGGGGACGGACATGGCCGCGGATGTCGTCGACGACGCCGGCCTGGCGCTCCAGCGACCCGGAGCCGGTCCGGAAGACGAGGTTCAGCGCCTTGCGCTCGCGGTTGACCATGGCGCGCTGGATGTCGGGCGGCGCCACCTGGTAGGCGAGCCGGATGTCCGCGCCGGTCGGCATCACGAGGGTGGTGTTCGGTACCTCCATCAGGTAGCTGATGGTCGTCACCAGGCTGGAGGCGTCCAGCAGGTCGTCGGGGTGGGCCGCGAGCTGCGCGTTGGCGAACCTGCCGACGAAGGCGGCCGTCTCGTCGTCGAACACGTCGCGCGACTGGACGAAGATGCCGAGCTCGCTGGCCGAACCGGTGCTCGCCCGCAGCGTGTTGATGTTCTTGATCACCTGGCTCTGCTGGTCGACCCACTTCTCGGGGTCGGTCTGGATCGTCAGCCGGTCGTCCGCGAAGATCCCGCCAACGAAGATCGCCGCGGCGGCCACGACGAGCGGGATCACGGTGATCCGCGGCAGGGCGCCCAGCCGGATGACGGTGCGACCCAGCGGGCCGTGGGTGTAGTCCTTCGGCGGCGTGGGCCGGCGCCGTTCCCGCGTGGTCAGCGACGCGGTGAGCAGCAGCACCGTCGCGACGACGATGACCGGCAGCCCGAGGGCGAGCAGCGTGCCGAAGTCGCGGATCATCGGGACCTGGCTGAACTCCAGGGCCAGGAAGGCGAGCACGGCGGCGACGGTGGCCAGCGCCAGCGCCGGCAACAGCCCCGCCAGAGCCGCCGCCACGGGGTTGCCGGCCCGGTCGAGCTGGGCTTCCTCCTCGACCCGGCTGTGGAGCTGCACGGCGAAGTCGATGCCGACGCCGAGCAGGACGGGCAGGCCGGCGATGGTCACCACGGACAGCGGCACGCCGATGTACCCGGCGAGGCCGAAGGCCCAGATGAGCCCGACTCCGACGACCCCGAGCGGCAGCAGCCGCCAGCGCACCTTGAACGCGACGATCAGCAGCCCGGCCATCAGCGCCAGTGAGATGACGCCGAGGGTGAGGAAGCCGCCGCGGAGGTAGTCGTTGATGTCCCGGAGCAGGACGGCGGCGCCGGTGGTCATCGCCGTCGCGTGGTCGAACCGCAGGCCGGACGTGGCCCGCTCGACGATCCGCGCGCCCTCGCCCTCGGCGTCCAGCGAGGCGTTGCCCTCCAGCCGGGTGACCATCTGGGCGGTCGACGCGGTCGGGAAGAACGGCCGCAGCGACTTGCGGATCGCGCCGGTGTTGTCGTGGAGCAGGAAGTCGACCCAGGCCGGGTTGGCGAACGTCCGCTGCGCCTCGGGGATCGCCTGCATCCGCTTCAGGGTGGCCAACGAGTCGCCGAGGCGGCGCTGCGCCGAGCCCAGATCGGGGTCGCGGCTCTGGGCGCCCAGGAGCATCTTCGCGGCCGGGCTGTCGAGGACGTTGCCGGTATTGCTGCGGACCAGCTTGTCGGTGAACTCCAGCGCGGTCAGCGGGGTGATTACCGACTGGATTCGCGGATCCGCGTCGAGCTCGGTCTGCAGAGCCCGGAACTGCTCGATGTTGTGCGGGGTGAACAGGTCGTCGGCGTCGGCGCCGCGCTCGATCGTGAACAGGGTGAGCATCGCCTGCCCGCCGAACAACGACTGGTAGTCGACGTTGTCCCGGGCCACTTGTGAATCGCTGTTGAGGTAGTTGTCCTGGCCGGTGGTGAACTCCAGCCGGTTCAACCCGTAGCCGAGGACGAGCGTGACGAGCAGGGTCACGACGACGACGGCACCGGAACGCCGGCCGTTGCGTGCGACGAGCGCCCGCCAGCGCCCGCCCGAACCATCCGGTGGTTCGGCGGGCCCGTGCGCCCGTGGACCGGTCAGGTTCCGGGAAAAGGGACCGCCGGGATCCCCGTCGGACGAGCTCGTGCGGTCGGTCGGGTCAGGACGGCTCGTCGGATTGTCGGCTGGCATGGTACTTGGCGGCATCGGGCACGCTCCGGAGTCTTCTTTGGCCTCCGGATCAACGCAAAGTGACCGGTCGGTCCGAGGGCTGCATCCCTCGGTGTATAGCGTAGATCACATTCGAGGGGAGTAGCTCGGACGTTGATCTTTTTGGAGCTTCCGAATGAAACCGAGGGGGCACATTGCGTAATCGGCGGCGGAGGTCTCGACGCCTCATAGACGCAATGCCTTCAAGGCAACCCTCGTTCGGCCTGTAGGTGGCCGTATGAACGGGCGGGCTGGGGAGCGGCTCCGTGCCTCCCCCGTGCGTTGCCCGATGGTGGCAGTGCGCGGCGGCAGCGGCCGCATCGTCGGCGGTCGGCCGGCGGATGGCGACGGCGACGGCGACGGCGACGGTCAGATTCGGACCGGCTGCCGGGTGACGTGGAGCTCGACGGGAGGCGTAGCTCGGGAAGAGCGGCCCCTCGCCCTCTCGCCTCCTTGCCCCATCGCCCCATCGAACGACGAATGGCGGACCACCGTCGGCACCGCCGATCTCGATCACGACGCCGTGCCGCTGCGGGTTGCCCACGGTGCGGCCGTGGATGACGAACCTGTCCCCGACGGACGCGGACATCATGGCGGTCGATCTCCCTGCCGCTGCGGTAACCGATGGCGTGCACCTGCGCTGTTTGCGAGACACGGCGCCGACGACCCGGCTGGCCGGAAGTCCGGAAGATCGCCGAAGTCGCAGTCGATCCGGACGAGGCGGGCGGCGGGGATCACAGCACCGCCGGGAGCACGGGGGTCCCCGTCCGGCTGCACCCGCCGCGGATGACCGGATCGTCCTGCCTACGCCAGCTGCGGAGACCGGTCGGCGCACGGTACGGCTGAGCCGGTGGCGGATGCCCGTGCACCAGCCTGGGTTCCACGCGGTGGGAAGCGGTCGACGCCCCGGGTGGCGGGGAGTGGGGAGCGGGAGGACCGGGCGGCGCGAGGGACCGGGCGGCGCGGGCGACCGGATGGTGCCAAT
>NZ_CADCWT010000210.1 GCF_902806485.1 Candidatus Frankia alpina | reverse complement strand
TCACAAATCGTTGCCGGGAATGGCTCAGGCATGGTCCGGGGTGACCAACCGCCCTGGTACAGGTGGCTGTCTGCGGGCTTTGCCGGCGGATCGCCGGGGAAAGCCGACATAATGCTCGACCGGGGTGCTCTCATCGGCGCGCCCGCGGTGGGTCAGGCCTCGCTCGCCTTCTTCAGCGAGTAGACGGCGGCCTGGGTCCGGCTGGCCATGCCGAGCTTCTCCAGGATGCTGGAGACGTAGTTCTTCACGGTTTTCTCGGACAGATGCACCCGGGTGCCTATCTGCCGGTTGGTGAGACCTTCGGCGATGTGCTTGAGGATTTCGCGTTCCCGGGGGTTGAAGGAACTGAGCGCCGGGTCCTCCCGAGGCCCCTGGCGGATCCGGTCGAGAATGAACACCCGGATCGTCGCCACGCGGAGCAGAATACGCCGCCCGCCGGCTCACAGCGGCGAAATGCTGGAGGTTTCCGGGACCTTGGCCCCCGTTTCGACGGACCTTCGGGTCCTCCGGGCGTGACCTGCGCACGCTGACCGCGCACCAGGTGCGGGGCAGGCTCGAACCATGAACCCGCGGACAGCTACGAGCCCGTTCCCGGCCGGACGAGACGAGCCGGTGCCGGCCGGGGCGCAGCGGCCGCACGCCGGGGCGGTCGAGACGCCGGGGTCGGTGCTCGTCTTCTTCGGGGACCGGGTCTACAAGGTCAGGAAGCCGGTGGAACTCGCCGGCCTGGACCTGCGTGACCGGCCGGCGAGGCTGGCGGCCTGCGAGGCGGAGGTCGTGCTCAACCGCCGCCTCGCGCCCGACATCTATCTCGGCGTCGCCGATGTCATCGGGCCGGGCGGGGAGCTCTGCGACCACATGGTCGTGATGCGTCGCCTGCCCGCGGCGCGCCGGCTGTCGACGCTCGCCGAGAACGGCGCCGCGGCCGTCGCGGAGATCCACTCCATCGCCGAGGTGCTCGCCGGCTTCCACGCCCGCTGCGCGACCTCACCCCGGATCACGGCGGCCGGCGCCCCGGACCGCCTGCGCGCGCGGTGGGACGAACACCTCGCCGAGGTGCGGCGCGACGGCGGCACCGCGGTGGGCGCCCCCCTGCTCGATCAGGTGGACCGCCTCGCCGGGCGGTACCTCGACGGCCGGGGCGAGCTCCTGCGGGAGCGCCGGGAGGCCGGGCGGATCCGCGACGGGCACGGCGACCTGAGCGCCGCGGACACGTTCTGCCTCGACGACGGTCCCCGGTTGCTCGACTGTCTGGAGTCCGAGGCCGAGCTGCGGGCGGCCGACGTTCTCGCGGACGTCGCGGCCCTGGCGGTCGACCTGGAATGGCTCGGACGTCGCGACCTCGCCCGCATCCTGCTCGGCCGCTACCGGGAGATCGCGGGGGAGAACCATCCCCGCTCGCTGCAGGACTTCTACTGCGGCCGTCGTGGCGATGCGGCGCTGTCGGACGGAGTCTCGGCGTCTCGTGGCCGGGGAGGGGCCGCGGGGCGTGAGGTGCGGGTTCTCGCCGAGCTGGCGCTGGCCCGGCTGCGCCAGGGCCGGGTCCGGCTCGTGCTGGTCGGCGGCCAGCGGGGCACCGGGAAGTCCACGCTCGCCGGTGGCCTGGCGGGCGCCGAGGGGTGGACGGTGCTCCGCTTCGACGTCGTCGCGGCCGCCCGGCCGGCCCCGCCGGACCGGCCCGATCCCGCCGCGGGGCGAGGGATGCCGGCCGACGCCGCCGACGCCGTCCACACCGAGCTGCTGCGCCTGGCCGCCGCGGCGCTGTGCCGGGGCGAGTCCGTCATCGTCGACGCGCCGTGGAACCGGCACAGCCAGCGGGTCGAGGCGGCCGAGGTCGCCCGCCAGAACGTGGCCGACCTCGTGCAGCTGCGCTGCACGCCCCGCCCCGAGCTCGGGGCGGGGCGGCCCGCCTCCCAGCCGGCCGCCGCCGCACCCGGCGGCGGCCCCACCCGCCTGGCCGACAGCGTCTCCCGGGTCGCACCCTGGCCGGAGTCCAGCAGCATCGACACGGCGGCGACCGTCGCGGCCGCCCTGCACGACGCCCGCCGGGCCGCCGCCTAATGACCAGGTCGGGCCGGGCGCCGACCACCGATGCCGGCGACCGCGGCATGAACAGCCGGACATTATCCTTGTCGGATCTCGTGCGGCCGGTCCGTTCAAGTACCGTTCGGCCATGGCTTCGGAAGCCGAGCACACCGCCGTTCGGGTCCGGACGGAAGCTGAATCCTCGTCGCTGGCCCCGAAGGGGGAAAGCCTGACTTTTCCGACCGTCGCGCGCCTCGAGCTCGACGAGCTGCTCACCCAGCTGGTCGACCGCGCCCAGGACGTGCTGGCCACCCAGGGCCGGCTGCGCGGGCTGCTGGCGGTGAGCCGCGCCATCGCGACCGACCTGCGGCTGCCGATGCTGCTCCGGCACATCGTGGAGGCGGCGTGCGAGCTGCTGGACGCCCGGTACGGGGCGTTGGGCGTCATCGCGCTGGACCGCACCCTGGAGGAGTTCATCCACGTCGGCATGAACCCGGGAGACGTCGAGCGGATCGGTCATCTGCCCACCGGTCGCGGGGTGCTCGGCCTCCTGATCGACGATCCCCGGCCGCGTCGCCTCGACGACATCGCCCGGGACCCGAGTGCGGCCGGTTTCCCGTTCGGTCATCCGCCGATGAAAACGTTCCTCGGTGTACCCATCACCGTGCGCGGCGAGGTGTTCGGGAACCTCTATCTGACCGACAAGCGCGGCGGCGTCGGCTTCACCGCCGAGGACGGGGAGCTCGCCCTCGCGCTGGCCGCCAGCGCCGGCGTCGCGATCGAGAACGCGCGGCTGTTCCACGAGTCCCAGCAGCGGCACGGGTGGATGAGCGCCTCCGCCGAGCTGACCCGGCAGATCATGGCCGAGGCCGACGGCGCCCTCGAGTCCGTCGTGCGACGCGTGGCCACCGTCGCCGACGCGCAGTTCGTCTCGGTCGTCCTGCCGGGACGACGAGCCCGGCAGCGCCCGCGTCGTCGCCGCCGCCGGGGTGGACGCCGCCCGCGTCGGGCGGCGGGTACCGCTCGACGGCACGCTGACCGGTCGGGTGATGGCCGAGCAGCAGCCGCTGCGGGTGCAGGACGTCCGTCTCGACTCCCTGCCCGAGGAGCGGGGTGACGCGACGGGCTCCCTGATCATCCTGCCGATGCTGGCCGGCGCCGACCAAGTGTCCGGGGTGCTGCTCGTCGGCCGGGACCGGGGCGAGCGGGCCTTCAGCGACACCGACCTCACCGGCGCCGCCAGCTTCGCCGGCAGCGTCGCCATCACCCTGGAGCTGGCCCGGATCAAGGCCGACCGGGAACGGCTGGTGGTGCTGGCGGACCGCGGTCGCATCGCCCGCGACCTGCACGACCACGTCATCCAGCGGATGTTCGCCGTCGCGCTCGGCCTGCAGGACATCGTCCAGTACGAACATCCGGTGAACGCCGAGCGGCTCAGCCAGTACGTCGACGACCTCGACGTGACCATCAAGGACATCCGCCGGTCGATCTTCGAGCTGCGCAGCAGCGGCGGCGGGGGAGACGAACGGCGCCGCCTGCACGCCGCGATCGAGGGGATCGTCGAGGACGTCCGCCCGGCGCTCGGTTTCACGCCGACGATCCAGTACTCCGGCCCGCTCGAGTCCGTGGTCGGCGGCGAGCTCGCCGACCACGTGGTCGCCGTCGCCCGGGAGGCGCTGACCAACGCGGCGCGCCACTCCCAGGCCCGGTCCGTCGAGCTCCGCCTCGGCGTGGCCGGCGACTCGGTGGTCATCGACGTGATCGACGACGGCGTCGGCCTCGGCTCCACCGATCGTCGCAGCGGGCTGGGCAACCTCCAGAGCCGGGCCGAACAGCTCGGCGGATCCTTCAGCCTCACCACTCCGGCCGGCGGGGGCACCCACCTGCGCTGGGCCGCCCCCCTGTGACACCGCCCTGCCCGCAGCGGGCTGATCGGGCGTCCACCACCATCTGCGCCGCAGCGCGGCGACGTTGCGGAGGTTGAGCGCCGAGATCTACGACTGGCTGGGGAATCCGATCGAGAACGCGGCCGTGGTCTTCGGCCGGGACCGGTCGTAGCGGCACTGCGGACCGGGCGACCCGGCCCGCGCCGGCACTCCAAAAGTTCCTGGTAACGGCCCTGCGCCGTTGAGAGGCTGGTCACAGCAGCACGTCCCCCCGTGGAACAGGTCTGGAGACGTCCATGCGCCACTCCCTGATTGCCGCAGCTCGGAACGAGACCGATCCCGTGGCCCGGGCGTCCGGCTGTGTGGCTCGTCAGTCCCCCTGGATGGGGGGCCTACTGGCATTCGCTGGCCGTGATTCCCGGCAGCGGCGGGGACTGGGTGGACGTGCTGGACGTCGGCGACGGACGGCTCGCGCTGTGCGTCGGCGACGCCGCCGGACATGACGAGCGGGCCGCGCGGTTCGCGCGACGTCTGCGGGAGGCGATGCGCCGGCACCTGTGCGCCGGCGCGACACCCGACGTCGTGGTCAGCCGGGCGATGGTCGACGTCGCCGCGGCCGGTGACCTCGGGGAGATGTACGCCACCGCCTTCCTCGCGGTGGCCGACGCCCGGTCGCCCCGCGTCGACTACGTCAACGCGGGGCATCCGCCGGTCGTGCATCTGCCCGCGGGCCCGGCCACCGGCGGCGGCGGCGAACCACGGGCGCTCGGCCCGACCGGTCCGATCCTCTCCGACCTGTTCGCCGGGACCGCGATCTGGTCCACGCGTTCGTTGACCATGGCGGTCGGGGACTGCCTGCTGCTGTACACCGACGGCATCAGCGAGGCCCGGGACGAGTACGGCGATCAGTTCGGCGTGCTTCCCCTGACCACCGCGCGCGCCGGGACGGACTCGCCCGACGGGTTGCTGCACCGACTGTTCGCGCTGGTCGCCGAGCATGCCTGCGGGGCCGTCCGGGATGACCGCACGATCGCGATCCTCGCGCGGCAGCCTGCCGCGGTGCGGTCCTGCCCGGGTGGCGCCGCCGGGGCGCGATCGTCCGCGGGCTGATCTTCCTGTGCCCCGGGACCTTCGTCCTGCCGTCCCCGTTCCTGGGATGTCTTTCGGGCGGTTCGTTCCGGGGACCGGGACACCTGCGCGGATCGGGCCGGTTCACCGGGAATCGCCGACCGGTTCACCGGGGATCGTCGCCGCCCGGCGACGCCAGGCCCGCCAGAGTTCGTCGGCGCCCCAGACCAGGACTGGCAGCGGGAGCAACAGGAGGAGGTCGGAGGGCGGGACCGCGGCGGTGCCGAGAATGTGCTGCAGGGCCGGAACGTAGACGACCACGGCCGCGAAGGCGATCTCGAAGGCGATGCCGGCGAGGAGCAGGCGGTTGGTGAACAGCCCGACGGCGAACAGGGAGGTGTGCTCGGTGCGGGCGGCGGTCGCCGTGCCGATCTGGCAGGCCACGATCGCGAGGAAGGTCATGGTGGTGGCCCGCTGGTACCCCTCGTGCAGCGGGGTGCCCTTGTCGACGGAGTCGCCCGGGTGCCAGCCGATGCGCCAGAGCACGGTGAAGTAGACGGCCATGACGGCGGCGGCGGAGACGAGGCCGAGAACGCCCCAGGCGCGCAGCAGCATCACCGGCCGGATCACTCCCTCCCCGCGCGGCCGCGGCGGGCGCTCCATCAGGCCCGGCTCGGCCGGTTCCCGGCCCAGCGCCAGCGCCGGCAGCGTCTCGGTGCCGAGATCGATCATGAGGATCTGCAGAACGGTGAGCGGCACCGTGCCCCCGGACAGGGCGAAGACCAGGAACGGGACGATCTCCGGAATGGCGTGGGCGAAGATGTAGACGATGAACTTCCGGACGTTGTCGTAGACCTGGCGGCCGGCCTCGACGGCGCGGACGATCGTGGCGAAGTCGTCGTCGGTGAGCACCATCGTGGACGCTTCGCGGGCGACGTCCGTGCCGGAGCGTCCCATCGCGACGCCGATGTCGGCGCGGCGCAGGGCGGGGGCGTCGTTCACGCCGTCGCCGGTCATCGCGACGACCTCGCCGCGGGTGTGCAGGGCGTCGGTGATCCGCAGTTTCGTCTCCGGCGAGCTGCGGGCGAAGACGATTTCGCGGTCGTCGCGCAGGAAGGCGTCGAGGTCGGCCTCGGCCGGATCGCCGAGGTCCTCGGTGGAGACCACCTGCAGGCCCGCCGTGCCCGGCCCCCCGATGCCGACCTGACGGGCGACGGCCGCCGTGGTCAGGGCGTGGTCGCCGCTGACGACGTTGATTCTGATACCGGCGCGGTGACAGGCCGCGACGGCCTCGGCCGTGCCCGACCGAGGCGGATCGGCCAGCCCGACGATGCCCAGCAGCCGCAGATCCGTCTCGAGGGCGTCCCGGTCGACCCTACCGGGCTGGCCGCCGCCGAGCGCCGGATGCCCGCCCGGCAGCTCGCGGTCGGCCACGGGGAGGACGCGCAGTCCGTCGGCGGCGAACTCGGCGAGCTGCCGGGTGAACCCGTCGCGGTCAGCGGGCGGGATCCCGCGGGCGTCAGCAGGCTCACGCAGCGCGCGAGAACCGCTTCCGGGGCGCCTTTGACGGACGCGACGAGGCGGCCGGGCTCGACCTCGTCGACGGTCGACATCAGGCGCACGCGGGAGTCGAAGGGCGCCTCCGCCCGCCGCTGGGCGGACCGCGCGGCCGAGCCACCGGGCGGCGTGCAGCAGCCCGATCTCGGTCGGATCGCCGTGCGTGTCGCGGCCGCGCTCGGGACGGCCGAGATCGGCGTTGGAGCAGGCGGCCAGGGCCGTCCCGAGCGGGCCGGACACGGACGCGGGCATGGCGGCGGGCCCGGTCGCCGGGCTGCTCCCGCCGGCTGACCCGTCCGAGCGGGTCCCCGCGCCCGGCGGCACGCTGACGGGCCGGTCGTCCGCGGCCGTCCACAGCCGGACCGGCCGCATCCGGTTCTCGGTGAGCGTCCCGGTCTTGTCGGTGCAGATCACCGTGGTGGAGCCGAGGGTCTCCACCGCGCTGAGCCGGCGCACGACCGCGCCGCTGCGGGCGAGCACCCGCACGCCCACCGCGAGCGCGAGGGTGATGGTGGGCAGCAGGCCCTCGGGTACGTTCGCGACGAGCAGGCCGATGGCGAAGACGAGGGCCTCGTTCACCGGGAGCCCGGCCAGGACGCCGAGCGGCAGGAAGGCCAGCCCGACCCCCACCGCGACCGCGGCGATCAGCCAGGCGACCCGACGGACCTGCCGTTCCAGGGGACTCTCCTCCCGGGAGACCCGTTCGGTCAGCGCCGCGACCCGGCCGATCTCGGTGCGCATGCCGGTCGACACCACGATCGCGCGCGCGGCGCCGGCGGTGCACGTGGTGCCGCTGAAGACCAGGTCGCGGGCGGAGAGCAAGGGGCCGGTGTCCGGCTCCTCGCCGGCCGAGCGCGGCACCGACACCGACTCGCCGGTCAGCATCGACAGGTCCACCTCGACGTAGCCGCTCAGCAGCCGCGCGTCGGCCGGTATCCGGTTGCCCTCGCTGATCAGGATCAGGTCTCCGGAGACGAGCTCGCGGACGGCGATGCTGTGCTGGACGCGGTCCCGGACCACCGTCGCCTGGGGCGGCAGGTAGGCGCTCAGTGCCTCCACGGCGTGCTCGGCGTGCCGTTCCTGGACGAAGGCGACCGCGGCGTTGAGCAGCACCACGGCGACGATCGCGGCGGCGAGCACGGTGCTGCCCGAGAGCAGGGCCAGCAACGCGGCCAGCCACAGCAGGAGGGCAGCGGGTGCACGAGCTGGCGGCCGATCTCCCCCGGCCAGGTGAGCCTCCGCCGCCTCGACAGTTCGTTCGGGCCCTCGGCGAGGAGCCGGCGGGCGGCCTCCCGGCCGCTGAGCCCGTCCGGACCGCTGCGCAGATCGCGGAACAGCAGCGCGAGGGGCTCCTGGGGATCCGACATCATCGGATCCGTGTTCGGAGGGCTGTTTCCCGGTATTTCGGTGCTCACGTCAGGCATCGCCACGTCCGATCGGGAGTTCGGCGGTCGGTCTCACGTCACCGGGGCCGGGTCCTGGTCGGGCGCCGGTTCGGCCCCGCCGGAGTCGAGCCGGAACGGCGGGTACTCGTCGGTCATCACTGAGCCATTCCCGGCGTCGATTTGTGA
>NZ_CADCWT010000209.1 GCF_902806485.1 Candidatus Frankia alpina | reverse complement strand
ACACCAACACAACATTGATGTCACGCAAAGCGACGAAACGTTACCGGGAAAGGCTCAGTTGTGGCCCCAGCGGTCGGAATCAAATCGTTCCCGCATCGCCCGGGCGGTGGAGTCGAGCGCCCAGAAGGGATCGAGCGCCCGGGTCCCGGTTACTCTCGATGGTGGCGATTCCGCGCAGCAATCCGCGGGGGACGGTGTACTTCAACGCGTAACGGTCCGCAATCGGCATGAACAACGCGTACGACGTCTCCTTGTTGACTAATCCCGCCGGGCATGCGCATCTGCACCGCGGCCGGTCAGACGTACATGAATATCCGCGCGGTCGTGCCGGCACGCCCCGACCGGAGCTGCACGAGATCGCAGAGCTGGTTGACGAGCCAGAGCCCGCGCCCACCGCTGAGGTTGAGGTCCGGGCGCCGTCGCCCGGCGAGCCGGTCGGCGAGTTGACCGGAGTCGGTGACCTCGCAGATCAGGCAGCCGTCGACGATCCAGAAGCGCGCGACTCCCCGCCCGCCGCCGTGGCGGATGCTGTTCGTCGCGACCTCGTGCACGGCGAGTTCGAGATCGCCGGCTCGGTCCTCCCCCAGCCCGTCGGCGCGGGCCGCGCGGATGGCCGCCGCGCGGACCAGACCGAGGTCAGCCGGGCCGAACGCGATCTCGGCCCGCGGCTGGCCCAGCTCCGGCAGCAGCTCGGAAAGCGGATCCGAGCGGGTGGCCTCGCCGGGCCGGGCCTGCGGATCGGCCCCTCCGCCTGCGCCGGCGGCAACGCCTGCCGCGACGGCCACGGCGGCGTCGGCCACCGCCGCGGTGGCGACAGAGGTGGCACTGGCAGAGGTGACGCCGACATCGGCCACCACGGCTGCGGCAGAGGCGTCGGCCACCGCGACGGCGACGGAGGCGGCAGCGGCCGTCACCGAAGCGGGGGGAGCAGTGGCCGGTCCGGCCGGCGGCCGGTAGCGCGTGCTGATGCGACCGAGCCCGCCGTCCACCACCACCGGATGGGTCTGCCACACCTCGTCGGCGGTCAGCGAGCTGAGCGTGGTCACCTCGTAGGGGCAGCGCAGCCGCCAGGCCGGCGGGGCCACGAACGCCTCGTTGAGCAGGGCCTCGTGAAGCATGCATTCCCGCTGTTCGGGGACGGATCGCCCGGACCACAGCGGCTCGCCGATCCCGCGGATGGTCCGACCCCGTTCGATCCCGAGGTCGAGGAATTCCTGCCAGGCCGGGATGATACGCGCCGGATTCCGGCCGACCTCGGCCATATCGACGAAAGTGACCCGACTCGCGGCTCGACCGAGCGCGGCACGGAGAAGCGCCGTCCGCGGCCGCGTCACCGCCACGAGAACATCCTCGTCCGCCGCCAGACCGGCGAGGATGAAATCCCTGGTCGCGGTGAGGAAGCCGACGTCACCGTGGTACAGAAAGGCCTCGTGCCGAATGCCATCGACACCGGTCGGGCTGAGGGCCGAGCCACGGATGGGGCCCAGAGCACTCTCCCGACTCACTCCGCCGCCCTGCGTCGCAAACCGGCGGCGGACGGCACCGGTGCGAGCGCACCGTATCCGACCGGGCCGGACCTGGAATGCGGAGAATAACAGCGTCCCGCACTCGCGGCCCCATCCCCCCTGCGCACGCGCACATCATAGGTCATGTCGAACCAATGGGATATGCCGAGCAACGCAATCGAACGGGACGGATCACACTGGATCACACCGGACCAGCCATCACCAGGCGGATGACCTCGGCCGCCGGCGGCTCGGGCCGATCGCCGCACCGTCGCCGATCGGCGACGGCCGACGGATCAGCCCGGATGACCGCCCGAGCGGAAAGCGGCAGGTGATCGCCCGTAGTCTCGCAGTCAGCGCGGATTGGCCGGACGGCCCGGCACCGTGATCGCGCACAGCACCGACGAGGACGAGAAGGCGGATCAGGCATTGTGACGACGACATCTGTCCCGCAGCGGTCCATCCATCAGCGGATCGCCGACGAGCTCGGCGTGCGCCAGGGGCAGGTGACGGCGGCGGTCGACCTGCTCGACGGGGGCGCCACCGTGCCCTTCATCGCCCGCTACCGCAAGGAGGCGACGGGCACCCTCGACGACACCCAGCTACGCACCCTGGAGGAGCGGCTGCGCTACCTGCGGGAGCTGGAGGAGCGGCGCACGGCGGTGCTGGAGTCCATCCGCGCCCAGGGCAAGCTCGACGACGCCCTCGAGGCGCAGATTCTGGCTGCGGACTCCAAGGCCCGCCTGGAGGACATCTACCTGCCGTACAAGCCGAAGCGGCGGACGAAGGCGCAGATCGCCCGTGAGGCGGGCCTGGAGCCGCTGGCGCTGGCCCTGCTGGCCGACCCCACCAGAGACCCGCACGGCACGGCGAGCGGCTACATCGACGCGGACAAGGGGGTGGCGGACGCCGGCGCCGCGTTGGAGGGCGCGCGGGCGATCCTCGTCGAGCGGTTCGGCGAGGACGCCGACCTCATCGGCGCGCTGCGGGAGCAGATGTGGTCCCGTGGCGTGCTCGTCTCCCGGGTCCGGGAGGACAAACAGGAGGCCGGCGCGAAGTTCGCCGACTACTTCGACTTCTCCGAGCCGTTCACCTCGCTGCCCTCGCACCGCATCCTGGCCGCGTTCCGGGGCGAGAAGGAGGAGATCCTCGACCTCACCCTGGAGCCGGACACCCCGACCGAGCCGGGCGCCCCGCCCGTGCCCGGGCCGACGAGCTACGAGCAGCGGATCGCCGAGACGTTCGGGATCTCGGAGGCGGGCCGGCCGGCGGACCGCTGGCTCGTCGACACCGTCCGCTGGGCCTGGCGCACCCGCATCATCGTCCACCTCGGGGTGGACCTGCGGATGCGGCTGTGGACCGCGGCGGAGGACACCGCCGTGCGCGTGTTCGCGGCCAACCTGCGCGACCTGCTGCTCGCGGCACCGGCCGGCAGCCGGGCGACGATGGGCCTGGACCCGGGGTACCGCACGGGCGTGAAGGTCGCGGTGGTCGACGCGACCGGCAAGGCGGTCGCCACGGACACCATCCATCCCCACGTCCCGGCCCGCCGCTGGGACTCCTCGATCGCCACCCTGGCCCGCCTCGCCGCCGAGCACCACGTCGACCTGATCTCGATCGGGAACGGGACGGCCTCCCGGGAGACCGACAAGCTGGCCGACGACCTCATCCGCCGGCATCCGGAGCTGTCCCTGACGAAGGTGACCGTCTCCGAGGCGGGGGCGTCGGTGTATTCGGCGTCCGCCTACGCCTCGGCCGAGCTGCCCGAGATGGACGTCTCGCTGCGCGGCGCGGTCTCGATCGCCCGTCGCCTACAGGACCCGCTCGCCGAGCTCGTCAAGATCGATCCGAAGTCGATCGGGGTGGGCCAGTACCAGCACGACCTGGCCGAGGCGCGGCTGTCGTCGTCGCTGGACGCCGTGGTGGAGGACTGCGTGAACGCCGTCGGGGTGGATGTCAACACCGCGTCGGCGCCGCTGCTGACCCGGGTTTCCGGAATCGGGGCGGGCCTCGCCGAGAACCTGGTCCGCCACCGCGACGCCAATGGCCCGTTCCGCACCCGCGAGGCGGTGCGGGACGTGCCCCGGCTCGGGCCGAAGGCGTTCGAGCAGTGCGCCGGCTTCCTGCGCATCCGCGGCGGGGACGACCCGTTGGACGGCTCCAGCGTGCACCCCGAGTCCTACCCGGTGGTCCGGCGCATCCTCGCGGCCACCGGCGGCGAGTTGAACACCCTCATCGGCAACGGCGCCATGTTGCGGTCGCTGAAGCCGACCGAGTTCGTCGACGACGCCGTCGGGCTGCCGACGGTCACCGACATCCTCACCGAGCTGGAGAAGCCGGGGCGCGACCCGCGGCCGGCGTTCCGCACGGCGGCGTTCACCGAGGGCATCGAGACCCTCGCGGACCTGGTCCCCGGGATGACGCTGGAGGGCACCGTCACGAACGTGGCCGCGTTCGGTGCCTTCGTCGACGTCGGCGTGCACCAGGACGGCCTGGTGCACGTCTCGGCGATGTCGAAGAACTTCGTCAGCGACCCACGGGAGGTCGCCAAGCCCGGCGGCATCGTCACGGTGAAGGTTCTCGATGTCGACATCCCGCGCAAGCGGATCTCGCTGACGCTGCGCCTGGACGACGAGATCGGAGCTCCGGCGGGCGGCGCGGGGCGCGGTTCGGGGAGCTCCGGGCGCCGCAGCGGCGCTGGGGACGCTGGTGGCGCTGGTGGCGGCGAACGGCGGGGCCCCGGCGGCAGCAACGCCGGCACGGGGGGTCGGGAAGGCGCGCGTCGCGACGAGGCCGGCGGTGAGCGCCGGGACGATGCGGGCGGCCGAGGCCGTGGCGCCGGCGGCCGGGACGGATCGGCCGGCCGGGGAAGCGGCGCACGCGGTGGTGGCCGGGGCAGCGCCGGTTCCGGTAGCGGTGCAGGTGGCGGCCGGGGCAGCGCCGGTGGCGGTGGTGGCCGGGGCGGGCGCGGTGGTGCGCCGGACGGGGCCATCGCCGATGCGCTGCGGCGGGCCGGGATCGTCACCGGCGACCAGATCACCCTCGACGGCTCCGGTCGCAAGCGGAGCTGACCTCGTCCGGGGGGGCCGCCGGCGAGTCTCGGCGGCCCCCCCCGGAGCCCCGCCCTACTGGGTTGGTGGGATCGCGATGTCGGAGACCTGGCCGTTGCGCGGGAACGTGCCCTGGAAGCGGACCCGCCCGGTCAGCGGGTCGATCTCGACCAGGCGGTAGGAGGTCCCGATCAGCAGGGTCGCGAAGGCCCGGTTGCCGACCGCTCGGCCGTTCGACCGCTGGGTGAAGATGTCGAAGCCGGCATTGCCCACGACGGGCAGGCCGAGCCGCCCCGTCGGGACGAGCTGACCGGAGTTGGCCGGCGAGGCGACGTCAACCTGGTCGAGGGCGGTGTCGAGGTCGAACAGGGTGGTCGACGTCGACGGGTCCAGGTCGTTGTTGGTGTAGGCGGCGCCGGTCAGGCCGGTCGCCGCGGTGACCGCCGGCGGGTAGTTCAGCAGCGTGTCGACCGCCGTGGTGTTGATCGGCGGGGTACCGGCCGGGTCGTCGATGTTGTGCCGCAAGTTCTGGCCGGTGTTGCTGATGATGCGCAGCCGGTTGGCCGCCGGGTTGAAGTCGACGTCGAAGGCGGTGCCGCTGAGCGCCACCGTGAGGTGCGACACCAGGATTGCGACGGCGTTGGACGTGTTGATCACATAGATGCCGCCGAGGTTGCCGACACCGTAGAGCCGGCCGTTCTGCACCCGGTAGTCGATCCCGATGAGGCTCGTGTCGCCGCCGACGAGGCCGGTGACCCGACCGATCGGCACCAGCCGGGAGGGTGAGGCGGTGTCGAAGCGGGCCAGATAGCCCGTCGTCGTCAGGCCGATCGCCGACAGGTCGCCGAAAAATACCGGGCGCACCGAGGTAGCCACAGCACCCGGGGCCACGGGAGCGGCGCTCGCCACACCGGCCAGGCCGGGGATGGCGGCGACGATTCCGGCGGCCAGCGCGGCGGTGAGTGCGGCCGCACGGGCCGGGGAATGCCTTCTACTCACGAGAGTCTCCTTCCGAACGGTCATTTTGGGGGCGGAAGGCCGCGATCCCCGTCACCCCACGTGACCACCACCCGGCCGAAGTAGATGCTTAGCGTTACCTGAAATCAACGATGTGCAGGATCGGCGGTTTGCCGCCAAATCGGGGTGAGTCGCACTGGACGTGGCGACGGGCACGGATAGGCGTCGCCCGGCCATCACGCCGTGCTCCAGGGAGGTGCCCGAGATGGCGCTGTTGCCCTACCTCGGCGCCGCCGCGCCCCGGGGTCGCTGAGCGCATTGCGCCGCGCCTGTCGCCGACGCGCGGGCCTTCCCGGCTCTGCCGATGGCCTGAAAGTGCCAGAGACCGCCCCCGACGGGTCCGCGCGGGCGCAGGTGTCGCCGGAAGCCGATGAGCGACGAATCGTCGAGACGATGGCACGACATTGTCAGCTTCGGTCAGAAGCCACCAAATCGCCATCAATGCTCCCCGCAAACGTGACATTTCGGGAGTGTGGCCCGCGATGTAGGCCGCCTGCGCATATCCGACACCGCCGCCTCCGGCAGAATCGCCCCTTGTCTCCGGATGGTCCCGGACCGTTCCGGGACCATCAAGGGACAACACTGACCCATCCCTGCCACTAGAGGTCGCTCGTCCCGCTCAATGCTGGTTGCTGACCGTCGGCAGGCCGCGCATGCGTGCCTACGCTGTCCGAATCGCCGCTGGCCTGGGCCGGCCGCCGCAGACGGCCTGAGACCTCGTCCAAAGATGGGACCGGCGACAAAGACGAGACCG
The DNA here is from genome assembly GCF_902806485.1 of Candidatus Frankia alpina. Classification (GTDB taxonomy): domain Bacteria; phylum Actinomycetota; class Actinomycetes; order Frankiales; family Frankiaceae; genus Frankia; species Frankia alpina. The sequence goes on along the minus strand of NZ_CADCWT010000209.1, from coordinate 1,783 downwards.
GGGGGTCGAAACCGTGCCAGTCACATATCTGGGTCGACACACGTCCCACCCCGCGCGTGACCACGACCCACGGCGCGCCTTCGGCGGCCTTTCGGACCATCCACGCGTGCTCGCCACCAGCCGCTGACGAGGACCCGCCCCATGCCGACCCACGCCTCGCCCACCCGCCGCGGCCCCCGCGCCCTGACCGATCAGGGGCCCTTCGTCCTGCTGATCGCCGTGCTGGCCGTCGTCGGCGTGGGCGAGCGCCGCGACCGCCGGCCCGGACCCGCCGCCGGTGATCGTGTCTGCGGTGGCGGCCACCGCCGTCGTGCTGCCCGCCGGCGCGCTCGCGCTCGGCCGCGGTCGGGCCGTGCGGCGGCTGCGCAGCAGGGTCGCCGACCTGGAGACCCGGCTCGCCGGCGCGCACATGCAGATCCAGACGCAGAACATCCGCGCCGCCCAGCTCGCCGACCAGATCCTGCCCGCGGTGGTGAAGCGGCTGCGTGACGGCGCCTCGCCCGACGCCGCGCTGGCAGATGTGGCCGAGGCCGGCGGGGTGATCGAGGCCGGCGGCCTGCGCACCGCGGGTGCCACCGACGCGGGCATCGCCGCACCCGCAGGCGCCGCCGGCGCGACGGGCATCGCCCGAGAGGCGGGCGTCGCCGGGCACGGGGACGTCGCGGCGGGTTCGGGCATCGGCGACGGGGACCGCGAGACGCGCGAGACACATCGGCGCATCCTGTGGACGCTCGCGACGGAGATCGGCCGCGGCGAGCGGATGCGGGCCGCCGCGATGTCCGCGTGCGCGAATGCGGCCGGCCGGGTGCAGGCGCTGGCGACGAGCATGCTCGCGGACCTGCGCGAGATGGAGCAGCGCCACGACGAGGAGGTCTTCGGCGACCTGCTTCGCCTCGACCACGCGACCGCCCAGGCGGGCCGGTTGGCGGACAGCATCGCGGTGCTGACCGGCGCCCGCACCGGACGTCGGTGGACCAAGCCGATCGTGGTGGAGAGCATCCTGCGCGGCGCGGTCGACCGGATCAGCGCCTACCAGCGGGGCCGCCTGCATTCGACGAGCACGGTCGCGGTCGCCGGCTATGCCGCGGAGGGCGTCATGCACGCCCTCGCCGAGCTGATGGACAACGCGACCAGCTTCTCGCCTCCCTCCGAGGAGGTGCATGTGTATGTGGAGGAGGTCCAGGCCGGCATCGTGGTGACGATCGAGGATGGCGGCCTGGTCATGGGGCCCGCCGCGCTGCGCCGCGCCGAGGCCGCGGTCTCGGCGGAGCCGCTGGATCTCACCACGCTGTCCGGTACCCGCCTGGGCCTGGCCGTCGTCGGCGTGCTCGCCCGCAAGCACGGTCTGACCGTGTCGTTCCGGCCGTCCTCGCGCGGCGGCACCGGTGTCATCGTGATGATCCCCCACCGGCTCATCGCCCAACCGCGGCCGAACCCCGCCACGCCCGGGATGCCCATGGGCGAGACCATCGGGGCGACCACGGGTGCCCTGGGCACAGCGGCGCGGGCAGGCGCAGCCGGCGCGCCGGTCGGGGGCACGGTCCGCACGCTCGACCGCCCCGCCCCGGACGGCACCCGGCTGAGCGGCACCGGGCTAAGCGGCACCGGGCTAAGCCGCACCGGACTGGATGGCGATGCCGCGGCCGGCCGATCCGACGCGCCCGGCACCCCTGTTCCGGACAACCCGACCGGGCCGATTCCGCGCGCCGACGTACCCGGCGAGCCGGCTGCGGCCTCGCCGCCGGCGGCCCACGAGACACTGCCGAAGCGGCGTCGTGGGGAG